>JBGQIO010000122.1:0-10908 GCA_041498515.1 Anaerolineae bacterium
GCATGCGCTCCCGTTTCGAATGGGGACTGGCCGCGGACATCCAGCCTCCGGATATGGAGACCCGTCTGGCGATCCTGCGGGCCAAAGCGGAGAGCACTGGTCGGTTTATACCGGATGATATATTAGAGAACGTTTCTCGTCGCGTTCAGTCGAACATCCGTGAATTGGAGGGCGCCCTGAACCGGATCATTGCTTTTGCCGATTTAAGTGGCCAATCGCTGACCCTGCAACTTGTCGAAATGGCCCTCGCCGACCTTTTACCTCAGCGTCAGAACGTCGACCCGGGAAAGATCATGGAACTGGTTGCCCTGGAGTGGCAGATATCTGTGAATGCTTTGCTGGGTCGTGATCGTTCCCATAAGGTTGCCGAGCCGCGCCAGGTTGCAATGTATCTCATGAGAAAAGAGACAAATGCGTCTTTGCCTCAGATCGGAGAAGTGTTGGGAGGGCGCGACCATACCACGGTAATGTATGCAATACAGAAGATCGCCAACCAGATCGAAACCAAAGCGGAGCTTCGGAAGCGGGTGATCAGCGTCAAACAGCGATTATACGGACAGACGGCGGTCGTATAAGAAAAACAGTATTGTGGAATAATAGTAAATAATTCACTGATGTTTGCAGCGAAGGACATCCTTGAAAGTTTAGCGATTTATCCAACCGGCGATCACAGCCCCGGCAAATAGTCGGGGCTTTATTATTGGTGAGGATCCCGCTTCTCATCTGTGGTACAATCCCGTCGCTTCTCTTGACCTTCGTTGATTAGAAGCACATCTTGCCTGGGATGGGCAACAAGCATCCCTGAGCGGGTCGGGCCTGAAACGGCTGTATCCCCGCTAAACTCGCTCCGTTCCATCGCCAGGAAAGCCGTGCGCGATCGGAGAACGGAAATAATAAGGAGAAATTATGGCTGTCGTTTCCATGAAAGCCCTTCTTGAGAGCGGCGTCCACTTTGGACATCGCACGAACAAGTGGGATCCCCGTATGAAGCCTTACATCTTCACCGAGCGTAACGGCATTCATATTATCGACCTGCAGCAGACGGTCAAACTGCTGAACCAGGCTTATAACGTCATCCGGGATACGGTTTCCAATGGCGGTACCGTAATGTTTGTCGGCACAAAGCGTCAGGCGCAAGAGACTATTAAGGATGAAGCGACCCGTGCGGATATGCCCTTCGTTATCGAACGGTGGCTGGGTGGCATGCTGACCAATTGGTCTACCATGTACGCTCGAATTCAGGAGCTTCAGAGGCTCGAGCAGCTGCGCGATACCGGCGAGATCAGCAAGCTGACGAAGAAGGAAGGCCTGCTTATCCAGCGTGAAATCGACCGTTTGCTGATCCGTTTGTCAGGCGTTCGCAGCATGAAGCGTCTGCCTGACTTGGTCTTCGTAGTGGACGTCAGCCGCGAGGATGCAGCGGTGCATGAGGCCAATCTTTTGAATATCCCTGTCGTGGCGCTCGTGGATACGAATTGCAATCCACAGGGCATTGATTATGTGATCCCCTCGAATGATGATGCGATCCGCGCTATCAAATTGCTTGTTGCGAAGATCGCAGACGCGGTGTTGGAAGGCAAGGCAATGCGCAAGGAGGAAGAACCTGAGGCGGCTGCCCGAGACAGCGTTGAAGACCAGGCAGAGAAGCCTCGGGCACGCAAAGCGGTGAAGGTAGTGGACACCGATGAAGAGATCACGGAAGATGCGCTGCTCGGTGAAGCTACGCTCGCAAAGTTGAGCGCGACCCGAAAACCTGAAGATGTGCTGCCTGAAAAGGACAAGGTCGAGGAGAAAGCCGAAGAGCCCGCCGTCAAGGCAAAGGAAGAAATCAAGGAAGTCTCCAAGGGCGAAGGCGAATAACCCGTCCCCTTGAATAAGGAAAGTGTCATGGAAATTACTGCTGAGATGATCAAAAAATTGCGCGCCGCCACGAACGCAGGCGTCCTTGATTGCCGGAAAGCCCTCCAGGAGTCGAATGGTGATTTCCAGAAGGCTGTCGATTGGCTGCGTGAAAAAGGGATGGCGACGGCAGCCAAACGCGCGGACCGCGATGCTTCGAACGGCATGATCGAATTGTATTCTCACGGGGCCGGTCGTGTAGGCGTGATGGTGGAAGTCAACTGTGAGACTGATTTTGTAGCCCGCTCGGAACAGTTCAGGACATTGGCTCATGAGCTTGCCCTGCAGATCGCAGCTGGCGCGCCTAAATATGTCAGGGCTGAAGACATCCCGACCGCCGTACTTGAATATGAAGCCGGTATCGCCCGCGCGCGTGCCAAAGACGAAGGTAAGACCGGGCCTGTGGTCGATAAGATCGTTGAAGGGCGGCTTGAAAAATTCAGGGATGAGGTTTGCCTGCTGCGCCAGTCTTATGTCCGTGATGAAAGCACAACGATCGAGAAAATCATCATGCAAAATGTCGCCGCCATCGGTGAGAATGTGATCGTGCGCCGTTTCCAACGCTGGGAACTGGGCGAGAGCACGACTCAAGCATAGTCTGGAAAGGCCAACCTGCTGGTTGGCCTTTTTCTTAAACCCACCTCCTCGCCGCCCTCGCCAAGACGGGAGCGGACCATGAGGGGAATAAGGAGCCGTACATGTCCAAACTCAAATATAAACGTATCCTGCTTAAATTAAGTGGGGAGGCGATCGGGGGAAAATCTGGTTTTGGAATCGACGTGGACGAAGCCGAATCGATAGCCCATCGCATCCAGGAAGTATTCGACATGGGCGTTCAGGTCGCTCTGGTCATCGGCGCTGGAAATCTGTGGCGCGGCAAACAAGGACTGGAACGCGGTATGGATCGCTCGACAGCGGACTACATGGGTATGCTGGGTACGATGATAAATTCAATGGTCTTGATGGACGCGCTGGAACGCGTAGGTGTGTTTACCCGCGTCATGTCGGCCATCGAAATGCGGGCGGTGGCTGAGCCTTACATCCGCAGGCGTGCCATTCGTCATCTCGAGAAGGGCCGGGTGGTTATTTTTGGGGCCGGGACGGGCAATCCGTTCTTTTCAACCGATACCGCCGCAGCCCTGCGCGCTTCGGAGATCGATGCCGATGTAGTGATCAAAGCCACCAAGGTGGACGGTGTTTATGATACTGATCCGCAGAAGAACCCGGATGCCAAGAAGTTCTCCAGGCTCACCTATATTGAAGTGCTCAACCGCCGGCTTGAAGTAATGGATAGCACGGCAGTTACGCTTTGCATGGAAAACAACCTGCCAATCCTCGTGCTGAATCTCTGGGATTCCAAGGCTATGATAGCGGCGTTAAAGGGAGAAAAAGTCGGGACATTGGTCAGCGCCTAAGGTTCCACGCGTGGATATAACTTCAGTCGCGGAATCTTCATAAAGTATCGATGACATTCCGCGCGGAGCACTGAAATTCGGGCCTCTTTATTTTGGAGAGACTCTCTTTTCGCTGGCATTTGCTCTCCTGTAATCTGTCACCCATAGCATAATTTTCTGTTTTAGTGTATCCTTGAGATGACCCACAACCGGAGCTGCTGTGATAAAAGACCTTCTAAAAGACGCTGAACATCGCATGCTGGGTGCGATCAAAAATCTGAGTGACGATCTGGCCGCCATCCGCACCGGACGCGCCAATCCCGCTCTGGTTGAGCGCTTGATCGTCAATTATTACGACACCCCCACGCAGTTGATGCAGTTGGCTACGATCAGCGTGCCGGAGCCGCGTTCGCTTATGATCAAACCTTTTGACGCAACCACGGTCAAGGAGATCGAGAAGGCCATACAATCCTCCGACCTTGGGTTGAATCCCAACACCGACGGTAAAGTGATCCACTTGAACCTGCCTCCATTGACCGAAGATCGCCGCCGGGAGCTCGTCAAGCTTGTGCACGCCCGACTCGAGGAATCGCGCGTTGCCGTTCGCAACATCCGGCGTGACTCGCATAACGATATACGCGATTTCGAGAAGGAAAAGCTCATCTCGGAAGATGATTTGAAAAAGGGTGAAGAAGACCTTCAGAAACTTACCGACAAATTTATCGAAGAAGTCACCGAACTCGGCAGGAAAAAAGAAGCAGAGATCATGGAAGTGTGATCGTTGGAAGCCAATTTCAGCGAAGCGCTGAGGATGCTCTTGCTGGAGCCTGCCTCCCGAAGACCTCACAGAGGCTCGACCCCCGGTAACGAGCAGGCTGTTTCATTCTCACCGAGGGTGACGGTGAGCTTCGTTTATTAATCGGGTACCAAAGCCATAACCATCGTTGGGAAATTTTTCTCAAAGCCCTGCGTTGACGCCTTGCTCTTATGCCCACTCGACCCCTTGATCTGCCTCACGATAGAATTCCCCGCCACGTAGCCATGATCATGGATGGCAATGGGCGGTGGGCGCTCTCGCGCGGTTTGCCGCGTATGGCGGGCCATAAGGCAGGCACAGAAAATTTACGTCGCGTGATCCGGGCCACGGCGGAGTTTGGCATCAAATATCTGACCATCTACGCTTTCTCCACGGAGAATTGGGGACGTCCGCCGGAGGAAGTGCGCGGTCTGTTGACCATACTCGAGGACGTTATTGACCGCGAGCTGAATGAACTCCACAAAGAAGGGGTACAGCTGCGTCACCTTGGCCGTCTGGAGCAGTTGTCTCCCATGCTTCAGGAAAAAGTCCTGGATGCCGTGGAGTTGACTAAGAATAATGACCGGCTCATCTTGAACATTGCCTGGAACTACGGCGGTCGGGATGAGATCGTGCAGGCCATCCAGCGCATGATGAAGGATGGCGTGGCGTCTGATAAAGTCACGGATGAACTGGTCAGCCAATACCTGTATACCGCCGGTGTGCCGGATCCCGATTTGATCATCCGGACTTCCGGTGAGCTGCGCATCAGTAATTTCCTTATCTGGCAGTCGGCTTACTCTGAGTGGTACGTCACCCCCACCTATTGGCCCGACTTCGATAAGGAGGAATTTCGCCGTGCTCTCGAGACGTACGGCCAGCGTGACCGTCGATATGGAGGCGTTTCAGAAGCTGTAGCAAACAAGAGCCATGGGTAGAAGGACCATTACAGCTCTGTTCTTGCTCGTGACCATTCTGCCTGCAGTTTATTTTGGGGGAGTGTGGTATTTTCTTTACATGGGCATTTTTGTAGTGACCGCCTCCTGGGAATATGTACAGATATTTCAAACGATGAATTTCGAGCCGTCCGTTCTTTTAACCGTTGGCGGCACCCTGCTCATCCTGGTCTTGCGTACAATCCGGCCTGCCGGGGCCGAATTTGCATTCGCCGGACTGATCCTGGTGGCAATGACCGTCCATCTGATAGCCTACGAGCGCGGCCGAGATCAGGCCGCGCTCGATTTTGTGATCACACTGGGCGGCTTCACCTACCTTGGCTGGATCGGCGCTTACATGATTGACCTGCGTATGCTCCCCGGGGGTTTCTGGTGGGTGATGTTTGTTTTTCCCGTCATATGGATGACGGACTCGGGCGCTTATACGATCGGTGCCCGCTATGGCCGGCATAAAATGTTCGAGCGCATCAGCCCCAAGAAATCCTGGGAGGGTTATATTGCCGGCGTGATCATGGGCACTTTTTACGGCGGCTTCTTTGCCTTTGCTTATACCAAATTTGGTCCGTTGCACCTTAGCATCTGGCAGGGAGTCTTACTCGGCCTCGTTCTCAGTACTTCCACTATATTAGGAGACCTTGGAGAAAGCCTCTTTAAACGCTTCGCCAATGAAAAAGATTCGGGTAACTTCCTGCCCGGACATGGAGGCGCGTTCGACCGCATCGATTCCCTGATCTGGGCGGCGGTGATCGGCTTTTTCTGGATCCGATTCTTTCTTTTGTGATTGGAGGGAATATGGATAACAAAGAACCAACTCGTAATCTGGCGCTCGATCTGGCGCGCGTGACCGAAGCAGCCGCGCTGGCCTCCGGCCGTTTTATGGGTCGCGGCGATAAAATTGCCGCCGATGCGGCGGCGGTGAACGCCATGCGTCTGGTCCTGCAGACGGTGGACATCAACGGGATCATTGTCATTGGCGAGGGCGAGAAGGACAATGCCCCTATGCTGTATAACGGCGAGACGGTTGGGAACGGTTCACCACCGGATGTGGATGTGGCTGTGGACCCCATTGACGGGACTCGCCCTCTGGCCTTTGGTCGGACGAACTCGCTGGCAACTGTCGCGATCGCCCCACGCGGCACGATGTTCAACCCGGGCCCGTTTGTATATATGAATAAACTGGCGGTGGGCCCCGAAGCCAAGGGTAAGATCAACATCGAGAGATCCATCACCGAAAATCTCAAAGCGATCGCGAAGGCCATGCACAAGGATGTCGAAGACCTGACGACGATCATCCTCGACCGTCCACGCCATGATGCCATGATCGCCGAGATCCGCAGCGTGGGTGCGCGCATTCGTATCATCCCCGATGGCGACGTGGCGGCGGCATTGATGACCGCCTGGCCCGGTTCGGGTGTGGATGTCCTGATCGGTATCGGGGGCACTCCTGAAGGCGTGCTGGCGGCTTGTGCCTTGCGCGCCATGGGCGGCGAGATCCAAGGTAAGCTGTTTGCACGCGATGAAGAGGAGCTGCACCGCGGCCGCCAGGCTGGCTACGACTTCGATAAGATCCTGACCATGGATGATCTGGTTTCCTCCGAAGATGTCTTCTTCGCTGCCACCGGCATCACCGATGGTGAATTGCTCCAGGGCGTGCGTTACTTCGGCGATGGCGCCAAGACGGACAGCCTGGTCGTGCGCGGCCTCACCGGCACCGTGCGCCAGATCATTGCCACGCACCGCATCGATAAACTTCATCTCTTGAGCGCCATCAAATATTGATCAAGCCCCCTTTATGGTCAAGGTTTGCAATTTGCACAATGCCCCAGGCAGCCTCCCGAGGTTCCAGACCTGACCGCCTGGTTCCCGCCTGCGAAGCGGAGGGTGGGCCTATGCTCGGCGAGGGTCGGAGTTTACCCCGCAAGGCGGGGTTCCCACCTGCGGGGCGGAGGGTGGGCCTACGCTCGGCGAGGGCCGGAGTTTACCCCGCAAGGCGGGGATCACGTCCTCATCGGCCCGGGCATTGGGGGTTGTATAATTCGGGCTTAATTCGACTGTAGTCAGGAGGTCGTCATGGCAGATTATGATTATGATCTGGTGGTGATCGGTTCGGGGCAGGCAGGTCAACGCGCCGCGATCCAGGCAGCGAAACTCGACAAACGTGTCGCCATTGTCGAACGCAAGTCCATCATCGGTGGGGTATGCATAAATACAGGTACCATTCCAAGCAAGACATTGCGTGAAGCGGTCCTGCACCTTTCAGGTTATCGCGAGCACAGTCTCTACGGCGCATCCTATGCTGTCAAGCAAAACATCACGATGGCGGATCTGTTGTACCGCACGGACAACGTGATTCAACACGAATTGGATATCGTGCGCCATCAACTCCAGCGGAATCGAGTTGAACTGATCTCAGCCGAGGCCTCTTTCACCGATGAACACACGGTGCGTTTAAAATACGTGGACGGGAGCGGTTGGCGGGACATCCGCGCGGCTTGCATTATCATCGCCACAGGCACCAGCGCAACGAAAAGCGATCATATCCCTTTTGACGGCAAGCGCATTTTCATTACCGACGATCTTCTCCAGCTCGATCACCTGCCGCGCAGCCTGGCTATCGTGGGTGCAGGCGTAATTGGCCTGGAATACGCCAGTATGTTTGCAGCGCTTGGCGTACGCGTGACCATCATAGACAAGCGCCGTCGCCTGCTGCCTTTTGTGGACGCGGAAATTATAGACGCGCTTACTTATCATCTAAATCAGGAACGGGCGATTATGCGCCTCGGGGAGGAATTGGACTCGATTGAATTGATCAGCGATGACCACGGCGATCGTGTGAAATTGCATCTGCTTAGCGGCAAGGAGATCATTACCGAGATGGCGTTGTACAGTATCGGCCGGACGAGCGCCACGCGTGCGCTAGACATTGAAGCGGTGGGTCTGAAAACAAATGAACATGGCCTGTTGATCGTCAATGAGCATTTCCAAACGAGCCATCCAAATATTTATGCGGTGGGCGATGTGATCGGTTTTCCCGCGCTGGCTTCGACCTCCATGGAGCAGGGCCGGTTGGCGGCCTGCCATGCCTTTGGTATCGAGGCCCAAAGCGCGCCGGAACTGTTTCCCTATGGCATTTATACGATACCGGAGATTTCCACCGTCGGGCGGAACGAGGAAGAATTGACGGAACAGGGCGTCCCCTATGAAATCGGAAAAGCACAGTATCGGGAGATTGCCCGCGGTCAGATTATTGGCGATCAATCGGGGCTTCTTAAGTTGATCTTTCATCTGCATTCACACGAATTATTGGGTGTACATATAATCGGAGAAGGCGCCAGCGAGCTGGTCCATATCGGCCAGGCGGTAATGGCATTCAAAGGCACGGTGGATTTTTTCATCCACAATGTGTTTAACTATCCCACCCTGGCTGAATGTTACAAAACTGCCGCTTTTGATGGGATCAACCGTCTTGGCTCATGATCAGAGGGTGACTTGAAGTTCAGCACCGAGCTCAATCTTCAGGGGGTCAACGATGTGCATAGATTTGGCACACCGTTAGCTCCTCCTCGTCAAGAATGGTGTACGAAGTATGAAGGAGAAACATACACCGCAATAAACATGGGTTTTATCAAATCAAATGAGCTGGATCTTTTTTTGGAAAACAAAGAATAAATATAATCGTTCTCCGACTTTGGGATCACCCCGTGCCAATCCGTCACCGGAGATGCCACCAAAATGATAAAAGGTTCTGCGAAGTACCCTGGGGATATATCGGTCCGCAAGGTCTTTTTTGCGAGCCTGGTCGAGAGCTAATGCTCTCACCACATTGCGAGTAATGTCTTCTTCCCTCAATAATTCAAGGCCTGTATTTTTCAATTGTACCCGCCAGAGATCGATCTCATCCACATAACGCATGTCGGCATAGAGAAAGTGGCCACCTGGCTTCAGAATCCTCACAACATGGCTGAAGAAGCGTTCTATAGCGGGATAATAGAGCGAAGCTTCCAAATTGATGACGACATCGAAGGCGTTATCAGGAAAGTGGAGCGATTCGGCGTTAGCTTGGGTAAAGGACAGCCCTTCGACTGAGTAGTAGCGATTGCAGAAATTAACCGCTTCAGTCGAAAGGTCAACACCGATGAACGAGGTAGAATTGAAGTGCCGCCGAATGTAGTTCGCCCCTCCTCCTCGACCGGAACTAACTTCCAGGGCATCCAAACCCGACCAGCTTATAGAGCCGGCAACATGATGGTAGAGCTGGGCCTGGTAGCGATGCTTCTCATCTTCGGGGTTCAGCTCCAATGGGACTGCTCCAGGATCCAGGTCAGCGTAGCCGTAATTCATAAAAAGGACATTAATGTCCTTGTCAAATATGGAAATATATTCATAGGATATTCGTGTCAGCGCCTGCCTCAGTTTAGGCAGATGTATGAAGAGCCATCGGTTAAGCATGTCCAATTACCTTTAATCGGAATAATCCGTCCAACATTAGTTTTGGTATATTAAAACGCAGTATAACAACCTTTACCTAAAATTTGATCGCAATCAACTTATGCAATTTATCAATGCAATGTGTGGCAAGGATATGGCGCACTGTGACGGTGAGACCACGCACTACCAGGCTGTCAGTTTTGGCGCCAAGCCAGCTACCATAATCGGCATCAGTAGCAACATAAAGTTGAGCACACCACATCACCTGCCAGGTGGTCAACGATGCGCACAGATTTCTATGCTCGGCGAGGGTCGGAGTTTACCCCGCGCTAGCGGGGCCGAGACGCGACCGCAGGTCTCCTTTGGATTATTATTTGATATTTACAAACGTCTAGAAATATTACAATGGGAAGCGCAATACCCCGAGAGCGAGTTGCAAGATATAATACATCGCGAGAGACAGCGTTTTATCTTGGAAATCTTTCCAGGCTTGCAATCCCTCACAGTAACTCGAATCTCCAAACAGGTAGGCATATCTCTTCGTTACGCCTCTTTGATCAAAAAGGGTCTTTCCATCCCTCATCCTTGCCTTTACGATAAATTCCAAATTCTATTGGGGAGCAGAACTTACACGGAAACAATTGTCGTCCAAATCTAAATTAAACTTTATCAGCCTAACCTGCAGAAAAGTGAACGCGTCCAGATAAAAGCTATTACGTTGATGCAATCAACCAAGTATCTAGTTGGGCAACCCCTTCTTCGGCAAAGGTTATAATCCATTTATGGCTGTTGTCGTTTCGCTTCGTGATTTTGTTGATGAAATGCAAACACTCTCGGATGAGAAAGGAATTGCTAATGACTATTAGCACCTGTCCCATCGCCACCATCAATGCACCCATCGAACGCGTGTGGGAATTTTTAGCTGAGCCCGCCAACTATGATTTATGGTGGGATGCAAAAACACGTTCCATCGTCCCCGAAGGACGCGCACAGGCAGGGCAAAAAATCTTTGCAAAGGCGGGCGGGTTGAATATACTGGCCATAGTCAATGGCGTGGATGAATCGAAATATCAAATCCATTTGACAACGAAGTTTCCTTTCGGCATCACGGGGTTCAATCACATCACCTGCACCGCGCTCCCTAATTCAGCTACGCAAGTTTCGTTTGGCTGAGACTTTGCCTTCTCACCTGTATGGTGGGGTTGGATTTGGGAACACTTTGGTTTAAAGCAAATACACGATAGCGTCGCCGATGCGTTGTCGCGTTTGAAGCGCGCTGCGGAAGGAACATAAATTGGCTTAATGTCTTTGGTCAGCGTTTTGGTGGGTTGTTATTGGCGATTGCCAAAGATTAAGTTGGGTGTAAAAATTTGGTGTGTTGGCGGTGGTGTCTTTTTTCAATCATAGTTCTGGTAGGCACAAGGTTGCCCAACAC
>JBGQIO010000123.1:0-10833 GCA_041498515.1 Anaerolineae bacterium
AGAAGGTCATTTGCATGAAAGCACACGATCATCATAAGAAATACAGCTGACAACTCAGCATACAAAATCGATGAATAATAAAAAACAATTGGAATGGTAGCAATCGCCCCTCCCCAGAGCAAATTAATCAGGAAGTTTGAACGTGTAAGTTTATTTTGAACCATCCAGACCAGTCCCACTGCGGAAACCAGCGGAATAATTCTATACAAGAATTCATGATTCGGATCCCATAAATACTTCGCGATTATTGGAACAATGATGTAAAACCAGTAATTTACATAGGGCCAGCGAAGAAGCAACACTGCACCGATTCCCTTAAATGGGTTATTCAGGAGGAACTGGATGATTGCATAAGATTCCAACAAAATGCCGCCAAAAATCATCCAGCTTGATCTCCTTGCCACGGCAAATACAATTAATGCAAAAAGAAAGGAGGCCAGAAGAGCGAACTTTATCGGCACCCTACTCATCAGGTCTCTAGTTCGTACGATGAAAGTTGACTCATCGCCTCTCCAAGGAATGACCGATGTAAGTGTTGCATTGTTTAAGGCTGTCATACCCACCAGCAAAAAACCCAATAAAAGAAAGGTTTTAACACGGGTAATTGTTTGAATATCCCCGGCAGAGAAGTAAGACCAAATAGCTCCAAGCCCGATTATGACAGAAAGATTTATGATTACACCGGACTCAGACCGCGCCAAACTCCAATAAGGAGACATCACGAAGGCGAGTATATAAAATGAAGCAAGGAGGGTCGCGGTAATCCTCCTTGGAATTAATACATGAACTTGAGAATTGAAAATATTTATTATTGTTTTTAGCATATTAGAACAAAGGTAAAGAGCGCTTCGCCCTTCTTATGTGGAGTAGGTCAAAGTTTCGAATTTTATCATTATAGCTTAATCAAAACGCTTGAATTCAATTCACCATTTTATGGGGAGGTGAGAACTCCGCGAGCTTTTTTGAGATTTTTCCTTCAAAGAGAGACCAAAACCCATGTCCGCTGCGATCATATCAGAACTGGTCCTTGGCATATGCAGAGTCGGACGTACTTTGAGCTCCAATCTTAATAGACCCGAAATGTTCGATGTTTTGCATCTTCATGTCAGGAGTGTTATTAGCCTCCAGCCTTATTTATCTGTTAACCGGTTTTGGCTTCGCTGACGGTCTCGGTGCAATAGGGTTGATCAAATCCTCATATACCTAAGGCCGCGAATAGTTTGAAAAGGCATACGGTTTAGTCAACGGTTTGGAAGCTGATTAAATTGCCTTCTCCACCATTATGTTATAATGTATGTGTCGTAATTAGCAGGAGCGAAACGAATGCATATCATCCAGTGATCCATAAGAATTTTTGGGCATGTCCCGCTGTGATGATCCCTATCAGGTGAGATAAATTCACCTAAATACATCCCGCCAGAATGAATGGTGTGCAACAGCCGAGGGCCTTGCCCTCGGTTTTTATTTTAAGTTTTCTCTCAAATAATCCAGGAGTGGATATGCTTACGGCCCACAACATCTACAAAAGCTACGGTATTCAGCCGATCCTGCACGACACCTCTTTCAGTATAAACGCCGGGGAGCGCGTTGGACTCATCGGTCCAAACGGCTGTGGCAAAACGACTTTATTGCAAATCCTGGCCGGCGTGGACTTCCCTGATTCAGGGACAATCACCCGAACAAGCCCAAACCTACGAATCGGTTACCTCACACAAGGTATGAGCTTTGCAGAAGATCAATCGATTCTTTCTGCAATAAATACTGTACCAATGAATTCCGAAGAACTCGGCCAGGAAATCGCTACGCTGGCCGCGGCTCTTTCCGCTGAGCCCAACAATCCAAGTCTTCAGGAAAGATATGACTCCGCCCTTCACAAATTAACTATTCTCAATTCGCAACCGCAAGTTGCCCTTGCTTCTCTCGGACTTGCGGAGATTCCGCTAGACACACCTATAAAAAATCTGAGCGGCGGACAAAAGACTCGTTTGATGTTAGCACATATTCTTCTCATAGAGCCTCAAATATTATTACTTGATGAACCGACAAACCATCTCGACATCGACATGCTAGAATGGCTGGAGGACTGGCTAACCGACTTTACAGGATCGGCCTTGATTGTTTCACATGACCGCGCCTTTCTAGATAACACCGTGAATTCAATCCTGGATCTCAACCCTGAAACACACGGTATTCGCACATATCCGGGGAATTATTCAGATTATCTGGCGCAATATCTGAAGGAAGTGGAAAAACAACAAGCTGCTTACCGAGATCAGGAGTATGAAATCCGGCGCATGAAACAAGACATTGCCCGCACCAAACAACAGGCCTACCGCGTTGAAATCACTACAACCTCTCGCCAACCAGGGGTACGCCGAATAGCGAAGAAAGTAGCTGCGAAGGCAAAATCGCGCGAAAAAAAACTCGGACGATTTATAGAATCTGAAGAGCGCATTGGGAAACCCAAGCCCTCCTGGCAGATGAAACTCGAGTTCGAGTCCGGAGAAAATTTAAGTAAAAACGTCTTGATGACTGAATACCTGTCCATAGGGTACCTGAGAGACAAACCGCTCCTATCAGGTTTAAATTTGCAAATCCAAGCAGGTCAGCGGATCGTTCTCACAGGATCCAATGGCACGGGAAAGACGACCCTCCTCCGTACGATCGCAGGAAAGATCCAACCTCTCGCAGGGATTTTAAGACTGGGTGCGAGTGTAAAACTTGGTTACATGGCACAGGAACAAGAATTACTTGACCCCGAACTCAGTGCCCTGCAGACCCTGCAAACCTTCGCGGCATTTAATGAAACAGAAGCACGGAATTTCTTACACTATTTTCTGTTTGAAGACGACGATCCCCTGCGACCCACGCGCGATCTTTCCTTCGGCGAACGTGCCCGACTGCAGCTTGGATTGTTGGTCGCGCAGGGATGTACTTTTCTGCTGCTCGACGAACCGATCAATCATCTTGATATACCTTCGCGATCGCGTTTCGAAGAAGCGCTTAGCAGTTTCAACGGGACCATTCTGACAGTTGTGCACGACCGGTACTTCATCGAACGCTTTACTTCCGAGGTTTGGAATGTGAAAGACGGACGGATCGAGAGACGCTAGGAAATATGCTGGCTTGAATTTATCTTTCTAAATCCGCCTGCGAACGAAAATTGGGCTGCACATTTTGAACAGTTATCAAATTATCCTTCTGAAACCTACGAGAAGTTTTCTGAGCGTATCGCATGCCTTCGAAACAGTAACCCTTAATTGAGGTGGAATTTGAAACCCACTCCTTTTATAATTATCTCAATGAAAAAATTTCAGATGTTAGTGTTAGCCATATTTACGGTCGTATCAGCATGTGAACCGCAGCTGCCACTAACTTTAACAATTCTCGATCACGGACAGATCCATACGTTGATCACGAATGAACGGATTCCCGCAAAGCTGCTTCAGCAAGCCGGTATCATTCTAGGGTCGTCCGACCGAGTATTGCTGAACGGTTATGAAGTTCCACCAGACCAGCCTCTGCCATCTGCCAAGTATCGCACCATTCAAATCCTCCGAGCAGTTGCCTTGACTATAAATGGACAAACCATCCAATCGATAGCCCGGACGGTGGGTGAAGCTTTATCTCAAGCCGGCATAACGGTTTACGCGCAGGATAAGCTGGAACCGCCAGCCAATGCTTCCATAACAGGAGGCATGACAATAAATATTGTTCCTTCAAAGGAATTTACCGTGACAGTGGATGGTAAACAGATTCGGATCAGGTCCGCGGACCAGACCGTTGGAGATGGGCTTGCTGAGGGAAGAATTCCGCTTTTAGGGCTGGATACCAGCCAACCTTCAGAAAACGAGGTGATACCTCAAGATGGTCAGATCCGTGTTGTTAGAGTATATGAGGCTGTTGTTTTGGCTCAAACGTCTATCGCTTTTAAGAGTGATTTTCAACCTTCTTCAGATGTGGAGATTGACCATCAGGCAGTTCTCCAACCAGGCCAACCCGGCCTGGCAGTGAGCCGCACCCGAATACGTTATGAGGATGGGAAAGAGGTTTCACGACAAACTGAGTCACAGACAGTCGTCCGCTCCCCTAGCGATCGGGTAGTAGGCTATGGAACCAAGGTAGTGGTGCACACTGCGACAATAGATGGAGTCCAAATAAAATATTGGCGCGCCGTGCAAATGTTTACGACTGCTTATTCACCTTGCAACTCCGGAGGCAACCAATGTTACTCAGGAACATCGAGCGGTAAACCGGTCCAAAAAGGCGTGACTGCTGTACGGTATAGTTGGTATCTCAATATGCAGGGACAGGCCCTCTATATTCCCGGCTATGGCTTTGCCACCATTGAAGATGTGTGTGGCGGTTGCGTTGGAAAGCCCTGGATCGATTTGGGTTATACGGATACCCAATTCCAACAAGAAGGGGGGCAATGGGGTAAATATGTAACTGTGTATTTTCTGGCGCCCCCACCACCTAATATTTTATACATCCTGGAATGATCTCATCTGGAACATAGTCTGAGTATCTATTCAATGATCAAGGAATTTCATGTATCTCTCCAAATTAATTGAATAGCCGAATACATCAACAAGTTGCTTTTGTGGCTGTCATACATTCCTGACAATCGCTAGATATTCTTCATCAAATTCCCCTCTAATAATGTCAAGGATCGCGCGGAATGAACCCCGGATTGGGTTATACTTTCCTTTAGGATGTAGACTTTGACATGTTGCGTACAAATGTGCATTAGTTAATCGCCGGCACGTGACCACAGACACCCATTTCTGCGCCATCATACGAGGATCTCATTTCCTTGTCCAAAACACAAAAAATCATTACTGCATTCTTATCCATAACTGCCTGCCTCCTGATAATTCTGGTCGGGTTCGCAAGCTGGGAAACGTATCAATATTGGGTAAGCCAACCACTCGGCGCTGCAATACCAACCTCACCGTATACTCCCATTGGTCTGCCAGCTACATGGACTCCAACGCCCGGCTCTGTTGGCCTTGAGCCGTACGTTGCCGGCACACTTGCGAGCCGTCCCCTTTGCGGCGGGCCCCCAATCATGAACATCCTGGCGATCGGCTCCGATACGCGCGGTACCGGATACACCTGGGGATTATCGGATGTTATGCGCGTTGTGCGCATCGATTTCGTTAAACCTAGCATAATGGTGCTCGACTTCCCACGCGACCTGTGGGTGTATATTCCCTATATCGCCGATAATATTAATGGACAGGACCACGAAAAATTGAATCAAGCCTACCTTTATGGAAATCCCGGGGATGGTTTCAAGTATTGGGATGATCCAAGCGCCGGGCCCGGGCTTCTGGCCCTCACCCTTAATTTAAATTTCGGGGTCAAGGTTGACCATTATATTGCAGTAAACATGAATACTTTTGTGAAATTGGTGGATGCAGTTGGAGGGATCGATGTCACCCTGGACGAATCGAAAGGCGGTGGCCATCTCCAAAAAGGTGCTGAACATCTCGACGGCACGGAAGCGCTGGCGCTGGCTCGTAATCGCACCGAGGGCGTATTCTCACGGGGTCTTAATCAAAACATTGTTTTGTGTGGTTTACAAAAAAAGCTTACCAGCCCTTCGGTCGTTACAGAAATCCCCCAGTTGGTCAGTTCCTTTCAAGGCGCCGTTCAAACCGATCTCAGCCCTGCCATTATGAGCCAGCTAGCTTGCCTGGCTGCACAACTACCGCGAAAGAACATCGCTTTGTACAGTTTCCCGGAAAATCTTTTTACCGGTGCAAGGAAATACGATCCGGTTTTTAAGAAAGATGTATTCATTTGGGATGTTGATTTTTCAATTTTACGCAATTATGTCGCGGAATTCCAGAGTGGCTCTTGGTCTGATTCCGGAGAGACTTCCACCTCTAACCAGAGCACATCTTTTTGCCAGTGAAGGATATTCCACTTCTTTCCCCTGCCGAACTTCTAAAACAATATGGCCTGCGCGCGGATCGACGCTTAGGGCAGAATTTTTTACAAGACAAGAGATCACTCGAAACCATCGCCGCCCTGGCTGAGATCCAATACACGGACAGCGTATTAGAGATTGGTCCCGGCCTTGGGAGTTTGACGCGTTATCTATCCATGTATGCCCGCGAAGTGGTTGCAGTCGAACTTGATAAAAAATTGGTGGGCATTTTACAAGAAGTCTTGAAGACCTATGAAAATGTACGATTGGTCCACGGGGATATATTATCCCTCTCTCCGAAAGAGCTTGGACTTCCACCGAAATACATCCTTGCTGCGAATATTCCGTATAACATCACTTCAGCCATCATCCGTCATTTACTAGAATCGGAGTCGAAACCGCGCCGCATCGTCTTGACTCTTCAAAAAGAAGTGGCCGACAGGATCTGCAAATCACCGCCAGATATGAATTTATTGGCATTAAGCGTACAGGTATACGGTGAGCCAATTATTGCAGGGCATATTTCAGCCGACGCATTTTTCCCAATGCCTCAAGTTGAATCGGCCATTGTAAAAATTGATATATACCCCGAACCACTTATCCCTTATTCCCTTCTGCCGATCTTTTTTAAACTCATCAAAGCTGGTTTTAGCCAAAAACGAAAAACGCTTCGAAATTCGCTTTCAGCGGGACTACACGTCTCCCCTTCAGAGGCCGAGAATTTCCTCCATCAAGCTAATCTTGATCCCCAGCGACGTGCAGAAACATTAAGTTTGAAAGAATGGGAATATCTGACTAACTCTTACATAAGTAATTAAGAGCCTATCCGCTAATAATCTGTTCCATCTATTTACGGAGCAGGCTTTAATTTGATCTCTTTGGTAAGCAGAGCAAAACAATAATTTGGATGTGAAAGATTTATTTCTGAGAAACCCTGGCGCTCTTACCTGCCCTATGCAAATCTCGGTAATTCCATCTTACAGACCAAATTCGGAACGCCGCCTCCACTTGTATCTTGACCGACATTTTCGACTTACCCCAACGCCGATCTGCAAAATAGATAGGCACTTCACCTATCTTGTATCCAAGACAATGCGCAAGATATGCCATTTCAACAAGGAAAATGTAGCCGTTTGATTGAATACGGTCAAATGGCAAACCCTGTAACGTTCCACGCCGCCAGAGGCGAAATCCGGTCGTTACATCCTGCTGCGACAAGCCTAGTATTGCACGAGCATAAATATTAGCGAAAGCTGAAAGACTTTTTCGCCACAGTGCCCAATCATTATCTACAGAGCCACCCGAGATGTAGCGTGAGCCGAGGACTACGTCACAAGATTCCAGCTTCTGCATCATCACAGGGATTTCTTTAGGGTCATGAGAAAAATCCGCATCCATCTGCAGTACGGCATCCGCCCCTTCTTCCAGAGCGCGGCGAAAGCCGTCGAGATAAGCAGAGCGCAATCCCAGCTTACCTCCGCGATGAAGTACGCGCACTCGACTGTCGCGACCAGCAAGCTCGTCAGCGATTTTACCTGTCCCGTCGGGGCTGTTGTCGTCTACAACAAGCACCCGGATATCCAGCGGAAGCGAAAATATGCCGGAGACCAATCGGGGCAGGTTCGCCGCTTCGTTATATGTTGGAATAACTGTTGTGATCTGCAAATGAGAGAAATTAATTAGGAAATTGGTTCTTTTTGAATGACAAACTCGCACACATCGTCGCCCAGGGCTACGCATTTGGATTCGTTCACGCGGAATTCATTTCCCCCAGAAACCCACTTAAGGGACTCCTGCAACAGACCTGCCGCAATGAAGCAAACCGGTTTATCCGCCCCGTGACGTCCCCAGCAGCAGGGACATTTATAAATGGTCCAGATATACTCATTATCTTTCTCTTCTACACCGGTTTGTTGATCTGTCAACTGGACGAAAATCTTTGCAAAAGCCGGGAGTCCTATGCGTAGTTTGGCGTGAAGAGGAAGGACAACAAATGCCAGATCTGCAACCCCGGCAAGAGCACCGAAGTTCTTTAAGGCATCAGAGAACGTTGCGCGGCCTGCACGAAGCGCAAGCCCCCGTCCGCCGCGTGGACCGTACATTTCTTCCAAGGCAACGCCCATGGCTGACAATTCGGCAAAATCAAATCCCTTTTCAAGGTTATCCGGTGGATAACTCTCGGCATAATGAGACATGCCAGCCAGATTTAATATTGCATTCAGACCGTTCTTGCCCATCACTTCTTCAAGAGATTTAATGGTAATCAGTCCGAATTTGTTTGGATAATACAAGCCGCTTTTTTGAATGGGACTCATGCAATCTCCATTAAATCAGCTTCGCCAGGTCTTCGGTCGCCCGGCGCATATCGAGAAATATCAAACCGAGCTTGGCTTGTTCGCGTGCGAGAGCAGTCAATACAGCTTCTTGTCCGACAGACATCAGGACGACATATCCCTTTTCACCTTTGATGTAGACTTGCTCGAGAGAGCCACGGCCCAATTCAGAGGCGATCCGTTCCCCCAAAGAAAGCATCGCAGCGGACATGGCAGAAACTCGATCTTCTTCGACCCCTTGAGGTAAGGCTGATGCAATGCTTAAACCATCGACACTCACAATCGCAGAGGCTTCTATATCTGGAGATGAGGCTTGCAATTCACGCAGCCGATCCACCATTTGTTGTGTGCGATTCTTGGTCAAAACGACCCTCCATAAAAATTGACAGAGCAACCACCCTGACCATCCTGTGGGGATGTCCTCTGCGATAGCAATGCAATTTTAGCACAGGGCAAAACTATGTCAAGCTGGCATCCCTAACAGTTGTTTAAGGTATATTGATGAGTAAAAGTCATTGCCAACCCAACACCCTCCGTTAAAACCAACAAGACAGCAAGGTGGATCAGTGTAAATTTGACATTAAAAAGGCAATCATACTCATCCTGCTTCGCATTAACCTCTTATTGCTTGACACCCACTATTGCGTATGATAAACTACTGCCCGCTCACTCAAAAAATGGTCCCGTGGTGTAGCGGCCAAACATGCGGCCCTGTCAAGGCCGAGATCGCGGGTTCGAATCCCGTCGGGACCGCAGAGCAAAAAACAATCTCGTCTGGCGTCTGCCAGACGATTTGTTATTAATCGGGCGATCTTAAAATATTAACCGATCCGGATTCCTCAAATCACTTTTGATTACCGTCAGCTTAAAGTCTTATAGACTTATTTTTTTCGCACATTAATTAATTCGGATCAAAATATTTCCTACACAAATCTCTAAACTTGATATTATCCATTATAGGTATAAAATAAACCTCTCATTTAAGATACTGAAAGTACAATAATTGCTTCGCAGTATCCTATTATTTTGTCGGAGGAAATATGCCGAAAACTCAGAATCGCGCTGTGATGACCTGGATTTTCATATTCATGTCGTTTGCTGTATTTCTGGTCATCTTTGGTGGATTTGTGCGGCTCACGCGGTCTGGTTTGTCTATCGTTGAATGGAACCCTGTCGGCGGTGCAATCCCGCCATTAAATCAACAGACCTGGCAGTTAGAATTTGCAAAGTATCAGCTGACACCGGAATTTCAAAAAGTTAATTACAGCATGACACTCGACCAATATAAAACCATCTTTGTGATCGAGTGGATCCACCGATTTGTAGCCAGACTTGCAGGATTTGTGTTTGCCATTCCATTCTTTGTGTTCGTGTTCAAGAAAACCATCCCGTGGACGGAAGCCGGTTTATATATACTCATGGGTATCCTTTTCCTCTCCCAAGCCATCCTAGGCTGGTATATGGTCGCCTCCGGGCTTGTCGACCAGCCATTCGTCAGCCATTATCTTTTGACCGGCCATTTATTCCTTGCCCTGACCTTAATCGGCCTTTCCCTGTGGACGGCCCTTGGCCATTATTACAGTTTTCCCGATCCCAAAAATATAGGCAAACCCTCGTTGGCCACCAAGATGATGATTGCCGGACTTGTCTTACTGCTCATCCAAATTGCCTACGGAGGATTCACATCTGGATTAAAAGCGGGGTATATTTCCAATACCTGGCCGTTAATGATAGGTCAACTGATCCCGCCTGGGCTGCTTGATCAAGTTCATCCGGTTATACTCAATCTCATCGATGCTCCTCTCACCGTCGTTTTTATTCACCGCTGGTTCGCCTTCGTTGTGTTAGCCGCCGCCGCGATCATTTACTGGCTTATCCACAAACAAGGCTTTCCCGCAGAAGTGATGAAAGGCATCAATCTTGTTTCCGTGTTGATAATTTTGCAAATCATACTTGGAATTTTAGTCCTTCGCTCCCAAGTCCAAATCACTATTGCACTAATGCATCAAACAAATGCAATCGCATTATTCGCGGCAATGATTTACCTCCTCCATCGTTTACGCGCTGCCGACCAAAAAATGGGCATGTAATGACTAGCCGAACCCTCTCTAAAATTTTTCGGAGCCAGCCTATCTTATAAGGAACCTTGGAGATTTATGGGCCCATACTTTACCGGTGATTATTCCGGCCCGGCATTTGAACTGTTTGGTCCGTCGCACCTGGCGGCCCTCACCGTTCTTCTGTTGGTAAATATATTTCTCATTCGATTCAGGGGTTCGTCAGAGAAAACAAAAATTGCCATTCGCTGGAGCCTGGCGATCATCCTTTGGCTGGACGAGCTAGCCTGGCAAATCTGGAATTTGGCAGTTGGCAAGTGGACCATCCAAACCATGCTGCCCTTAAATATTTGCAGTGTGTTGATCTGGCTTTCAGGCTTTATGATAATTTTCGGGAATTACCGGATTTACGAATTTGCATATTTTTTAGGAATCGGCGGCGGTCTCCAATATTTGCTTACTCCTGATCTGGGGATCTATGGTTTTCCTCACTTCCGATTCTTCC
>JBGQIO010000124.1:0-10830 GCA_041498515.1 Anaerolineae bacterium
AAAATACTTAATACAAACGGTATTTGGTGTTCCCCCTACTTAACCAATATCACTAACATCCTGGTTGCGAACAACCATGGCAACAGGTCGAATAACCGTTCTGTCGTCCCAAGCAGGGGTAAAAGTTTATCAGGCAGCATTTGGGGTTTTGTATATCCGCCCGAGGCGACATAAGAACTGGCGGATAGGCGCGTGACTTTTATTTCCCTCCAGAGTTCGAGCCTCTTGCGATAGGAACTGCCGAGGAAGATGCGGGTTGCATTCCCCTGGGACGTGTAATATTCCGGGCTTTCGAGCATTTGGTTCGGGGGGACGGTCCACTGGATTGAATGGTTGAACTTGAGGCCTTCAGGGTGTAGCAATCCGAATACGATAAGACCCGCTACGCTGATGCAGGGTTCGAAGATCAGTACCTGACCGCCCTTTTTTAATACGCGGTGGAATTCGGTCAACGCCGTGCCGGGATATTGCAGGTGGTGGAATACATCCACAAGGATCAGGTCCGATAATGTCTCGTCTTGAAAGGAGAGTTCATACGCGTTTTCCACCAGCTCGCTCCATGGAGTGGGGAACATATCCGTGGTGATGCACTGGGGTATGATTTCTTTTAGGTTGCCAATCCCCGAGCCTAGTTCTACGACCTTGCTATCTGGCTGGTTGGTCAGGTGGGAGGCGATCAGACGATAGAATTTGCTATAAACTTTTTGAAGTGCGGGTTTGCGGTTCCAGTGCTCATGCAGCCGCATGATTTGTTCCCGGTGTGTGAAGATACCCATATCGAAATATCCTGATCAGATAAGATGCAGAGCTCGTAATGCATTCGTATTTATTCGAATTCGCACCTAAAAATTAACCCGTCTGGCAGTTTGCTTTTATGCTCCTGCAAAACCGATCTTTAATCTGGGTACTTGTTTCCGTGTCTACGTGTTTCCGTCTTTCCGTGTCTACTTGTTTCCGTATTACGTCTTTCCTTCTTCTACTCCCCACAAAGCTAGCATGCTCAATGCATACAGACGTTTGCCGTGGTCCGCGCGCCTCTGGCTATGTTCATCGATCAGCGCTTCCACTGCCCGGCGGTTGAACCATTGGTTCAGCGGGCTTCCGCTGTCGAGCAGTAACTCGCGTGACCAGTCTGCCAGCGGCCCCCGGAACCAGGCCGCCAGCGGGATGCCGAATCCCTGCTTGCGGTGCGATCTGACCGAGTCTGGCAGATAGGCGGCAAAGGCCTTCTTCAACAGATATTTCCCGCCTCCCCCTCTGACTTTGAGCCGGTCCGGCAGCCGCGCGCTCCACTCCACGATTTCATGGTCGAGGAATGGCGAGCGGCCCTCTAGCGATGCAGCCATCGTCATGCGGTCCGCCTTGACCAGCAGGTCCCCGGGCAAATACGTGTGGACGTCGGTATACAGTGTTCTGTCCAGGAAGGAGCCTTCGGTTTTATTGAACTGTTCGACCAGGGACGACTCGGCGTTATCGGCGCAGAAGTTGTTCCACAACTCTTCCTTCCAAAGGGCCTGACGCTGCCAGGGAGCGAAGTATGAACCCCAGCGCAGGATGCTGGCGCGGGCATCCATCCGTGGCAGCTGTTCGAGGCGCTTGAGTCCGTTGACGAGGCTCTGCCCAACCGGGCGGTTTGATCCGTCCGGCAGCCGCCCCACAAGCGACGGGATCAGGCTGCGCGTCAGCAGTCGAGGCGACTTCATATATAAGTTTGCCAGCGGGTCGAGCCAGTAGCGTTGGTAGCCCGCGAAGTCCTCATCGCCGCCGTCCCCGTTCAATGCCACTGTCACGTATTGCCGCGTCAAAAACGAAAGATGGTAAAGTGGGATGGCCGATGCGTCTGCAAAGGGTTCGCCAAAGTGGCTACCGATCTTTTCGAGGGTGGCAGGCAGGTCGCCGTAAGTCAGCGTAAACTCTTGGTGATCGGTGGCATATTTCTGCGCCACAGACCGCGCGTAAGGCAGCTCGGAAAACTCCTCTTCCTCAAACCCGACCGAAAATGTTTTTACCGGCGTGCTGCTCAATTCAGCCATCAATGCCACAACAATGCTTGAGTCAATGCCTCCGCTTAAATGTGCGCCCAGCGGTACTTCGCTCATGAGGCGCATTTTCACTGCCTCGCGTAAGCGCCCGCGCAGCTCTTCAGACAGGTCGGCTTCAGTCCCGCTCAGCTTGGGCAGATACGAATAATCCCAATAACGCTTTACCTTCGCCTCACCGTTTTCCCAAACCAGGGTATGCGCAGCCGGGAGTTTGAATATTCCTTTGTATACGGTTCGCGGCTCGGGGACATACTGCAAGCTCAGATACAGGTCGATCGCTTCCAGATCGATTTCAGTCCGAAATGGCAAAGCCTTGAGCAATCCGTTCAATTCAGAACAAAAATACAACTCCCCATTTTGAATGGCGTAATAGATGGGTTTCTTGCCGAGGCGGTCACGCGCGATCAAAAGGCGACGCCTGCGTGTGTCCCATAAAGCAAAGGCGAACATGCCGCGGAAACGCTGGACGCAGGCCTCGCCTTCGTCCTCGTAAAAATGGAGAATGCATTCGGTGTCGGTTTTGGTCTTGAAATGGTGCCCGCGCTTTTCCAGCTCGATTCGCATTTGGGGATAGTTGTAGATTTCGCCATTGAGCACCACCCACAGCGAATCATCTTCATTGGAGATCGGCTGGTCTCCACCCTTCACGTCGATGATCGCAAGACGGCGTATGGCGAGACCTGCGCCTTCGGCAGCGTAAAAGCCGTCGCTATCCGGGCCTCGGTGACGGATGGCCGCGTTCATCTCCTGTAATATTTCGCGATCGCCGATTTGGCCGTTTGCATACGACAATCCGCAGATACCGCACATTATTTCAGTGCCTTTTCCAAAATCGACTGGTACTCTTCGGCGACGCGCGTCCAGCGAAAGGATTGCTCGACTCTTGGGCGCGCGGCGTTCCCCATCTTCTCTCGCATCTCTGCCCGGATCAGAAACGGTCTCAGCGCTTCTTTTAGCGCGGCCGCGTCCTCAACCGGGACGAGCGCGCCGGTTTCGCCGTTCACAACCAATTCTTCATTCCCTGCAATGCTTGTCGCGACCACAGGCAGTCCGCTCGCCATGGCTTCGAGCACGGCATTGGGCATTCCTTCATGCCGGGATGGGAAGAGGAAAAGATTGGCCTCGGCATACTGCTTTTTAAGTTGTTCTGCTGTCTGCCATCCCAGGAAATGTACGCGTCCTTGCAGGTCGTGCTCCTGGATCATGGCTTGTAAGGCGGGTAACTGTGGTCCGTCGCCTGCAATACGCCATTCCCATTCGAGGTCTTTAAGTCCGGCTAGGGCCAGCAGCGCAAGGTCATACCCCTTTTGATAGACCACGCGTCCCACAGATAAAATGCGCGGCGGAGACCAATCGTGGCTTGGCAGGGAAAATTTATCCAGGTCCACGCCGTTCGGCACGATGGGAATGCTGATTGTCGAGTCGAAAGCTGTGGCAAGGTCACGCAAGCCCCGGCTGTTGGCTACAACGGCGGAGGCATTACGCCAGATAACATGTAAAAAGGGTATAGCTAACTTGTGGTATAGCCAAAAATCATACGGCCTGAAACCCGGTACATCCCCCCCGCGCAGCGAGACAACATACGGAATGCCTAATACTATTTTCAACAACCAGGCCACGGCGCCTGATGGCAATCCGAAAAAGGCGAGCGTAACCTCCGGTTTGAAGCGGCGGACCAGGCTGAAGGCTCTAATGGACGCCCCAACGATAAAAGAAGATTGTTCCATAGCCGTTGAACGATCGCCGTATTGGCGAAAGGCCGGGCCGCGCAGGATTCTGACCCCGTTGCATAATTCATCATGAGGCAGATCCCCAAACTGCGACGTCAGTACGAGAACCTCGTGGCCCATTTGGATCAGCAGTCGCGCGATATTCGCGCTGGCATTACCTGCGCCACCGCCGATGGGAGGGTACTCGCTATTGACTATCAGAATTTTCATACCGGATTATAAGTTCTTATCCAAAGGGTAGGTTTACCTCATAAAGGTGGTAGACGCAAAAAGTTCTCCAAATATACCCCTTTATACTGTGTTCAATGCGTTGCAAGAGAAGGTGGGAAATCCGGGCATGATTTGGCCCGCGGGATGAAAACTTGAATATTGGAAAATGTCAAGGTCAGGGCCGGTTTATATTGACAAAGTAATGGCTGCGCGACCAGATTGGTCCAGACATTGCTTTCTTCTATGAAATCACCGGTGCTCACACCTAGGTTCTGTTTGTGTGCCACGATGGCGGCAAAACGATGGTTTGCCAGATCTGCGTAGAATTTGTTGAGATATGTCTTGTTGCCGGAGATCGCCATTTCCATCAATGAAACCACTTCATCCTCAGGCACCACCGGGACATTGGGGATCATCCCGAACGTCAACAATTGACGTTCATAAATAAAAAGCACCTCACCCGATTTGCCGTAGGACTGCACAGTTTCCCGTAAAACGTGTAGATCCTCGGCAGCGTTCACTTTGTTATAAGTAAAAGGGGGAACTACCCGCGAAAGTGAAAACCCAATGGGAATGATTAACATAAAAGCAATGATCGGCCAGGTTACTGTCTCAAACCGGGGCGAGGCCGTTGTTTCCGGTTCGACACGCTGGGCGAAAAAATAACCCCCGATCAAAGCCAGCATGACCATATAAGCATCCATATTGTGCAAGTCGCCTCCGCCGCCGATTTTCGTACTGACCACAAGTCCGCCTGCCAGCAAAACAAAGGTCATCACGATAAGCCCGGACCAGCGCAGAGGGTGCAAATTATTCAGGTGCTTGCGAATGGACAAGTAAATAAGTATAAGGAGAGGCAGAGAAACGATCAATGTGCCCGGGATGATCCCGATGGGATTCGTATCACTGGGGAACCACCGGTACCAGAGCAAGGCAGAAGTCAAACTGGAACCAAATGCACTCAGGTCTGTGTTGCCCGAAACGGCTATATAGAAAGCTTCTCCGAGCAAAGCAGTCGCGAACCCGATGACTCCCCATAACACCGGTTTAAGGATGTAGCGCCAAAGCTGCCCCGCGCGTGAAAAAGGTTCTTCAAGCAGGTAAAGTGTGATTGACAGGATCGCGGGAACAGGATACCAATTCAGGCGGCTCATCCCCGCCCAGAACGATGAGGCTATTATGGCAGCCAGGGAACGCCAGGGATGCTGGGATGAAACACCAACCAAAATGAGGATGACACAAATCTGCAAATGGTAATAAACTGCTCCTTGAAATAAATATAAAAAGAACCAACCAGCAAGTATCAAGGCGGTGGTCCATTCCTGAAGTTTCAGCCGGCGGATAAACACCCAACTCGTCAGGCTGGTTATTCCAAGCCATAACAGCACCTGCCAAAGCCGATCGGCCCATAGAGGCAGTCCGTGGATAAGAAAGGGGATCGCTAAAAGAAAATACCGGGTTCCGTGCCAAACCGAGAGCGGCAAACTGACACCATAGAGAGATTTACTGAATACGAGGGATCCATAATAAAAGCGGCTGGCTTCCGACCAACCCACTGAAAAGGGATAGCTGTTGACCGGAAGAAAGGTGACGTAAGTTTGAGAGACAACTCCGACAAGCAGTAAAACAAACGCAAAGGATAGGGACCAAGAAAAACCTGTTATAAATTTAAACCCAGCTGCTTGCCCTAAAGCCAACCACCAATACAGCCACATTAGGCGAAAGAAAGCCTCCCCTCCATTGCCGAAGTAATCGTATCTCACATACCAAAGGATCGGAAAAGGCAGGAGCACTAATGCCAGGCCGATTAATCTACCAATAAAGGTTGTCCATCGTTTGAATTCAAACCGCTCCCAGATAGATTCAGGTATTTCGCGTCTCAAAAGGACATAAAGCCCGGCTGCAGCATTAATTGCGAATACGACCATTAGAATAGCCCACTTATAACGCGTACGGATCTTGATGAAGGCTTCCGTTTGCTGTTGGGTTTGATAAATTGCCAGAAGGCTTATACCTACCCCAATCGTGCAATATGTCTTAAAGAAGGTCTTGATATTGGCAATCATTATGCTTTTTCAAATGTCCGGATTCTATTGTAATTTGGAACGGGTTATTTCTCACTGTTGGGTAGCTCTCGGCTGACAGCTAGGGCAGCCATGATACTCGGTAGATAAAATGCACCGATCAGGCTGGCGGCAATATAGAAAGCGCGGATCAATACGGCAATCGTCAAGCTGACTGGCGTACTCAGGCCGCCAACGGTTGAAAATAAGAAAGTCAGGGAAAGTTCTTGAACGCCGAGGCCGTTTATCGAGATTGGGATGAGAGTTACAAAATATGCCAGGCTCCACAATCCGGCTATTAACCAGAATTCTACGTGGCCCCCAAGGCCTTCGACCAGGATATACAAAGCCAGGAACGTACAGAGCATATGGCCCCACGTGCAGCCCAACGCGGCCAACAAAGCCAAGGGCCGGCTGAGCCATATCGAAAACGTTTGAAGTGTCCGTTTGATAAAATCGGCGATTTTTGAGAAGAGGCCTGAAAACACAAAGGAGCGAGTCACTCCATGACCAAGAATATGCAGCGCAGGGACCAATCCAAGAGGCAGGGTAAAGAACATGCCGAGCATGCCAATCACCCGATCGGCGGCAATGGAAGCCAGACAGACGGCGCGGTCGTAACCCAATTGCATGGCCCCGGCCAGGCGGACGACGTCCCCGCCGATGGTTGTCGGCAAAAAATTACTCGCAAACAGGCCGGTAAATGTTAGAGCGGTTGAATCGGAAAAAGATATCTTCACATTGCCGGAGCGCATGAGGATGTACCAACGGGTAGCCACAAATAATCTGGAAATAAGGATCAGCGCCAGGCCTAGAACAATTCTCGTGAATGACACCTGCTTGAATGCCGACAGGACTTCATCCCAGCCCCCTTCCCTCACCAATAGAAATATCAGTCCGATGGCTATGACCGTACCAAGAAGGCGCAGGAGGAGCCGGCGATTACTCGAAAACCATTCAGTCATCTGCACGCTTCTTTTGAATTGTTTCGCGCACCGTGTAAGTGAGTTTCTGTTGAGACTCGTGATACGTGCGCGCCAGCAGCTCAGCCATCAGACCCATGAGCATGGATTGGAATCACAGGATCAGGATCGTGATCGCCAAAAGGAAGAGAGGCGAATCAAACACAGCGACATTCTGAAAAGTACGACGTATGAACAGGTAAATCATCACCAGAAAACTGCTAAAGATCAACGCCAGTCCTGCCCCGCCAAACAAACGCATCGGTTTGATGGAATAATTTAGCAGAAACTTGACTGTGAGAAGGTCAAGCACAACTTTGAGAGTCCGATCCAGACCATAATGAGCCTTTCCAAAACGGCGCGGGTGATGCTGGACGGGTATTTCAGTAATACTCGCTCCAATGGAATGTGCGAAAACCGGTATGAAGCGGTGCATTTCACCGTACAATCTGAAACCTTCCAGCGCCTCCCGACGATAAGCTTTGAGGGAACAACCATAATCATGCAAGTGGACACCGGTCACCCATGAAATGAGACCATTGGCAATGACGGATGGCAGAGTACGTGTAATTGCATTATCTTTGCGGCTTTTACGCCAGCCGCTGACCATATCGTAGCCTTCATCCAGCTTCGCCAGAAGCAAGGGGATATCAGCAGGATCGTTTTGCAGGTCAGCATCCATCAAGATAATGATCTCGCCTTCGGAATAATCAAGTCCCGCTGTGATGGCGGCTGTCTGGCCAAAGTTGCGCCGAAATACGATGACGCGTACATGTGCCGGATCTTTCTCTGCAAGTTGTCTTAATACCTCCAGGCTTTTATCCGTACTGCCGTCATCCACAAAGATGACTTCCCAGGTGCGATGGATGTTCGCCATCGCCTGACCTATGGCATCGAATAGAAGAGGAAGGCTGGGCTCCTCGTTATAGACAGTAATAATAAGCGAAAGATTCATTCTCTCTTTTCCAAGACCCTTGGATTGTAAGATTGTGCTGAACCGTGCTGCCAATGCCAAACATATTGGTCACCGAACAAACCCATATATTCGATTTGATCCTTCCCCGAAAAATCTTTAACTGTCATGGAAGCTTGGTCAAGACGGATCCGATCAATGACGATCCAGCCTGACCTGTTTTGATCGACGATTGAAAACACGTCACTCTTGGGAGTTTGACTGGTGATCCGGTAGTTCATTTGGAACTTGGGTTCTCCTTCCCATGTGGCGTAGAGTCCATAAACTGTGGATATCAACACGTCGCTCCCTTCGGTGTGCTTAAGCATGAATGCTTGAACAAGAGACATGTCATGGTAATAATCTTCTGAGATCGGCATATCGGGGTTATTGGACACGATAGGCAGGAGAACCTGTTGAGGATTCAATATGGATGCTCCCAGAAGTATCATCAAGAGTATCTTAACGACGCTGCCTCTGAGGGATAAGAGCGCGTTTAGCAGACTCCAAAACACATATAGCCCGATCGCAACCAGGAGAATATACCAAAGCTCAGTCGTACTGAGATGCCGAGTATGAAAAAAAGTTTTTGAAAAAAAGATAAAGAATCCCAAAAAACTACCATACAAAGTGAACAGGAAGAGTGGAATGAAATTCATACGCCGGATCAAAAAGCACAAAAATATGGCGCTCAGGAAACCAATTACAGGGATGATAACTAAACGATTGAAATACCACTGTTGTTGTGGATTGGGAAAGAAGTATTCGATTGGAAAAGGATTGAATTTTGGAATTTGTGAAATTAATCCACTTAGCCGCTCTAATACTTTATATCCATTGATAAGTATACCGCTGCTGATAATCGTCAGGATAAGTAAATTTAGTCTGTCTTTAAACTTAAATCGTTGTAATATAAAAATACCGAAAACGAAATATGCTATCATAACCAGGCTGAATGTAGAGAGTGGATCTATAGATAATCCATAAATCGGTGGAAATATCAGAGCTAAACCGATTAATCCCATCTTGGGCTTGAAAAAGATTTTCCAATCTCGACGGAAGACAAAGCCATTGGGAAGTCCCTCGAGGAATAAGACCATCCCATAAATGATCCAGTAAAAATAAAAAGGATAATATGCGTACTCACGCACAACTCGCGCAAACGTAATGATCCATGGGCTGGTTGCATATAGCAGGCATGCTAGCACCGCGATCGGGCGATTTATTTTTCGCATTAGAAAATATAAAGGTAGGATCGCCAGGACGTTAAACAAGACGCCGACCAAACGCGCAGCCCAAAGCTCGTATCCAAATATTCGCATTGCGAAAGAGACCGGTACTGTGACCACCCATAGACTCCGCTGGTACACGGCACTCAGTGCCGCTCCCTGCACAATTTGCCTGGCAGCGATAAGCTGGTAATACTCATCTACGGCTGGAAATAAGTTGGCTAATCGGAAAACTCGCAGCAGGAGGGCCATGACAATGACGCTAAGAAGTAGTGCTACATCCAGCGCCTCCCATTGGATCGGGGGCTTCGCAAAGGATTGACTGATTGCCGATATCAGTTTGCCCCGCTTCTCCCAAATAAGGAGTGAGAATGCCAGTGACAGTACGACAAAGTTAAATATCCCCAAAATCAAAACGAGTGTATGCGATGCAAAAAAGGGGATGCTGAATGTATGGACATAATTGTTTTTTTCCGAAGACAGGTTAATAGTTTCTTCCTGACCATCCCATGAAATGACTGCTTTCCCATCCCTCAACGAGCTGCTGAAAACCAGTTGGTTCTTTTCGCCGGTCTTACCTGTCCAGGAAAGTGCATTGTCAGAAGGATTCTGAAGGACCAATTGGTCCCCTTGTTTTTTCCATCCCTTATAACTCATTGCATCATATGAAACGTCACCCAAGGAGGTATTGAACCAGGTTAACGATATTTCACCGGGGGGCTCCGCTGGAAGAATGGAAACCTGAAGCTTATGAGATGGTAAAAGCAAGGTGACATATCGAGGGTATGAGCGCCATTGATCTGTACCGCCAAAAAATAGAATAGCGCCAATAAGAATGCTCGAGCCGATAAGACCTGATCGCTGGAACAAAGAAAGTACGGCGAAATAGGCTCGCATCCATCCCAGTAAAATGAAATATCCTGCTGAAGCAAGAAGGATCGCAAGGATGATAATGAGAAGTAGCTGCCTGCTTTCAGCGGGAAATCTATCCATTAACCAATAACCATTAATGAATAACCCAAACCCTATTCCGAGTATTATTCCCGGCCCAATAAGCCAGGCGTTCCTCTCATCTTCCTGCTTCATGAATATTTCCTAAATAAGGATCAAAACCTCATATTTTTGTTTTTTGGCTTATCGAGCCGGTCTGCTAAACTTTAGGGCATTGCGTAGCAGTATGCCTAGTTATCTGTCTCACTTTACGCAAAACGTCCCGCAGGTTAAACAACGCGGACGGCTCGGAATTAAGAAACCTGCGGGAGGGTGCGTAAAATCAGTTATCAAACCTTCGTGTTCCTTCGTGTCCCTTGTGTTTAAAAAGGATGAAGTCTAACTAAGGGTTTGTCCTCTTCAAGCGCTCAAGGTCAGAATCCACCATCGTGGTTACCAATTCTTTGAAACCCATAGTTGGCTCCCAACCGAGTTGGGTTCTAGCTTTGACTGGTTCAGAAACCAGCAAGTCCACCTCCGCCGGTCGATAATAAGTCTCATCCTCCACCACATATTCATGGTAATCCAGCCCAATATGACCAAAAGCAATCTCGCAAAACTCTCGCACAGAATGGGTTTCACCGGTGCCGACTACAAAATTATCAGACTCCGTCTGTTGGAGCATAAGCCACATAGCCTTGACGTAATCCCC
>JBGQIO010000125.1:0-10824 GCA_041498515.1 Anaerolineae bacterium
CAGCCATTCACCGGATCCCTTCGCCAGTGTAGGAGGTCTAGGCAGCTGCAGTCTGATTTCCGGTGTGCCCGGTTCTTATCCGCAGGTCTATAAATGCACATCACCGACCACGGCGAGCATCCAATCCTTATGCTCATTCACCTATAGTGGAAACGCGCAATGCGCATCGCACTATAACCTCAACACCGCTACAGGTGTGTGTGAATGGGATGGCACCGGCTCGATCGGTACTCAATGTTTGGCCGGCTTTACTTATGACCCCCTGAAGCAGTGCTGTGCAGCGGCACCGGGCAGCGCTGGAAACTACCCTGTGTGCGGTGCTGGTTCAACGCTGATCGAAGATTCACCCGGCCACTATATTTGCCTGCCCAATAATGTCGCGCCGAACCCGCCGAGCGATTCGAAGGCAGTCATCCTGCCACCGACTTGTGGCAATCCCGGTGGCGGCTGTCCAACGACCGATCCGAATTATCCCAATTGCCAGCCTGGTGGCGGTTGCCCGAATGGCGGGACGTATTCATGCTCCCCGGATCCGAGATGCGCACAATTTACTGCCGGTTGCCCGTATGGGCCGGTATGTGGATGTCAATAATAATTTGGAGCCCCGCCGTACGGCGGGGCTTTCATAAGGATATGATAATCATATTTACTCGTGGTAGTTAAGGATGAACCGATTCATATCTTCCATAAATTACCCCCTTTCGTTGATTTACTCTATCCTTATCTCGTCGGTGACTTGGCTTATATTCTCTCCAGGGATTCTTTCTTTGGATTCTTTATACATGTATTTAGAGGCTGCTCATAAATTCGCTTACACAGATGAGAAAGCTCTTTTATTGCCGCTGTCGTTATCTCTATTATTAAAGGTTGGAGGTAGTCTTAGCCTATTAATTCTATTCCAATGTCTTGCAGGATTTCTTGCTGTTCGTTACTTGGCACTCTGCGTTTCTGCCTTATTTCAAATAGAAAATAAGTTACGCGATCTAATTTCCTTACTGGTTCTCTTTATTTTGTCTTCCCCTCTTTCTCTTCTTTTCATTTACCTGGTCACATTTTGGATGGATACCTGGCTGGGTATTATTTTGCTATTAGCATCAGGCCTGCTTGTAGAATTATATTTCAACGCAAAACTAAGCCCCCTAGGCTTTAAAATAAGAGTCCTTATGTTAATCTTCGTCATTAGCCTCGCTCTTCTCGTCAGACTTAACGCGGTGATTCTTTATCCCGCTTTGTGTTTTGCGCTGGAGCGCGTATTGCATCATCGGTCTGTTCCAGCTGGTTTTAGAATAACCGTTGCTTTTTGCCCGGTCCTTATTTTTCTATCATTTATGTTTTTTCAATACGGCGTTCTCAATGTCGCCAGATCGCATCAAGAACATACTGTGTATGCGCTCGATGTAGCGAGCGTATTTAAATATGATCCTGTGATTTGCGAAAAGGCTATTTTATCGGCTTGTGATGTTCTGAGTGACGATTACCCCTGCAATTTTGTGGTAGGGATGGGTGCAGTAGACTGCACATATGACCAGGCTAAAGGGTTAATATATCGACCGTTTTATTTTCTACGTAATAATTCTGCTCTGGGTACGGATTATTGGTATATCATTCGCGAAGATACCCTCACCTGGCTGATTGTAAAATTCCTTAACTTTAGCGATTATCTTCGGCCTGTGACATATCGTTATTTTTATCAAGTTCAGGATCCAGCTCTCCTTAAACAAGCAGACCTTCTAGCTAGTTCAACGTTTTCCGAATTGCGTGCAAGAATCTATTCTCAATTAAATTGGATCTCAACCAACCCGGTTCTTCGATGGTTGTCATTTGTCCACCTGCCTTGGCTGATCATGGATGTACTTGGAATTATCGCTTGCATTGTATTTGCGTTACGTTCTATTGGCAGAGATAAGTTATTGTTCTTCGCGCTAATTTTGTCGATACCCGCCTCTTATTATTTTTCTTATTTGATTGCGTTGACAGCGTCCGATTTCCGCTTTATGTATCCTTCCACCCTTGTGATGCAAGTCATCACGCTGACTTGTCTGTTTTCCGTCGTAGCGAAAAAGGTATACCTGGGAAAGTTGGAATCTCATAATTCACCGGAAGAATGAGGTTCATAATGGGGGCGTTTTATTACGGGATATAATCTTAAATCGAAAAAGGCACATCGATGAAAAGGACCTATTGGAATCTTCTTGCGATTGCGCTGATCCTTAATTCCTGCGCTCCGGCATCCACTCCGATCCCTCCTACCGCGACTCGTGTACCTCCCACTCCGACCCTTGTGCCGATCGACCTGTCCTCTCCAATGGAGATAGGTTCGAGCTTTACCTACGTTGATGGCAGTGCTTTGGTGGCGGTGCCAAGCGGCCCCTTCCTCATGGGTCATGGGACTGCGGATAACCCTGAGCACAAGGTCACTTTGAGCGATTTCTGGATATATGCCACAAAAGTGACGAACGCCCAATATTCTTTGTGTGAGGCGCAGGGCGCGTGTACGACGCCGGATGCCATCGATGATTTGAACTATTCGGATTTTGCCCGTCAAAATGACCCGGTGGTCGGCGTGACTTATAACCAGGCCATGGCTTATTGTAATTATGTAAATGGCAGCCTGCCGACAGAGGCCCAGTGGGAAAAAGCGGCTCGCGGGCCGGACGGAAGCTTGTATCCTTGGGGAGACGCTCAACCAACATGCGATCTTTTGAATTTCAATAACTGCGTCCGTGATACGACCGACGTAACGAAATACCCAAAAGGAAAAAGTTACTTCGGTGCTCTCGATATGGAAGGCAATGTCTATGAATGGACGGCTGACTGGTATGACCCGCTTTATTATAAGAACAGCCCGCCAGGAGATCCGCCCGGGCCTGATTCCGGCAAAGCACGCGTGATCCGATCAGCTAGTTCCAGAAGCAATGCGGACCAGGTGCAGGCTTATGCGCGTTTCTTTGCATCCCCAGCTGATCATCGCCGCGATCTCGGTTTCCGCTGCGTGGTGAAGGATACGGCCTATTTTGCTCCAGCTTGCCAGCTTGCTTCAGTGGTCACTAATTTGGATCAGGCCGCTTTGAGCGTGGATTGCCCAAATATCTCCATTGACGTCCAGGTGACAAGCTGCAAATTTGGCGGGGGAGCTCTGGTCACATTCAACGATGATCATCCGAAAGATCCGAACGCTTCATTTGGTGGAATAGTTGGTTGTACACTGGTTTCCGGTTCTCCCGGATCGTATCCGATCCAATATAAATGCAGTTCCGGCTCTACGGCGCTTTTAAGTTCGAACTGCACCTATTCAGGCATTACTGGCGCGACTTGTGGTACTCACTATGCGTTGAATCCATCCACTGGGATATGCGAATGGGATGGCAGCCGCACCTCCGGCGTTGACTGCATGACGGGTGATTTCTATGACCCGGTTCATCACTGTTGTTTGAATCTTGCCGGCAGCATTACTGGTAACCCTGTTTGCCCGGTAGATACTTCATTCACGAAGGATGGACCTGATCATTACGTCTGTCTGCCCACCGTAAATACACTCATTGTCCAAACGCAAATTAAAAGCGTCAATCCGCCGGACTGCCCAAATACTTGTAAGCTAACTGCTGAATCATGTAGTCTGCGAAACCTGGTCTTCTGTGACCATACCTGCAGCTGCCTCAGCGTAGGTATTAAATGTCCGACGCATTGAGTGAGGGCAACCCGTATACACTGCGATTCGTATAGCCACCATTGGCAAATGATAATATGATCATCGTGACTTTCTGAATATATTAAAAAGCAGGCATCGCAGATACGGCTCTAAAAGTTTACAGGGCGGAATTAAATATTATTAATAAACCCAGCATTAGGTCATTTATTTTCGCAGATTTTATAGGATGGCGCAACGGTAAAAAAATAAGCTTTCCAACGATTTAAATATTTAAGAAGCCGAGACGGGAGGCAATTAATGATGATTTCTTAACAGGGTATAATTTCTGCCCGATAGGAGAAAACGAATGAAAAGCTTCACTTGGATATTATTAGCAGGGGCAGTCGTGTTAGGTGCCTGCTCGCCAGCCTCCTCTCCGGCCCCAACACTGCTGCCGGTAACGATACAGCCAAACCCAACATCCGGTCAGACGACCTCTATCCCTCCCACGCTTGTGCCGGTGGCTTTGTCGGGTCCGCAGTCGGGGACTACCATGGCCTGGTTGGATGGCAGCCTGCTGGTCCATATCCCGGCCGGAGATTTTATTATGGGAATCGGAACCGGAGACGCGCCGCAAAAGACCGTCACACTTGATGCTTATTGGATATATAAAACTGACGTCACGAATAAGATGTACACGCAGTGCGTAGCGACCGGTAATTGCGCTGCTCCTACACAGGAAATTGGCACACCTGTTTACACAAACCCTGGTTATGGGGATTATCCAATTGTAGGCGTGACCTGGGACATGGCTGCCAATTATTGTCAGTGGGTGCAGGGTGGGCTGCCTACCGAAGCTCAATGGGAAAAAGCTGCCCGTGGTCAGAATGGGGAGGTATATCCATGGGGTAATGATAACGCCGGCTGCGATCTGCTAAACTACCTAAGTTGTCTTGGTCACACAAATGGAGTCAATGATTATCCCGCCGGGCGAAGCCCCTTTGGTTTATTGGATATGGCTGGCAATGTATTCCAATGGGTGAATGATTTCTACGATGCACATTATTACGACAGTATGCCGGCTCAGAACCCAACAGGCCCAGGCACGGGTGATTCTCATGTCATCCGCGGGTCGAGCTTCGAAAGCGATGCCTCGCAGACCCTTTCGGGTGTCCGCCACTATGGTTCGTCAGCGTACCATTCTCGTGACCTTGGTTTCCGATGCGTCGTGAACCAACCCAAGGCGATCGCGCCTTATTGTCAAACTAACTCTTATATCCCTACTGGCGCTGTATCGACCAATCCAACCTGCCAGGATCCCGAATCGACCGTTCTCGGCAATTACTGCGCAGGCAATTCAGGTTATACAACGGTGCAGATCCCTCAAGGCGCGACTTTTCAAGTCCCCACAAAAAGCTATTCCTGCCTAGACAGTACCGTAAATGGCAAACGGATCCTGACCTGCAGCGGACCAAGTAATTCAAGCGGTGAGGTTACGGTTTGCAATGCAGCTTGCAGCGGTTCACCAAGCCAAACAGGCACAGCGGCTGTTTGCGATCCAGGCTATACGCTAGATGCTTCGAAAAGCACTTGCACTTATACCCCGATCTCCAACCAACCCAGCGTAGCAGGCTGTCCTCAAGGTTACAATCTGGTTGACCGAGGTGGGCAGAAGGTCTGCGCTATAAGCCAGAACCTGAATGGTGAATGCCCTGCAGGCACATATTTTGACAGCCAATATGGTGCGTGTGTTTCCGCCTCCGGCTCTGCCGATGCACCGTATGGGCTTGATAACCCGACACTCGCCTCGCAGATCTATCAGGGCTGCGCCGCAGGTTATTCCTATGATCCCAAATTTCAGTGCTGCCAGGCAAACTCCGGCGGAGCATACCCAGGCTGTCCGCTCGGTTTTACCTTCGATTCCACACAGAATACTTGCGTCCCAGGCCAGGTACGATCTAGCGGGCCAGGTTGCGTAACCGTCTCATTGAATATTGCGCGATGCACCGAGCCGGTGGATATTTGCAGCAAAATAAAGACAGAACAGGTGTGTATTAGGAACAGCTTTGCCTGTCAATGGAAAGAGTCGAATGGGGTGGGGAGCTGCAGTCTGAAAAAGCAGCCATAGAGATAACGGCCTCTGCAGGAATGCGGAGGCTGATTTTTTCCTGTTCATCCGATAGGCTGCAAGTTCAGGATAACACGGCAGGAATAAGCAATTTACCATGAAGAATGATCCATGGACTGACGTTCACATCTGGGTTAAAGGGGGGTGACGCATCCCCCAGTCGAATTCGCGTTCATAGGCACGTCCGGCCTGCAAGACGGCGGCTTCGTTCCATGCTCGAGAGATGATCTGTAATCCGATGGGTAAATCGCCATTGGTATATCCGCACGGTATAGAGAGAGCGGGCAATCCTGTTAGATTAAACGGGGAAGTAAAGCGCGTGAGACGCCGCGCTTGTTCGACGGCGTCGTTCCCTTCGATCAATGGGGCGGAGATTGGAGTGGAGGGCATTAACAAGAGATTGTACTGTTCGAAGAATCTGCCGAGACGATGTTTCATCTCGGACTGTGTTCGCCTTGCTTTGATATATTCTGTAGAGGTCACAGCGCGCCCCGTCTCCAAACGCTGTCGTACATCCGCGCCAAACCAATCGGGATGTTCGGCTAACCTTTGTTGATGATAGGCTGCGCCGTCGGCAGGCGTCATTAAGCTGTTCGCCAGTGCGGCCTCACGAAGGAATGACATATCCACATTTTCGACCCTGGCCCCGAGCTTCTCGAAAACGCGCGCTGCTTGATGGATGGCGTTTAGAACTTCCGGATCGGCCTCGGCGATATATTCACCAATTGCGAGGGCCACGCGTTGGTCTTTGATCCCCTTTTCAATGCCTTTTGAAAAGTCATCGATCGGCTCATTGATCGAATAAGGATCCTCAGGATCATAACCGGCTATGACCTGCAGGATTAGGGCCGCGTCAGCGACCGTCCTGGTCAGCGGGCCAATGTGATCGAGGTTCCACGATAGTGGAAATACGCCGCGTACACTCACGCGGCCGAAGGTGGGTTTTAGACCTGTAACGCCACACAACGAAGCGGGGATACGGATCGAGCCGCCGGTGTCGGTGCCAAGAGCAGCCAACGCCATGCCGGTTGCAACAGCGACGGCACTACCACCCGATGACCCACCCGGGATGCGGTTTAGGTCCCAGGGGTTGCGGCAGGTGCCGAAATGCGGGTTGACCGTTGTCACACCCAGGGCGATCTCGTGTGTGATGGTCTTACCAATAATGATCGCTCCCGCATCTTTTAGTTTCTTAACGACCACGCCGTCTTCAACAGGTATGTAATCTGTGAAGAACTTCGAGCCGGCTGTGGTCCGAATGCCTTTTGTTTCGAACATATCTTTGACGGCGATTGGAACACCGGCGAGAACTGCTGTACGCCCTCGGTAGGCAGACTTATGTCGATGAGCAGCTCGCTCCTTCACGGGGGGTTCACCTTCGCCAACGGCATCCTTACAAACTGTGATAAATGCGTTCAATCTTGGATTGAGTTTCTCGATCTGATGGAAACAAGCCTGTGTAAGCGCTTCTGGAAGGAGTCCCCCCTTCTGCATTAAATGGATGGCTTTATTAACGGAGAGGAAGTTTGGCTCGGTCATGCAATCCATTATAATATTTATCCATGCTCAAAACGCTTACGCTAGATACGAAATTTCGAATTTATCTTTCCCTTCTGGCTTTGATCGGGTTTATTTTTATTTTACTGACTACTTCGAAATATGGCGCCGGGGTGTCTTCCGATGCCGCCCGCAATCTTTCGACCGCCGATAGCTTATTGGCTGGAAAAGGGTTTGTGGACATGCTCGGCGGGCCGTTCATTTTGTGGCCGCCGTTGTATCCCCTCATTATTGCCGGTCTGAGCCTGTTCACAAAATGGAACACTTTCCAATCGGCATGGTATTTGAATGTTTTGTTGTATCCGGCGAATATATGGCTTTCCGGCTGGCTGCTTTATCTGATCTTCAAAGAGAGAGCGCTCTATGCAGCAACCGGCGCACTGATTATCCTGCTATCGAGGTCGACCCTGCGGATCTATGCCAACGTCGCCTCAGAGCCATTGTTTGCTACATTAATGCTGTTCTTCTTTTTTGCTTCTGCAAGGTATCTGAAGGGCGGTTCAGTCAGCGCTTTATGGTTGATGTTTCTCACCGCCGGACTGGCCACCTTGCAGCGTTATCTAGGCGTAGTATTGATTGGTGTTGCAGGGCTGGTTGTTTTGGTTAAATATGGCTTACGTGGTATCTGGCAAGCCCTTGCACCAATCTTTATATCTGTTCTACCGGTCGGTGTTTGGATCGCCTTCCACAATTATCCGATCAGCGGTACCTTTTTCGGTCCACGTGATTTGGGTGCGATGCTGCCGCTGGAGAATATGAGTTTGTCTCTGACCAAGGTTTTGTGGTGGTTCATTCCAAGGCTATCTTTCCTTGATCCACTCTTGCTTCGCCCTTGGATCATCCTGGTCGTATTCTGTTTATTGTTAATAATATTAAACAAAACGACGGATTGGCTTACTTGGTTCAAAGACCTTTCGAACCATTATGTCTGGCCGGCCCTCATATTTTCAATAATTTACTATTTCTTACTGGCATTTACGGTGGTCACAGCGGACCATCTCGATCTGACCTCGGATCGCTACTATGTGGTGATTCTGCCGGTCGTGTTGGTTGTGTTGTTCATCACTTTGGACAAATTGGTGCTCAGCCACTTTAACTTGGGTGATCGCAGGATATATTATGGACTGGTTACCCTGATTTTGATCTGGTTTATCTATCCTGTGTACAGTTTGCAGGTTTATTTACGCCAGGCCTTGGTGCAGGGCGAGCCAACCAACTACAATATAGCCAATTCGGCTCAATTCCGTGAAATGGACGTGGTCAAGGCCGCCCAACCAATTTTGGATAAAGACCCCGAAGCCATCGTGTATAGTAATTATGTCAATATCGTCTGGTTTATTTACCGGCATCCGGTCGAAACACTACCCTTTGAGGACGCCAGCCTTCCGAGCGATCAACGACTTGCCGAGCTAAAGAAAAACTATCCAGTCTGGCCGCCGCATGGCGGATATATTATCTGGTTTACACCCAATCAATACCATCATATCGTCGCACCCAATGAACTCTCCTCGATCGCGGATTTAAGGCTGGTTTACAAAGATAAAACCGGTGAGATCTATTACGTTCAGGCTGCGATACCCTAGATTCACGATTCTTTGTATGACACTGCTTTGCCTGCGTGATCGGAAGGAGCATTAACTCTAATTCCCCTGTTGCAGTTGTGGGTGAATTTTCATGATGAAGGGGCAGGGGAATAAAATGTATCTCGATCAGTCTGAAAAAGAAGGTTGGGAGGACATCCTTCCAACCTTCAATATTCAGATACGGTAAAGTGGATTTCTTAGTTTGCCAAACGGTCTGTCCTTAATCGGCTTGGATACGGATGAAGTATCAGTCTCCTAGAACAAACCAACCACCTTGCCGGTTTTCAAGTCCAGATCAACATCGTAAAAGACCGGCCGAGTTGGCAAACCGGGCATGGTGCTCATCTTGCCGAGCAGAGGATAAAGGAATCCCGCACCTACGCTGGCGCGTATTTCTCGCACCAGAATGCGAAATCCTGTCGGAGCGCCTTTGATGTTGACATCGGTTGTGAACGACAGGTGGGTTTTTGCCATGCAGATGGGGAGTTTATCGAAGCCCAGGCGTTCGTAGCGGGCGACCTGCGCTTCAGCCTCGGGACTGTAGTCTACGCCATCAGCGTGGTAGATCTCTTTTGCGATGGTCTCTATCTTTTCCTTGATGGACAGCTCAAGTGGATAAAGGAACTTGAACTTGCTTGGCTTCTCCGCGGCATTTACGACCGCCTTTGCCAGTTTAATGGCTCCCCTGCCTCCGTCGGCCCAGTGAGTGGACACAACCGCATCCTGCGCGCCGAATTCCAGGGCTGACTTGCGGATCAATTCCACTTCTGCCGGTGTGTCCGTCGCGAATGAATTGACTGCTACGACAACATTTACACCGTACTTCAAAGCATTTTGGATATGTCGTTCAAGGTTGGGCAAACCCTTGCGGAGCAGGTCGAGATTTTCTTCCGTATATTCAACGGCCAGGGGTTTTCCGGCAACAACTTTGGGTCCACCGCCGTGCATCTTGAGGGCTCGGACGGTTGCGACCATAACGACCACTTGAGGAACGAGGCCGCTGTATCGGCATTTGATATCGAAGAATTTCTCCATGCCAATGTCTGCGCCGAAGCCTGATTCTGTGACGACGTAATCGGCGAGTTTAAGCGCGATCTTATCAGCTAGGATCGAGCTGTTGCCATGGGCGATATTTGCAAAGGGCCCTGCGTGAACAAAGGCTGCGGTTCCTTCAAGGGTTTGCATCATGTTCGGTTTAATGGCGTCTTTCATCAAAACTGTCAGAGCGCCCGCGACACCCAGGTCCTCCGCCGTGACAGCCTCGCCGCGCTTATTGGTGGCGACAACCATCGCACCCAGGCGCGTACGCATATCTTCGAGGCCAGTGGTGAGCGCCAAAATAGCCATGATTTCACTGGCTACGGTAATATCGTACCCCGAGCGATGTTCAAAACCCTTCTCATCAGGTCCGAGGCCTACCTCCACTTCGCGCAGCATCCGGTCGTTAACATCGATCACGCGCCGCCAGGTGACCGTTCCAGGGTCGATATCGAGGCGGGCAAAACGACTGCGTTCTTCAGCAGATAACTCGTTTGGATCCGTTTTATGGATGCCAAGCTTGTTCAAGCGTCGAAGCATGCTGGGGGAGAATCTGCGATTGCCTTTTTTATCTGGGGGACACAGGGCATCGAATAACTTTGTGTCGTCCTGTTGAGATTCGTGCAGCATACGTGCATCCATGGCGGCGGCGCACAAGTTATGCGCAGCCGTGATGGCGTGGATATCTCCGGTCAAATGCAGGTTGAAATCTTCCATCGGGATCACTTGCGAATATCCGCCACCGGCTGCTCCTCCTTTGATCCCGAAGGTGGGACCCTGCGAAGGCTGGCGGATAGCTGTAATTACTTTCTTTCCTAAGTGGACACCTAATGCCTGGGAGAGGCCTACGGTGGTCGTAGTCTTGCCTTCACCCAAGGGCGTGGGTGTAA
>JBGQIO010000126.1:0-10796 GCA_041498515.1 Anaerolineae bacterium
ATAAGAGAGGACGGAGGAGACCAGGGACAAAGTTAATATCAATACAACAGCTTTTGGCACTGCCGTAAATTCGGCCCATTTCTGGAATAATCCGCCTGAAAAAACATATAACAGCGGAAATATTATTAGATAAAAACGGATCCCTATCTGTGCGTTGAAAAAGAAGTTAAAGTAGATGATAAAGAAAAGGACGGGCACCAGTAGGAATATTTCATTAATAAAAAAGGATTTCCTTCTCTGCTTATTGATAAAATAGAATACAAGAGAACCGATCAGCACGAGCTGTGTCGCGATGGGAACTTTAAGGAGCGAGGCAACGAAGTAATATCCTTTAAATCCTTCGCCTGCCCTTAGTTGTCCCAGAAGATAGATCTTGCCATAACCGAATCCAGTGCTTTCTCGAAAATCGATCCTGTCCAGCCCTTGCAGGTATGGATAAGGTACGGGTACCTGGAGATTACCCAGGTTCCCTACCTTACTTTGTAACGCCTTGAAAGTCTGTGATTCGAACCGGTAATCTTTAAATGCAGTAAATGTGTGATTAAATAAAAAGCCGATATTGATGAGCACGATGCTGGACGCGATCGCGATCACCCCGTAAATAAACAATTTTCTCGCGACCCTGCCCAGGACAAAGCCGGTCTGCTTGGGATGTTCTTGGGTTAGTACAAACCAATCGTGGGCAGAAAGCATAATAAGGAACAAAGGCACCAATACGAGTGCCGTATATTTAGTGATCTGGCTGAAGCCTAAAACCAGCGCACAGATCAACCCATCGCGAATTCGACCGGTATTTGCATATTTCCACAGCCAGTAACAGGATAAAGTGACCATCCCCGTGACATAGATATCTGTGGTCACTAATTGAGAGTGGGCAATAAGATTCGGGTCGAACACATATAAGATAAGCGTCGCCAGCCCGCCTGCAAACCCATATAAGGAACGGGACCAATGAAAAACAAGCAGCGCAATAAGGGCTGAAAATAGGATCGTGACGAATCTTGCGATAATAAACTGTTCCAGGAAGGTTCTTAGCGCGCTAATCGGCAGCTTGGATGCCAGTTTTGCCGGCAAAACGTTCAGTGCTGTGATCGGCATTTTACTGTCATCGAACCGGGTGGAGTTCAGCGAAAGGATCCTCGTCCCGTATTTATAATGATCTGCCTCGTCAGCAGTTAATGACATCCCCTGGACGCTGAAGGCGCTTAATATAATGAAGAATAGGGTGATCCCCAACGCGGCAAGATTTTGGAATCGTGTCGGGGAAATATGGCCGAAATTAATTTCCATTATTTTCGACGAAACGGGGTGAATCCTTTCCAGATAATCATGACGATGATCAGTTGAAGTATGTGATATTATTCACGAGCTTTCCCTGGGCGGAAAACTTTTACTTTTGCTGGACCCTTTTGGTGTCATTTTTGTTGATAACTGCGGATTTTCTGTGGATAACCTTGTTGGTACTGTGTATAAAACTTGTCGAGACCTGTGGAAAAGTCCGGGAGAACATGCCCTAAATCTGTGGATAGCTTGTGGGTGGAAAGCCATAAATTGTGGGAACGATGGGCAGTCAGGCTCGATTTGTCAACCGATTGCGGTGAGATCAGGCTATCTCGTAGCCCGAACTTGCGCGCGATCTCGATCCCGAACTGATATTTGCTCATCGCCTGTGGCCCTACCACGTGATACAGCCCATGCAGGCCGCGTTCCAGCATTCCGATCAGAATTTCTCCGAGTTCGTTGACAAGCATCGGACAAAAAGTTACATCGGTAAAGCCATTGACGGTTCTTCCATTGCTCAAGTTATTCACGAAAAACTCCGCCAGGCTTCTTTTGCCGCTTAATGACCAGCCATAAAAATTTACGCGTGCCACGATCGCCGCGGGGTTGACTTGCAATACCGCTTTCTCACCCTCGTATTTCGTTGTCGAGTAAACCCCCTCTGGGCTGGGCTGGTCGGATTCGGAATAAGAACCGGTTTTTTGCCCATTAAAGACGGCATCGGTTGAAATATGTACAAAGCGAATTCGACGGCGCGCACATTCATCCGCCAGCCGGCCTGGCAGTTCCGTGTTGACTTGGCGCGCAAGATCGGGGTGCGCTTCACAGCTATCCACGTCGGCGATCGCCGCACAATGGATGACGGCATCCGGATTGGATTCTTTCAAGATGTTGGATATCGCGCCGGGGTTGAGAAGATCTGCCTTGATGACTGGGAACGGTGCGGAGTTGAGTGTGTTACGGTCCACGCCCGTCACTTCGTGCGCGCCTCCTGCATCCAACGCCAGGTTCAATCCTAATAATCCGCTTGCGCCGGTGATCAAAATGCGTGTCATGATTGGGGCAATCTCCAAGTTTTAGACTTTTTCACGCCTGATACCTGATACCTGGCACCTGATACCTCGTACCTGGCACCCATTATCCTTCCAGCTTTCCCTCGGAATACAACTTCTCGAATGGATCGATGAACTCCCGAATCCCTTCGACATCGAGCCATTGGGCATTGTTATCGCTGGAATAACGGAAATTATCCGAGAGCAGTTTACCGCGTTTCTGCCATGAATAACCGAACCAGAACGCCTCGGCCGGTTGCACCACGAACAAATTGTCCAGTTCCACGGTATTTCGTGCCTCATCTTCGGAGATCAGCACTTCGTGAAGTTTTTCGCCGGGGCGAATGCCTATGATATCCATTTTGACATTTGGCGCAATGGCCCTGGCGAGATCGATCACCTTCATGGACGGGATCTTGGGCACGAAGACCTCGCCGCCTTCCATCTGTTCGATACACGAGATCACAAAACGAACGCCCTGCTCGAGCGACAGCCAGAAGCGCGTCATCCGATCGTCGGTGATCGTGACCTTCCCATTTTCGCGCTGTTTGAGGAAAACGGGGACAACCGAGCCTCGGCTGCCAACGACGTTCCCATATCGGACGCAGGAATAGCGGGTCGACGTTCCCGCCGCATAAGCGTTGCTTTGTACCGTTAACTTTTCGGCGGCAAGCTTGGTCGCGCCATAGAGATTCACGGGGTTGACGGCTTTATCCGTGCTGAGTGCCATCACCTTTTTCACACCCGCATCCAGCGCCGCCTCCATCACATTGCTGGTGCCCATGATGTTGGTCTTGACCGCCTCCATGGGGTTGTATTCGCAGGCCGGTACCTGTTTGAGCGCCGCCGCGTGGATGACGATATCCACGCCGTGCAGGGCCCGCACAAGACGTTCCCGGTCGCGGATATCGCCGATGAAATAGCGCAGGTTGGGCTGGTCGAAACCCATCGTACGCATTTCGTGCTGCTTTAACTCATCTCGGCTGAAGATGATGATCTTCTTTGGGTCGAAGTCCTTCAGCATGATCTCAACGAACTTCTTGCCAAAAGAACCTGTCCCGCCGGTGACGAGCACAACTTGGTTTTTCCAATCCATCATTTCCTCTAGTTTACTGGCCTCGTACAGGCCGGATATATTAAAACATAACCTTCGTCTTTAATATAAAACTTGTTGACCAGTTAACCCTCATATTAAAACTGCCATCTTATCCCTTTTCTCGCATCTCTATTTTTATATTCTGTGCTCTCATTTCTCTAATCTTAATCCTTTTTTTTAACAACCCAACTTTAAACCTTCGGACGAGGCGGTCACAAGCCGCCGTCGCCCACTTCGGCGATATGAATCGCCGAAGCCAACTTTCATCATCCTTCTCCCAATTTTCTAACCACGATCAATGGATATTGACCATTTTCTCCGAAGAATTGCGGCAGGTGTTCCTCCAGCCAAAATACAATTCGCAGGAATAGCCTCCCGCCCAACCTCGGACGGACGAACCAGCGCATGAAGCGCGGGCTGAGACTGCGCCATGGATGGATCTCGAAGCTCACTGCGCCTTTAAGTTCGCTCTTCAACCACGGCGGCGTCATCTTCCCAACAAAAGTACCGACCTGGTCCTCTTCAGCCGCCCAATCCTTCTTCTGTTTTGCACCGCGTCCGCTCAAAAGCCGTCCGAGCCGGATGAATGGTTCTGCCATCCGCATCAGCCTTGGATTTTGCCAGCCATTGACGATGACCGCATTGCCCCCGGCTTTCAGAACGCGGTTCAATTCCAGGTAAGCATGCTTGTGTTCGTTCAAGGGCAGGTGGTGGATGGCATGCATCGAAACGGCGCCATCGAAAACATCGGGCTTGAAGGGCAGGTTCGCAATATCTGCGGCAACGTACAGTCCGCGCCCTCCCAGCCGGGACCGCGCCTCTCTGAGTGCGGTGATCGAGATGTCGGCGCAAACCCGAAAACGATAACCCGCGGAGTAGGTGAGATATTCGGGCCATTGGACCGGCCCGGAGCCGGCATCCAGTAAAAAGTCCCCGTGCGCAGCCAGGTAACGATTGACGCGCAAATGGCATTTATGGATATACTCGCGCGAGATCGGGCGCAAGTCTTCATAACGGGCGTTTTGATATAAACCGCCGCTGACTTGCGACCAGCCGATCTGGTCATAGAATTCGCGCACTTGTTGTTTTGTGTTTTCCATATTTTTTCTGTAAAGCCGCAGCGACATTAAAAGCGACCTTGATATATGGTCGTCCCACTGTGCCTCAGACACATCACCATTTTCTTTTTTCGCCAGCCAGATAATTAAAGGTTTGTCCGAATTCCCTCCGGCCCTCATCCGATAGTACGCGCTTGAGCGGCCAGATCTCCACGTCTTTCCAGAAATGCATTAGTCGCCACGGAAAATCGAGCGGGAATTCGAAGAAAAAACGATAAGCATAATTCCAGGCGGTTTCAACCTGCTCCTGGTTCAAGCGCTTTCCCGGCAAGTCCGCGAGGATCTTCTCTAGCAATCCAAAATACTCCTCCCAGGAGGTGGGCTCGAAGGTGAATCCCCGTCCGCGATAATGGGTATCCCCGGCTGCAATGACCGGTACGCCGCGCATCGCCATCTCGAGCCCCACCGTTGTGGTGTAGGCCAACCCGAGACTCGCAATTTCCATGATGTCGTAGGTGTTTATCTTTTCCATTGGCCCAATGATATGGATATGCTCCGGTCGTTCTGGGAGAGCTCGTTCGATCACACCCATCATCGAAGGCCCTTTCATCAGGCGTTCACCGGGGTGGATCCGCAGGACTAATTGGACGTCCTGGCGCCTGGCGAAATATTGCACGGTTCTCTCGATCCATTCTGCCATGCTGGCTGTAAATATATTGCGGCCTAGTGTGAGTGTATCGCCCAGCACATTGGTCGGCAGTAATACGACGGGCCGGTTATCGAGTCCCAGGGTCCTGCGCAGCTGCTCTCCACCGATAGAGACTGAATCCTGCCAGAAGCGTGTGCCCTTGCCGTATTTTCTGGCGCTTGTGCGCGCCTCCTCCAAAGCCGCGATTTTCTCGCGCTCGGCCTCGGTCAGTGCCAGCTTGCCGCGCGCCTGCCACAGCTCGTCGATGTGTTGTCGCATCACAATATCGTTCTGCGCCAACCAAACCTGCTCACGTTGATCGTTGAATTCATAAGTGACCGTCATCAAATTCCGGTGTCGCGCCGCCTGATAGAAAATTCCCAATTCCGTGACGAGCCCGTTGGGGATGAGGACCGCCTCGGGGTTTTCGCTTTGCAGCAGGCTTAACGCCATCAATGCAGCAATATGGTTGCGTTCAGCCCGCAGCTTGTATAACTGGGATTCGCGGTCAAAGTCTTCCACCTGAAGTGTATACATCGTATCGAACGCGGAAGCGGTTTCTACGACCTTTTCCAAATCGGCAGGCAATCGCTCTACTGGATGGACATCGAACAGGGAAACACAATTAATGAGTCCGGAAAGTGGAGCTAATACCCGGCGGGTATACAGGTCCTGGCGGCGCAGATCAAAAGGATTGATCTCCTTGTCAAAATTGCCGTAGGGCAGGTATGCGATGGTGACGGTGTGTCCCAGGCCGCGCAAGGCCAAACCCAGCATCGCAGCTTGTTCGATCCAGTAATGCAGCGTCCCGAACAACAGCAGTTTCTTTCCGGGTTTTGCACTCTCGGCGAAAGGACGTGTCTGCTCGACAGCGGTGGAGAGGTGCGCGGCCAACTGTTCAAGGTTATAACGCGTCTGTGGGCGGCCGCGCCGGACGGCATCGTATAGATCTGCCGCCATCGGGAAATTGCCGAGGAGTTCTTTGAGTGCGAGAGCCATTACCGGTTTATTCGACTTTCTCGATCTGCCAATCGAGACGCGGCCGGACCGGACCTTGCCGCATTTCAGGCCATTGGGTACCGGGTGCGCCGGAGATATCTACATTGAAAGACAGTGCAGTCTCATCCATGAAATAGCGTCGGACCCCGAAAGAACTGGCGTTCACGCCGAGGGAATAACGACCCTCGTTCAAAAAGTCGGCCGGCAAATTGCAGCGGCTGAAATAACGACCCGCTTTCCGGGACCCATATTGCTCGAATTGCGACACGTCATCCGTATCGAAGGCGGTGAATACATATTCACCGCGCATCGTACTGAGATACATACCCACTCGCAGGCCGGTGAGCGGTGCGTCTAGTTGGTATTCCAATTCAAGGGTCACCGGCTCGGTCGAACGGACGGTGTCCACTACTTTTTCGTTTTTATCTTTAAGTCGGAGAGCGATCGGTTTGAACGGCGCCGCAGAGGGCGGGATATCTTCTGCCTCCCAGATCCTCTCACCCACCTCCGCCTGGCCGGAGGATAGATAATAATCCACGGCTTCCTGCGTCGGGGCTCGCTTAATGAGCCGGCCCTTTTTCAAGACGATCGCTTCCTGCGTGAGGCGCAGGATGGCCGACATATTATGGCTGACGAACAGCACCGTGCGTCCCTGTTGAGCTACATCGCCCATTTTGCCAAGACACTTTTTCTGGAACTCTGCATCGCCTACCGCCAAAACCTCGTCCACAACCAGGATCTCCGGCTCGAGATGAGCGGCAACCGCGAATGCCAGGCGCAGGTACATACCCGATGAATACCGTTTGACGGGGGTCTCGATGAACTGCTCCACCTCTGAGAATGCCACGATCTCATCGAACTTCCGCTCGATTTCGGAGCGTTTCATGCCCAGCACCGCGCCGTTCATGTATATATTTTCGCGGCCGGTTAACTCGGGATGAAAGCCTGTCCCCACTTCAAGCAGGGAGCCCACGCGTCCGCGCACGGTCACATTGCCCTTGGTGGGTTCGGTGACCCGTGATAATACTTTGAGCAGTGTGCTCTTACCGGCTCCGTTGCGCCCGACGATACCGAGCACCCTGCCTTCCTCCACATCGAATGAAACATCTTCTAGCGCCCAAATAAAGGAAGTCTTATCGCTGCCGCGCATGCCTTTGCCTGCCATGGCTTGAACGAGTCGCACCGGTGTCTTCGCAACATCCATAATCACTTCACGGAACATGCCGTAGCGGAATTTGGTCTGCGCCGCCCCGATGCGGTAACGCTTGCTAAGATTGTCAACTCGAATAGCTGTTGTCATCTTATATCGTGTCTGCAAAAGTCCGTTCCATCGAACGGAAGTAGAACAGTCCGCTGATGAGGAAGATCAGCGAAATGCATATGGATACCACCATGTTCAAGTTAGGTCCTGTGTTCGTACCCAGCAGCGCCCAGCGGAAGCCGTTGACTACACCTGCCATGGGATTGAGCGAGTATGCAATCTGCCACTTGGCCGAGATGACGTTGGCGGAATAGGCGACCGGTGTGAGGAACAGCCAGAATTGCGTCAGGAACGGCAGGACGTAGTTCACATCGCGGTACTGCACATTGATGGCCGAGAGCCAGAGCGCCACCCCCAGCGCGGTAACGACAGTTAGCAATAGGAATAATGGCAGGGTCCAGATGGCTGCCGTCGGTGTTATCTTGTAGTAGACCATCATGACGATCAGGATCACGAAGGCGATGGCAAAGTCCACCAACCCCCCGAGCACGGAAGCCAGGGGCAGAACGAGCCGCGGGAAGTAGATCTTCGTCACCATGTTCTGATTCGTAGTTAATGACCGGCTGGCGTTGTTCAATGCCACCGAGAAGAGCCCCCAGGGCAGTAAAGCCGTGTAGGAGAAGATCGGGTAAGGTATTCCTTCGGTCGGCACCTTGGCAACCGTCCCAAAGACAAAGTTGAAGATCAGCATGGTCAGCACCGGTTGGATGATGGCCCAGGCCGCCCCTAGCAGGGTTTGCTTATAGCGTACCTTGATATCGCGCCAGATCATGAAGAAGACCAGTTCACGATACACCCACAGGTCTTGTAGGTTAAGCGCGGTCAGGCCGGTGGACGGCTTGATATAAACAGTCGTGGGTTCGTTTCTTAAAAGCTCAGTCATATGATGATCGGTGAGAAGGGAATGGATGAAAGCCTTGCTGCCGTTTTCCGCTTTCTACTTTCCAACCTTCAACTTTCTAACTTTTCAACTTTCTATTCTCTCTGAACCATTCGATGGTGCGGCGCATCCCTTCCTCGAAAGGGATTTGTGCCCGCCAGCCAAAATATTCCTTGGCCCGTGTTACGTCCAAACCTCGGCGGGGCTGGCCGTTGGGTTTATCGGTTTGCCACACGAGTTTCCCGTTAAACCCGGTTAGACGGACGATCAACTCTGCCAGGTCCTTGATCGAGATCTCATAACCCGAGCCGAGATTGACCGGCTCACTGCCATTGTATTTCTCGGTGGCGGAGACGATCCCATTGGCCGCATCTTCCACGTATAAGAATTCGCGTGTTGGCGAGCCGTCGCCCCATACAGGCAATTCCTTGTCGCCGCGCTCCCCGGCTTCGATCGCCTTGCGGATCAGTGCAGGGATCACATGCGACGACCGCAGATTAAAGTTATCGCGCGGACCGTACAGGTTCACGGGCAAAAGGAAGATGGCGTTGAAACCGTACTGTTGGCGGTACGCCTGGGCTTGCACCAGCATCATCTTCTTCGCCAGGCCGTACGGTGCATTGGTCTCTTCGGGATAACCCATCCACAGGTCATCCTCTTTGAACGGCACGGGTGTGAACTTGGGATAAGCGCAAACCGTGCCGATTGCGGTAAATTTTCCTACGGAGTTCTTGTAAGCCTGGTGCATCAACTCCACGCCCATCATCAAATTGTCATAAAAGAACTCGGCGGGATGGTCCAGGTTGGCCCCGATGCCGCCCACATTTGCCGCCAGGTGGATAACGACCACCTTCTTCGGATCAACGGCGAGGTTGGAGGGTTTAGTGCTTCCCTTGAGCGAAGTCGAAGAGTTGAAGGTTGCAGGTTTTTCTTGGGCGAAGTTGATGGGTTTAAGATGGTCTGGCCTTTTTTCCAAAGGGCCGAGAGCATCAGCTAAGAGTCGACGTATATCGTCACGGTCCGTTAAATTATAATATTCGATGCGCGGGATCATGATGTCGGTTGCTCCGCGCTTAATCAATTTTTCAGTAACAAATGAACCTAAAAAGCCTGCTCCTCCTGTGAGAAGCACATGTTTATCCTTCCAAAACCCTGAGGGTTCAGGGTCGGTGGGAATTGGGTTGGAATGTTCAAGGCTGGACATCGTAAGAGGCACCTTCCTCGCGAGTGCGCCGCACATTCGGACGAGATTCAAGATATTTACTGAGTTGTGAAATTTGTTTGCTGCAGATCACAACTTCTTCGCTTGCTTTGTTGAACTGATCATCCGTCACATATTTTCGATCAACCACTAAATATAGCTGGGCGCGTACTTCGCCCGCCGAGGCTTTCGCCCGTCCAAGATATTCGATAAACATAACCTGCGTCCGACTCTCAAAACCTTCCGAGATGTTGGAAAGGATCGATATGGCAGCGCGCCGGATCTGATCGCGCAAGGCGAAATCACGTTTGAAAGTCTCACCTTCTGTAAAATCATAGATCATATTAACGAGTGCCCTCGCCCTTTTCCATACATCAAGGTCTTCAAACCGATCCACTGTAGGCATCGTAACCCTCATCCTTCAACTATCAACCTTCAACCTGCAACCTGCAACCTGCAACCTTCAACTTTCCAACCTGCAACCTTCGGGCGACCGAAGGTGCAGGTGATCTTCCTGCTCGGCCACAAGCCGCCGTCGCCCACTTCGGCGATATGAATCGCCGAAGCCAACCTCACTGCACAATGAATTGCGCATTGCGATAGCGTTCATCCAGGGGATGGCGTATCAAGCCGCTCTTGAGCGCAAACAACAATTCTCGGACGCCGTCATCCACATCCAGTGTCGCTTCATAACCGAGTTCACGTTTGATCTTTGCGTAGGACACGCTGATATCGCGCATATCCCCGCCGAAAGTCAGGTCTTTGTATTCGACCACGGTTTCCGGCATGCGCCTGAGCACATGTTCTACGATTTGATCCTTGGTGTAATTGCCTTTCTCTGTGCCGAGGTTGTAAACCTGCCTGCGGATCTTTTCCAGCGGCGCATCCAGACCGACCAGGATGCCGCGTGTTACGTCGCGCACATGCACGAACGAGCGGGAATAACCCCGTTGATAGATCAACAATTGACGCTTGGTAAAGGCATCCAATACGAACTGGTTGACGATCAGATCGAATCGCGTCCGCGGCGAGATCCCGTAGAGTGTCGCAAAACGGAATAGCAGCGGCGCGCAGGTTTTGTCTTTCTGCCCCAGCAGGTATTCTTCGGCGGCCACCTTCGTCTCGGCATATAAGGATTGTGGATTCAGAGTGGACTCTTCACTGACCGGCTTTCCATCGGACATCAAACCATAATTGCTGTATGTGGATGAAAAAACGAATCGTCCCACGCCCAGGTCGCCGGCTTGCTCATAGACTTGTTTGACGGCCTCCACGTTGTA
>JBGQIO010000127.1:0-10686 GCA_041498515.1 Anaerolineae bacterium
ATTTTGATCGCCCTCAATTGATCGTATGTTCGGTTGATGAAGACCATGAAAAGGCTATTGACACGACCAAAATGCTTCTCTGCCAGTATCTGGCCCAGCAGCCTCACATAGCGAAAGCCTCAGGCGTGTCACAAGATGTGATTTCACAAATTCAGGCAACCCTGGGTTGGCCCGCTACGAAAGAACAGATCACGAAAGCCAAACACCTTGTTCCTGATGCCTTAGTTTACCGAATAACTGCCTCCGGTACCCCCGAAGAAGCGCGCGTAAAGGTAAATGAATATCGTAAACGCGGGGCGACCTGCCCGATCCTGTATCCTGCCGGGGGAAATTTCAAATTGCTGATTGATACTTTTGCGCAGAGCTGATCGTTTTAGCTGCATGAAGTTCACGGTACTCGGCTAATTCGATCATCGCCGGACGTTCCAATTCGGCAATCTCTTCAACATCCAATAGTAGACGTTGCCGGCCGTAACGGATCAATTTCATTGTTTTATTCACATCTTCTAGCAGCTTCGTTCCATAACGTCTCTCGATCCTGCGCACCACTGTTTGAATGATTGCAAACGACATTTTACTTAATGATTCCAATGGTTGGTTATGGTGAACCCGCTCCTGAAGATCTACTTGGGCGATCGCACGCAAACCGAATTTTTCGAACATATCGATAACCAATCCGATCTCTACCCCATATCCGGAAGAAAAGGGCATTTGCTCAAAGGCCGAGCGCCGTCCGCCATATTCTCCGGAAAGGGGCTGGATTAAACCGGATAGTTCAGGGAAGAAAAGATTTAATAAGGGGCGCGCGGTTAATTCTGTAACTCTTCCACCCCCTCCCGCCTGAAGTTTATTGTCCACTTTTAGCGGCCTGCGATAAAAGCCCTTTATGAATTGGATATCATCATGGAGAATGAGCGGGCCCAATAATCCATAGACAAACCGGGGATGGATATTTACTATATCGGTATCTATCCAAATGATGATATCACCGGTAGTCAGATAAAGACTTTTCCACAAAGCTTCCCCTTTTCCGGTTCGCGCGCCCAATTGGGGAAGGACATTTTGATGGATGTGAACTGGCACGCCTATGGCAGCGGCGATTTCTCTCGTCTTGTCGCTGGAATCTGAATCAATAAGGACAATTTCATCCAGGAGATGCACGCGGTCCATCAAGGCGTCCTTGATGGTTTTAATAACATGCCCGACCGTTGGTTCTTCATTCAAAGCTGGCAAAGCCAGGCTGACTGTAAGGTTTTGTTCACGTTTGATTTTGGCTAAATTATCAAGGTCGGCGAATTCACCCGCGTGATAGGTGTTTTCGGCGAACCATTTGTCCACCAGGACTGAAATTGCGTTTTGCCCAACTATCTCGCTATCCATGTTCACAGGCATGGGCCGCCGAGATTTCACCACTAATACGCCTTTTGCGCTTTCACGAAGAATGCTTTCAGCCACTGGCCCGATCGATATGAGCGAGTCTTGGGAGCGAGCGGTAGCACCAAGGACTAATAGATCAAAATCTTGGGTAGCCGACAAGATCGTCTGCACGGGATCGTCCGTTATTATTTGTTTACGCACCACTTCAGGCAGGTTCTCCAATACTCGGTCAACGCCCTTATATGCAGGGTCGGTAATTTCCGTATTCGAACTGGGTAAAAGGTGAAGAGCCGTAATTTTTGCCTTGCTCATCCGCGATATGGAAAGTCCCAATCGCAATGAAAGTTCGGCATAGGGTCCACCCCTTAGCGAAACAAGTACATCACGCGGCCGTTCGGGAATTGTCCCGCCCGCCATCGCTATATCACAAGGCGGGTAACGCAACGCCTGGCCGGGAGAGATATTTAAGATTGCGAGATGAGAAGTGGCCAGGATCAGCAGATCTGGGTTCTCTTCCTTGACGATTTGGATCAATTCTTCCCATGGCGTATGCGATACTCGGATTCGTGGCATGGCCCGGACGTGGAATTTACCTGTAACATCTCTTAGAAGCTTGCGTACGTGACGGGCGGGTAAAGCTGCTGTACTTAGCGATTCTTCACTCGAGATTCCGACAACGCCAACCAGTAAAATGTTTTCAGGTTCCGCAATCGCCAGTGCTGTATTTATCGCAGCGTTGTTCTCCGCATCGAATAGGATAGGAACTAATATTTTTCGAAATAATCTGGTTGAATAACGTTTACTCATATGTCAATCATTCGCAAACAGCGGAATAATATGATTCGTGTATATTTTTTCCCAGGTATAGTCGCGCAATACCCGTTTTCGTAGGGCAAAGAGAGGATTTGATTCCAGTGAATTTATCATTTGATCGGCCACTTCAACGGGTTCCTTGTCTAGATCGAAATAGTTCGCCTGGGACCCTCCTAGTTCTCGTAACGAGGGGATATTTGCGCAGAATATGGGGATGCCGGCTAATCCGGCCTCCAGTATCGGAATACCAAAACCCTCTTCTGTGCTTGGATAAAACAATAAATCGGCCATTCTGTATAAATCCGCTATGACTTCATCTTTCAATGATTGGTGGGTTGACTCGGCTAAGAAATAAGCCGCCTCTTCTAAATGGAGTCCTCGCCGTAAACTCACCAGACGATCAAAGTATTGAACGTTCGCCGGGTTATGCGGACCCAGCGGTCCGGTCACTAACAGTTTAGCATTTTTGAAATGCTTTCGCAAATTAGCCAGCACATTCAAGGCAAGCTCAATATTCTTCCGGGGAGTGATACGGACCGGGAGCAAAATCAGTGGGTCTGCTGCCAGGAGATCAAATTGCCTGGATATCATCTCCGTCTCTTCATCCAGTTTCCAGAAACGACCTGCATCTACACCGTTCGGGACGATGTGTATGCGTTCATTATTAACATTGATTAAATGTGCAAGTTCATTTCGGCGCGGTTCTGAAACAACCACCTGTGTTGCGTGCTGCCAGTCGCTGGAAAGTAAATCCCAGGGATAGCCCTCATGTAGCTCATCCCTATAGCGAGGCGTTGTCCAGGCCAGATCGTGATGCCATAGAATGAAACGCGGCCGAATGAGGCTGTCTGAAATTTCCTTGAGTGCCGCCGTGAGCGCTAAATTTTTATTAAGGGAACAGACATTATGAGCGAAAAGCCAATCCGCATCTGTAATAACTCCAAGAAGCTGGGATTTAATCTGATCGACAACCGAGCGAAATTCCTTGGGAATGCGCCCATAATCGAGATCTTTTTTAAGGGCGAGTATTACTTCGGCGCGAGAATCAACCAGGGGTAGTTTTATGAGGGGGATCCTTGTATCCATCTGCTCCCCGCGTCCGGCAACAATGGAAACGCGATGACCGTCATTAGCCATTAAACGTGCATGCTGGCCTATCACATTTTCTACACCGCCGATAATCGGAGGCGCAGCATAGTGAAGGAGGAAGATTTTCATCGCTCAACTTCTCACATCTTCGCCGGTGAAAGATTGGAGCAATGCCTGCAGTTGATGTTCCAGGAATGTGAAGGAGTAGAATCGTTGAGCGAGCGGATAATTATGCTCCGCCATTTCCCTGGCGATAGAAGGGGTTCTTAGTACTTTCTCTACTTCGGCTACATTTTCATCGGTGATAAAGCCATCCAGCTCGATGGCTCGGAAACCTTTTGGCTTGATATCAATCGAATAGATGGTGTAATCGTTGACCAGGATTGGCCGTCCAAAATAGACCGATTCGAGAAATGCATTCCCGAAGCCCTCCAGCAGCGAAGGATAGGTGACCAGGTCGGCGAAAGGGTAAACGTCCCACAGAGAATAAATCTTGCGGCCGTCGGGCGTCAGTCCTCGTCGGTCACTGATAATATCCGAGACAAAAATGGTCGACACATCCAGGAGCTGCGAGAAGGATCGGAGATGTTTTTCATAGGAATCACCTTCGTCTCCGCTGGCATGCGAGATGACCAGGCGGGCCGGTAACTGCAGACGGCGCACGAGCTCGATGGCATGCTCGATCCCTTTTCGCCGAACAATTCGGGTAGGTTGGAGAAAAAAGTATTCGTTCGATGCAATTTGCAGATCCTGTTTCACTGTGGAGGCATACTCATCCGGAGCAGCAGGTGGATTATCAAAATCCATCACATTGGGTATTACCCGCGCAGAAATCCCTCGTCGATAGCTAAGCTGGGCTGCGGCGGGCGTGTTGATCACGATATGCCGGATACTGGGCAAGCGGGGCGGAAAGCACATATCAAGATAATCCCATACGCAATTGACCAGGAACCTTCTACGCTCCCAATATAGATCGTGATGGTGCGCTATGGTATGGATGCCGGTTTCAGCGATGAATTCAGTCAGAGCGATCCCAAGCGGGATATTCAACGGAATGGCCAGGGCGTTCTCCACCAGTAGTACATGGATACCAAACTTCTTGATAAATTCATACAAATGCATTTTTAGGTGTTCAACGAGATCACGAATATCGCGCGTCAACTGTGGCGGACGGTTTCGGTTGGAAAATGCCGCCTCATATGTTTTCACGATTTCCGGGTGGGCAAAGTGAGCTTCGGGCACAACGTAACTGAGTTCTTCCGGACGGTCACACAGCCCGGCAAAATAAAAGCATTGATGTTCCAATCGGGCTAGAACGTGGCTCCATTTCTCAGTTTCGAGGGAGACACCGTCTGTGGTTCCCAGACGGGTCGATACTACGCCTATTCGCAAATTACTCGTGGGGATCGGATATTCAGCAACCATGATGATTACTCCTGGGACGGGTCGGTAAGCCAGACCGATTGATAAGGTAATAATAATAGAGAGTTGGTTTTACCTGAGTTGTAATTTTCACCGCTGATTAAGTCCTTTAAATTATTCAGCCGCTCGAGCGGTGTAAGCGCTAAATCCACCTTGATCTCTAAGGGTTCATTGCTCACATTATGAAGACAAAGGACGGATCGCTTCTCGTTTGGATTTACTCGCAGCAGAGCAAATACTCCTGGATTACATTCCAATACACGTTGTGTTCCGTACGGCGTAAATGCAGAGTGACTGGCTCGGATCGCAATCAAGTGAGAGAGACGCCCAAATACTTGTGCACGCATGGAGTTTCTATCATCGAGCTGCGACTGGAGGATATCGCGATTAAGTTTTTCCCGGTTTATGCTTCGGTTCCTCCCCGTTTGGGCTGCGCCCTCCGGCCAACCATGCGAGCCAAACAAGCTGTGGAAATAAATCCCTGGCATGCCGGCGAACGCAAGCAGAATGGCATGGGCGCTGATAAAGCGACTTATCGCCATTTCGACGGGTTCACCTGGTATGGATAATGCATCGAGATAATTGATATTCACCTCATAAGGGCTCTGGGTTCCGTCAGCATTGTTCTTATAAGAGATCAAGCCTCCTCGCAATTCCATGGAATGGGCCAGTTCATCGATCTCCGCCTCAGGTAAAATTCCTCGCAAAGGATTAAGTCCTACTCCATCATGGGATGCCAGGAAATTGAAAAACGCTGTATGTTTCGAGGGCAAATTCAATTCGGAAGCCCATTGCGAAAGGATCCGGGCAGTACCGGTTTGAAATGTATATAAAACCAATGGAGGTAATGAAAAATTATAAACGAATTGGGCTTCGTTATTCCCATCACCGAAATACGACAAATTTTCAATCTGAGGGACGTTCGTTTCTGTGACCAACATGACTTGTGGTGCAATTTCGTCTAGGACCGCCCTGATCAACTGGACAACCTGATGTGTCTGGGGAAGATGGATGCAGCCGGTTCCGATCTCCTTCCATAAATAGGCGATTGCATCCAAACGGATGAATTCAGCGCCCTGCTTGACGTAATACAACAATAGTTCAAGTATATCTAAAAGCACGGTAGGGTTATGAAAGTTCAGATCTACCTGATCGGCGCTGAACGTTGTCCAGATTGCCTTCGTACCGGTTGATGTATTAAAGTGCGTCAACAAGGGTGTTGTGCGCGGACGGATAACGCTTGAAAGATCCGGATCCCCTTCAACCTCAATATAATAATTTTGATAATCCTTGTTCCCTTGAAGAAATCCTTCGAACCAGGAGCTTTGCGCTGAAGTGTGGTTGATAACGGCATCGAACATGAGCCGGAAATGATCCCCGATTGCCTTTACATCGGCCCAATCCCCATATTCTCGAGCGACCGTACGATAGTCGACCACGGAAAAGCCATCATCGGAAGACCAGGGATAGAAAGGCAATAGGTGTACTCCGGTTATGAGACCTTTTAAATATTTCTCTATAAAACTATGGAGCGTGTGAAGGGGAGCTTGATCGGGTTTCTGAACTTGATCTGGATATACGATCAGGATAACGTCTCGTTCACTCGAGCCATTGACGCCAGGTTTGGGGATTTGACCGCGATATTTGTTGAGGATGGAATCCAGGCGAGCAATGAGTAGTGGAGCAATTTCCGGGTTATAAATTTGGGACAATAATTGACTTATTCTCTTATTATCTGGCATGATCCAATTACTAGTGCAGCGTTTGACATTTTAAATCCGGCTCGTAATTAATCGAAATTTGAGGATAACAGAATATTTATTAAGCATTCTTCTTTTTACTGTCTCAATCCCGGTTATAGACCTGTGAATTGACACAATGAGGCAATCGCTCGCCCTGCAGTCCCGCAATAAGGTTTTGAGCGGCAAGGACCGCCATTTGATCTCGTGTCTGTTTACTTGCACTTCCGAGGTGAGGAACCACGATACAGTTAGGCAGCCCCAACAAGGGATCATCAATTGGCAATGGTTCAGGTTCCGTTACATCCAGCGCGGCGGCAAAGATCTGATGTGTTTTCAAGGCATTATATAAAGCCCGAGGGTCTACAATAGGGCCGCGCGACGTATTCACCAAAATCGCATTTGGCTTCATCTTCATTAACGCTTCGGCGTTGATCATGTGACGGGTCTCTGCCGTCAATGGCACATGCAGGGAAACAAAGTCTGACTCTTGCAATAAAGTCTCCAACTCTACGGGGATGGCCCCAAAAGCGGATTGCCCCGAAGGATCATAATAGATTATACGTAAATCAAACCCGGCGGCTCTTTTCGCGACTGCTCGCCCAATCCGCCCAAAGCCGATTATCCCTAAAGTGGAACCCACTAGGTCTGTGCCTAATAATTGCTGGGTACCCCACGTCTTCCATTTTCCCGCCTGAACGTAATGTTCAGCTTCAACTATTCGCCGGGCAGCCGCCAGAAGCAATGCGAAAGTCATATCAGCTGTCGCATCGGTCAATACCTCCGGTGTGTTCCCAACTGGGATCTTACGTGCTGTGGCGGCAGCCACATCGATATTATCTACACCGACGGCAAAATTGCTTATTACTTTCAGGTTGGGCGCAGCTTCCATTACTTCAAGATCAATTTGCTCAGTAAGTGACGAAAGCAAACCATCTACCCCTCGAACCCGCGCAAGTATTTCATTATGACCGGGCGGGATTTCATCCTGCCAAACATCTGCCTCACAGAAATCTCGGACCAGGTTTAATCCCTTAACCGGGATGTTCCGGGTGACGAAGACTTTTTGTTTTATCATGGGCAAAGTATACTGCAAGCATGGACGTCGATCGATTCCTGACTTACAGCCTGCGCGACCCGCGTCTCACACGTATCCTCAATGCCGCTCTCGAAGCCGTCGAACCTGGCAGGATTGTTCACCGGCACCTGGAAAAAACCGTTCTGCCGCCGCATGAGCGGCTCTTTTTATTGGGTATTGGAAAAGCCGCCGAGCCGATGACAATTGCTGCAGCCGGTTTTTTGGAAGATTTTGAAGACGCTCTCATCATAACCAAGCATCTCTCAGGCACAGGTCAAGGGACTATATCCTCTAAAATCAGGGAACGGATCACCGCGCAGGAAGCCGGCCATCCCATCCCCGATGAACGTAGTTTGGCAGCCGGACAGGCCGTGTCGGATTTCGTCTCGCGTATAAATGAAAATGACTTATTAATCTGTTTGATATCCGGTGGAGCCTCATCGCTCGTAGCCGCTCCACGCCAGGGCATTTCCCTTATCGATATCCAGACTTTGACCGCATCCATGTTAACTCTTGGGGCAACTATCGAAGAGCTTAACATCCTCCGCTGCCAGATCGATGAATTAAAAGGGGGCGGTTTGGTGAGAGCCGCAAAGGGCAGAATTATTAGCCTGATACTGTCCGATGTGATCGGTGATCATTTAGCGATAATAGCATCAGGTCTGACGGTGCCTTATCATACAAATAGGGATAAATTGCTGACAGTTTTGAAAAAATATAAAATGAAGGAACGGGTTTCAAGGAATATATTAAACCTTTTAACCACGGAGATAAAATCCGACAATTCAACATTCGACCGGGTGCAAAATGTGATAGTCGCAAATAATAAATTGGCGGCTCAGGGCTCAAAAGAGCAAGCTCAAACCCAGGGCTTCTTCACCGAAATAATCGATATGAACTTGCATGGCGAAGCTCATCGAATGGGAAAACAATTGGCAGCGGCTCTGAAGATTGCGACACGGCAAAAGAAACCACCCTTTTGCTTGATATCGGGTGGTGAGACGACCGTCACAATTCATGGGGATGGCAAAGGCGGCCGTAATCAAGAGCTTGCCCTGGCTGCAGTGGATGTTTTGAAGGATCTGCAAAATGTCATGCTGGTCTCTCTCGCAACAGATGGTAACGACGGTCCGACGGATGCAGCCGGCGCAGTGGTTTCCGGGGAAACGTACCGACGGTCCATAAAGCTCGGGATGAAACCCTCTGAATATTTAGCCAGAAACGATGCGTATTCCTTCTTTGAAGCGCTTGGCGATCTGCTTAAACCGGGTTATACCGGAACGAACGTCAACGATCTGATTTTCCTGTTCGGGCTTTGATACAATGGAAGTCATGGAAAAGATCAAACAACCAAATTCGAAAATGTGTTTTATTTGCGGATTAAAAAACCCTGTTGGGCTGCATCTGCATATATACGAGACCGAAACAGGGCTTGTTGAATCGACCTATACCGCACCGGAGCATTTTCAAGGTTATCCCGGCGTCCTGCATGGCGGCATTGTCAGTGCGATCTTGGATGAGCTCTGTGGTCGATCCCAAATGGGATCAAACCCTTTGGAGCCTCGCTTTATGTTCACCGCCCGGTTGGAAGTGAAATATCGGAAGAATGTCCCGATAGGCAAACCACTTAAGATTGTTGGTAAAGCCGGTAAATCAAGGGGCAAGACCGCCGAGGCCTGGGCTGGTATTTACGATCCGGAAACGGATGAATTATTGGCGGAAGGGAATGCTTTGCTCATCAACGTGCCGCAAGACCAATTTGATCTTTCACGGCTGGGAGAATTGGAATGGAAAGTTTACCCTGATTGATACACAGCTGATCTCACCCTGACGTTTAATGCTTCCATCGAAACGGACCGGCACAAGCCTGGTCCGTTTTGATGGAAGATACAGCTGCTTATCAACCTCCAACAAATGGTCTTCTGCAGGCGGCAATTTCCCCACTCCTCGACCTCATTGCCTGGTATCTTGTATAATAAAGTCGCACTTTGTGGATAATTTCGATGGAGATCCAATGATCACAACTTATCATCGCCCTCAAACTCTTGAACAAGCTCTCGCTTTGATTACCAGGCGTGATCCGAAGACCCTCCCTCTGGGTGGTGGAACCCTTCTTTCTCACCCACAACCCGATCCTATTGAAGTGGTGGACTTGCAAGCTCTCGGCCTTGATCAAATCAAGAAAAGCGGCAACAACTTGGAGATAGGTGCAACAACGACCCTTCAAGGACTGCTCGAGAACCAATACTGTCTCGATGACATGCAGCTCGCATTGAAACTTGAGGCTCCTATCAATCTCCGGAACGCGGCTACTGTTGCAGGGACACTTGTGGTAGCGGATGGTCGCTCGACGTTTGCTTCCGCGCTGCTGGCTTTGGATGCCAAATTGTTCCTCCAACCAAATGATCAGGAATTACAGATGGGCAACCTTTTGCCTTTCCGTGAGAGTCAGTTAGCCGGAAAGCTGATTACCGGGTTGGTCATGCCGTTGAATGTAAAACTTGCATTTGACTACGTCTCTCGCACGCCGGTCGATAAGCCCATCGTTTGTGTTGTATTGGCACTATGGCCTTCAGGTCGGACTCGCCTTGTAGTCGGCGGATATGGAAAAATGCCGTTCCTGGCGATGGACGGTACCGAATCCGCAGGTCTGGAAGATGCGGCACGAAATGCTTTCCACGAGGCCGATGACGAATGGGCAAGTGCAGAATATCGCCAGGAAGTCGCAGCGCTCCTTGCGGATCGGTGCCTGGCTAAAGCAAACCGGATGACAAAATAATTGTGTTCGAAGAAAAAGTTTCCAGACAATGATTAATAAGTTTTCACGGTTCAAGAGCATTGAAAGTTACCAATGGGTAATGGCGATCGCTTTGCTCGCAGTCCTTGTTCATTTCACCCTCGTTTTGTTTGTTGTTTTATCGCGGATCAATTATCGGTACGATCTCGAATGGATGGAAGGCGCCTCCTTGGTTCAAGCTTATCGCATTTTCAGCGGACAACCCCTGTATATCCAACCATCCCTTGAATACATACCCTTGATTTATCCGCCCTTCTATTTCTATGGTTCCGCAGCCCTTATCAAAATTATGGGAATAAGCTTTCTGCCGCTCCGGATCGTTTCATTTGCTTCCACCCTGGGATGTTTGGTAGTTATTTATGCTACGGTTA
>JBGQIO010000128.1:0-10600 GCA_041498515.1 Anaerolineae bacterium
AAGCTATTTTTGGCTTGAGTACGGCTTTGCTGGTGACCCAGCCGTTTCACTTACCCCGTGCTTTGTTCGAGTGCAATGCGTTGGGGGTGCAAGCTTCGGGCGTGGCAGCTGATAACCGTCATTACTGGCCGCTGCTTTTATTGATCTGGAATATCCGTGAACAGCTTGCAACTGTCGGCGCGTTCGTTGACGTTTATTTAAGTAAGCCGATCCCCGTGCTCGGCAGCCCTGAACCGATCTTTCCGGAGGTTTAATGACCCGCGATGAAGCTCTCCACCTCGTACGCGAATTTGTTCAGAACGAAGGGCTAGTGCGCCATATGCTTTCGGTTGAAGCGTGCCTTCGGTACTATGCAGAAAAATTCGGCGAAGACGTAGAAGCCTGGGGACAGCTGGGCCTTATCCATGATTTCGATTGGGAGATCCATCCGACGCTTGATGAGCACCCCATCGCAGGGGTGCCGATCCTCCGCGAGCGCGGAGTGCCTGAAGACCTCATTCAGGACATCTTGAGCCACGGCGTGGATACAGGAGTGGCGCGTAACACCCTGAGGCGTAAAGCCTTGTATGCCTGCGATGAAATTACCGGACTGGTCACCGCGGTCGCCCTGGTCCGTCCTTCACGCTCTCTGCTGGACCTGGAACCATCCTCGGTTAAAAAGAAATGGAAGGACAAAGCCTTTGCTGCGGGCACTGACCGTGCAGAGATGGAGGAGGCTGCGCAGGAATTCGGTATTGAACTTTGGGAACACGTCGGGAATGTGATCACTGCAATGCGAAGGATAGCACCTGAGCTGGGACTTGAAGGAAATATTCAAAAATAATGAAGAAGGGCGACCCCAGGATCGCCCTTCTGTTATAACGTTATTGTCGATTCGCCAAAAGATTACCTTTTCAGGTTTTTTGCCTTCCGTCCAATAACATTACCCTCTCTTCTTTAACCAATCAAGTAGTTTCTTCGTCGACCAGCAATTAATGACATCTTTTGGTTCCACCCACGCGCGTCTGGCAATCGCGACGCCGTAAGGCAGCACATCGAAATGACTTTCGGAGTGTGCATCGGTGTTGATGCTGAGCGGAATACCCATATCCTTTGCGCGGCGTGCATACGAATCGTCCAGGTCGAGGCGAGCTGGATCGGCATTGATCTCCAGCGCGACTCCCGATTCTGAAGCGGCTTTGAGCAGTGCATCCATATCGAGGTCCGCACCTTCGCGGTCCGGGATGAGGCGACCAGTCGGATGCCCGATGATATCGACGTTCGGATTGCGGATGGCGTTGAGCACGCGTTGCGTGACCTTCTCGCGCGGCTGCCTTAAGCTGGTGTGCAAGGAGGCGACCACAAGATCGAGGCTTGCCAGAAATTCGTCCGGGTAGTCGAGGGCGCCATCGGCTTTGATCTCAACCTCTGTCGCATGCAAAACCAGGATGCCGTTACCGAGCTTCTCTTGAACCTTCTTGATCTCGGCGGCCTGTTTTTTGTGATCCTGGATACTTAAGCCGCCCGTGACGCCGAGGCTGACCGAATGGTCGGTGAAGGCGATTACTTTTATCCCACGCCGGGCAGCAGCCTGTGCCATCTCGAGCATGGATAATTTTCCATCGCTCCAGGTGGAATGTGTCTGCAAGTCGGCCTGGATATCTTTGACTTCGATCAACTTCGGCAGTTTGTTTGCCTGGGCTGCCTGTACTTCACCCCGGTCTTCGCGCAGCTCAGGCGGGATCCATGGCAAGCCGAGGGTTTTGTAAACTTCCTCTTCGGTAGCACACAGGATCTCTCCCTTACCTTTGGTTTTGGTTAATGAATGCTCCGATAACGATAGACCTTTTTCAAGTGCCAGCTCACGGAGGTGGACGTTATGGTCTTTTGAGCCTGTTGCATAAACAAGTGCTGTGCCAAACTTTTCAGGCGGGTGCACCCAGACTTGCGCACGCACGCCGTCGGTGAACTCAATGCTGGATTTTGTATCACCCTTACCGAGCACGCGTGAGACTCCCGGCAAATGGACAAAGGCTTCCATCACAGGCCCAGACTCTTTCGAGGCGACCAGGATATCAAGATCACCTACCGTGGATCGCATCCTCCGCAGGCTCCCGGCGGGCTCCGCCGCGACAACGCCTTTCACCTTTTTGAGCGCGCCAATGATCTCCTGAGCAAGCGGCCAGGCGCGCCCCAGCGGGATGCGCCCCGAGCGCCGCGACAGCGACTCGATACCTGTTATGATCTGTGCTTCGGACTTCGCGCCCATGCCGGGCAGGTCGCGCAGCTTCCCAGTTCGAGCGGCTTTCTCCAGCTGCACCATGGTTGTGATGTTCAATGTCTTCCAAATGAGGGCGATCTTCTTGGGACCGAGGCCCGGCACCTGTAACCAGTCTGCCAGGCTGGGCGGTACTTCCTTTTTCAGCTTCTCGAGGAATTCCAGTTTGCCCGTACCGAGAAGTTCGTTTATTTTTTCAGAGATGGCTTTCCCTACACCGGGGATGTCTTCGAGCTTGCCTTCTTTCCAATACTCGGAAGCCTCGCGGCCGAGGCTCATCAAACTCTCGGAGGCTTTGCGATAGGCGAGGGTTTTGTAAATGATCTCGCCTTTGATCTCGGAAAGGTTGGCGATCAGGGTAAAGGTATCGGCCAGTTGACGATTGTTCATCATGGGGCACCTCTGGAAGGATTATACAGATATTATGTGAGAGTCAGCTGTATCCTATTTGTAAACGGAGAAACCCATATGCGGCTTATTCCATTCTTATTCATGAGGATAGTGCCGTTTAAGAAGACCAGGATTATCCTAGGGCTAAAAATAAGCCGAGATCATACGATTAACATCTCATAACCATTTTATAATACCTGCCATGAGCATTATTGAAATTATTATACACGCCCTATTCTTCCTGGTCGGGTTGATTATCGTCGTACTAACGCTGTACTCGGCGATCTCCACCTTCGTCCTGCCGCGCAGTGCCCGCAGCCCTTTAACCCGCCTGGTCTTCCTTCTGCTGCGCAGGGTGTTTGATATCACGATGCACTTTGCTAAGACGTTTGACCGCCGAGATGCCATCATGGCCTATTACGCGCCGATCGGATTAATGATGCTTTTGCCCGTCTGGTATCTGCTGATCTCATTGGGGTACGCCGCCATGTACTGGGCGCTCGGTACCGGTAATTTCGTTGCGGCTTATGAGCTGAGCGGTTCTTCCCTATTCACGCTTGGGTTTGCGGCTTCAAAGGGGTTTTGGCAATCCGTGCTTGTCTTCAGCGAGGCCATGCTTGGCTTGATCATGGTAGCTTTGTTAATCGCCTATCTGCCGACGATGTATGCCGCTTTTTCGCGTCGTGAACAGGCGGTTAACATGCTTGAAGTGCGTGCCGGCAGCCCGCCTTCTGCGGTGGAAATGCTCCTGCGTTTCAGGCGTATCCAAGGACTCGATAAACTCGGCGAATATTGGCGCACCTGGGAGACCTGGTTCGCGGATATTGAGGAAAGCCATTCTACGCTTGCCACGCTGGTTTTCTTCCGTTCACCGCATCCGGAGATTTCGTGGATCACGGCGGCCGGCGCGGTATTGGACGCCGCCTCGCTGACGCTTTCAACTGTGGATGTACCGTACGAACCATCGGCGGCGTTATGCATCCGCGCCGGATATCTGGCTTTGCATCGCATAACCCATTCATTTGGCATCCCACTCCCACACGACCCGCACTTCCCCGACGACCCCATCAGCATCAGCCGTGGGGAATTCGAAGCGACCCTGACCCAGCTTGCCGCGGCAGGCGTACCGATCAAACAGGACCGCGACCAGGCATGGAAAGACTTTGGGGGTTGGCGCGTTAACTATGACCGGTCTCTTATCGCCTTATGTGAACTGGTGATGGCGCCCTTCGCACCCTGGTCAAGCGACCGCATTCAGCGTTTGAACTAAAACAGTGCAGGGCGCGAATAGCGGATCATGCACTCCATGTAATACTTTAGAATCTACGGGCTTATCATTCGGCAGCGGCCGGGGGGCTGACGGATCGGCTGGGAACATCCAGTGTCTTCAACTGACGCATTTCAGGCCACACCCTGCCTGCAATTAAAACCACCAAAACGGTGCCAATGCCGCCTGCCACCACCGCGATGACCGGACCGATTAACGCGGCGGTCACACCGGATTCAAAGCTGCCCAGCTCATTGGACATCCCAATGAAAATACTATTCACGGAAGAGATGCGACCGCGCATTTCATCCGGAGTTAAGGTCAGCAGCAACGTGCTGCGAATGACTACACTGATATTGTCGAGGCTGCCCAACAAAGCAAGCATGCTGACGGACAGCCAGAACGAGGTCGAAAGTCCGAAGACGATAGTCGCCAGGCCAAAACCGGTCACTGCCAATAATAAAGTCCGACCCGCATTCTTCATGGAAGGCAGGTGTGTCATCAAAAAAGCCATGATCAGCGCTCCAATGGAAGGCGCAGCCCGCATAATGCCCAAGCCTGTCGCCCCGACCTTCAAAATGTCAGTCGCGTAGATCGGAAGTAGTGCAACCGCACCGCCGAACAAGACCGCGAACATATCCAATGTGATGGCAGCCAGAATGACCTTCGTATCACGAATAAATTTCAAGCCCTCGGTCAGGGATTCCAAGGTTGCGGATTTACGCGCAAGGGGGAGGGGTCTGCCCTTGATCATGATCAATAAAATTGAAAAAATTATCGCGCCCACGGCGTCGAACACGTAGATTCCAGTGACACTGTTCGTCAAAGCAACTACGATCCCGGCAACGGCAGGGCCTGCGATGGAAGCAAACTGCCAGGTACTGCTGTTCCAGGTGGCAGCGCTCGTAAATAAAGCAGGTGGAATTGTCTGCGGTAACAGGGTGGAGGAGGCCGGATCGTTAAATGCGCGGGAAATGCCGATGCCCAACAGACACAAATAGACCAAATAGACCGCTCCTTGAAAGTAAGAGAGATAAGCCAGCCCAAGGGCGCATAACGCCAGAAAGGCCTGCGTAATCAACACGATGCGTTTGCGGTTGTATTGATCTGCCACATGCCCAGCAAATAAGGATAGTAAGAGCACAGGGATAACCTGGACCAACCCGACCATGCCGAGGGCGAAAGCGCTGTGGGTGCGCAGCCATAATTCCCAACCGATCGCAAACGACAGCATTTCGGCGGTAAATGAACTGATAAGACGCCCCGTCAGCAGCAAACGGAAATCCCTAAACCTTAAGGCTGCATACGGGTCGCGAGGGGGGCTTGATGCGGTGTCAATTTCAGAGCTCATTATGATCCCTTACTCGGTAAGACGGAAAGGCTTATGATACCATTCCCCTCATGAATCACAACGACCACGTCAATCTTCTGAAACCTGCGAACCTGCCTCCAGGCAGCATCTGGGCGGACTTCGGCGCGGGCTCAGGCGCATTTACAATCGCATTGCGTCAATTGGTCGGTCCCGATGGAGAGATTTATGCCGTGGATAAAGACCACTCCCGGCTGAATGAATTGGAACGGGCCTATCGCCTGCGCTTCGGCGATTCGAATAACTTACACGTGCTCGCGAGTGATTTTACGCGCCCGATCGACCTGCCGGTGTTCGACGGCATCGTGATGGCGAATTCCCTGCATTATTTCAAAGATAAGGTAAAGGTCTTGCGGCACGTGCGTGCGGTGCTGAAACCCGACGGCGCGCTGCTTCTCGTTGAATATAACGTTGACAAAGGTAATCCCTGGGTGCCATACCCTTTGAGCTATGAAACCTGGCGCAGCCTTGCCCCAGCTGCAGGCTTTAGCGAGCCGCGGCTGTTGGCAAAGAAGGCCTCAAGTTTCCTGCACGAGTTTTTTTCAGCAGTGGTGTATAAGATAGGGAATTAAAATCAATGTCAGGGCGGAACCCAGCCTCTCGATTTTAAGGATCGACATGCAGGGAAAATCCTTAACATAAAGGTCTTTAGATCCCGAAGTATCCTATAGATAGGAACTATTAAATTTACATTTTTCCTGCGGAGAAATTGCACGGACCTTAGTAAATACTTAGTCCAGCCTTTTTAATTCCCCCTTTATGAAACCGTCATAAAGTTTAGTGATTTTACCTGGTCCAATATATTAATAAACATATCCACCACGACAGGCTCAAAGTGAATCCCTCTTTGTTCCAGGATATACTGGCGTACTTTCTCTTCGGGCCAACTCAGGCGATAAGGGCGGTCAGAGGAAAGGGCATCCCACACATCCACCACTGCAAACAGACGTGCCGCAAACGGGATCTGCTCGCCTTTCAGGCCGCGGGGATAACCGGTGCCATCCCATTTTTCATGATGGCAATAAGGAATGTCCACGGCTGGACGCAGATATTCGATGGATGAAAGCATATCGTACGCGTAGAGCGGGTGCTTGCGCATGACCTGCCATTCCAACTCGGTCAGGGGGCCCGGCTTTAACAAGATGTGGTCTGGAATGCCCATTTTGCCGATATCGTGGAGCAAGGCACCACGGTGGATATTGACCTGATCTTCACTACCGACCCCGAAGGCCTGGGCCAGATTTAATGTCATTTCTGTCACGCGCTGAGTGTGACCTTCCGTTTCCTTATCGCGCAAATCGAGCGCATGGGACCAGCCTGCAATGGTGGCATCATAAGCCCGGATCAACTGCATATTGGAACGCTGCAAGTTGTCGAACAGTTCGGCATCGCCGATGGCAATCGAGGCTTGCTCTGCCAACCCCTCCAAGAATTCCAACCAGTCCTTATCGGGGTTGAGAGGCGACCGGTGAAAGACCTCCAGCACACCCCGTACCTTTCCTTTGGTGATCAAAGGGAGGGCATAATAGACACGGAAGCCTTCCTGGGTGAAAAGGGAATTGCTTGTAAAGCCACTCTCCACCGTAAGGTCCGGTATTTTGAGCATTCGTCGTTCCTGCACGACGCGGCCGGCATAGCCCTCGCCGATATGTAATTTCGAGGCCTTTATGATGTCCGTGTTGAAACCTCTGCCGCCTGAAAAGGTCAATAGATTCGTAAATTGATTTAACAATAAGATATCGGCTGCATCCACTTGAAGCTGAGTGGTTGCCTGGTCGAGAAAAATACGCAAAGTTAATGTCAGGTCGAGGTTGGCGCTGATAGCTTCGTCGATGGCTCGCAGCGCCGCCAGGCGTTGATAGCGTCGCTGGCTTTTTTCTTCGGCGCGCTGCAGGTCGAGGACTTGTTCTTTTGACTTTTTGTACAGGCGCGAGTTCTCCGCATTACGAAGGAAGAGTTCCCGCGAGGCATTGCGCACAAGGAAAAAAAGGGAGAAGAACAATACCAGGAAACCGATCCCCACACTCAATGTGACATAGTTCCGCATATCGTCGATGCGCGGTTGGACGACGGTCAAGTCGTGATAGATCTCGTATGCGCCGAGCACCTGTCCGGGCGCGTCGGTGGGGTGCAGCGGAATATAAACTTCCAACAGACGGGAGTATTGACCGCGTTCGGTTATATTTTCCGGCTTGCTCAGATCAGAGATATCCATCCCCACCTGACCGGTCAGCGCCTTGGCGAGTTCATCATCTATCGGGAATTTATGCCCCACCAGGTTAGCTTCGTCCGAATAAAGGACGGTGCCGTCGCGGCTATAGATCTTCACATGGACGATGTGCTCGCGCAATATCTCTTTACGGATCAAGCTGTCGAGAGCCGAAAAGCGGCTCGGGGTAAGCGGGCCGGTGAGATCGTGCGCCCACAAATTTGGGTTTAGGATGAGGGCCACCTGGTCCGCGGCGCTGTTGGCTTCCTGTTGAAGTGCGTCATTTTCCAACCGCTGCTGGATACCTAAAGTTAATGCGATGGCTATCCCGATGGTCAGGAAAAAGCTGATCAGCGTAAACCGCAGGAGCAAGTTTGGGCGTGATAGCATTTTACGTAGCATGTTTTTCTAAATCGGACAATTAAAGGGGATTTTACTCCCTACCCCCAGGAAGGATATATGTCGGACGATTACAGATACCTTACGTTCACTTATCATAAATGCCGGTTCTCGTGAGAGTTTTTTTGCCGTAAGTTATATTCCCACCATTACTAAAGTTAATCCGATTATGCGTGGCGGATCTAATGAACTGTAAGATGTTCCACTGCTCGCAGACTTTTCTCTCTTCCGTTCTGCCTAAGCGGGGTTCGATGATTGATATTTATCTGATTAGCTTTACCCGCCTCCGCGAAGGACATAAATTAGTCAATATTGAAACTGATCTTGTTGCACTTGGTTAGAACCCCAACTCCTTCAAATTCTGCTCCTTGCTTCTTTTCCCTCCACCAAGCAATTCCTTCCAAAACTGCTCATCATATCTGCGCGACTTCACAGGCAGCGGCATCGGAATGCCCCAGCCGAGCAGGAGCACTTCCTCCTTTGGCTGCAACCGGGCCAGCATGCCGCGCAAGGCCTCGCGCCCTGATAGGCCCGAAAGCACAGCATGGATATCGTCGTCGTCGCCCAACCAGCCGCTGATGCGTGTCCCCAACTGCGACATGACCTCGTCGTAGATCTGCGAAGGGCGTTGGTCGATCACCAGCAGGGTGACGTAGTATTTACGTAGTTCGCGCGCGATGGTGGCAAAAGTGGTCTGCATTGCCATCTCCCGGTTAAGCAGTTTGTGCGCCTCTTCCACCACAATCACGAGTTGGCGCGGCTCATCTTTCCCGGTAGTGCGGTATGAATTGGTCTTCTTTTCCCAGGCCTCACGGAGGCGACGAGTCAGCAGGTTGCTTACCAGCAGGTAATCCAGATCAGTCTCGAATTCTCCGAACGAGAGCACGACATGCCCTCCAATGTCGAGCGACGAAATGATCTCCTTAATCGAGTCCGCTGCGGGCTTAGGCACGATATAGGGCTTATTGAACAGGCGGCGAAGCTTGTTATGCAGGGCTTCGGCGGCCATCACATTAACGCCGTTGGCATTCCCCCAGGCAGCTACGCTTCCATTGGCTGGCACTTTCCTGCCTTCCTCGGTGGTGATGACCTCCTGGGTCATGGACTTGAATTCGCTATACCACGCTTGCCTGAACGAGTTCCATAATGCGTCGAGGGTTGTCGCGGTGGTCTCTTTCAGGTCAAGTTCACGCGCCAACAGCTCGATGTCGGCGGTGGAAATATCGGTCTCGGCGATCTCAAGGTTAAAATCCGGCGCGGAGCCGCGGATCTTCGCTCCTGCGCCCAACCCTACAACGCGTAGTTTGGAAGCGAACTTGCTCTTTAAGCCAATCACGCGCAAGCCTGAATCGGAGGCTGTGTCGTCATAGCCATATTCGTTGTGCATATCGTAGACCAGCACCGAGGCCTTGTCGTATTTGATCAAGCCTGCCAGTATAAGCCGCGTAAGGAACGATTTACCCGTACCGGTCGCACCGAACACGCCTGACGAGCGCTGGACGAATTTCTCAAGATCAATGCAAACAGCATGTCCCTGCTCGCGGGTGTAACCGATGATGAAGTTGGACCTCTCTTCCGGGTCGCCGAATATTTCAGCGATATCACCTTCGTTGGCAAGCCGAACCTGTGAGTGATGTGGCGGCACGGTCTTAACCGGCAGGGGGCGGGGCGTATTGTCGCCGATCTTTTTGACCCAGGCCTCATAGATAGGAGTTCCGGGCTCGGGTCCGCGTTCGAGCATTAGCGCAGGCAGGACCTCGAGATTGGTGAACAGCGTCAGACCATGCAGGGCCTTCGCCAGTACAGGCGGCAGGCGAGTCTCGGATTGTTCGTCTGCAAAGCGCGGATCAGTTGCGCCGAGCTGCAAGTCTGTGACCAGACCGTAGAATTGAAAGTCCCCGCTCTCGATAACGACGAAGGCGCCTTCCTGGACTGTGAGCGGGTCAACCGTCAAACGGACGCGGAACGACTCTTTGAGTCCGCCGCCAACGACATAACCAATAACGGATCTTTGATTTTCGATTTCAGATTGTTGAATGTCTGCCACAATTACTCCTTACCACAAAGGCCACAAAGGAACACGAAGGAAAAGATTTAGAGAACCATGCGCTTTAGGCCGTCTTTGAGATGTTTGACGTTAAAGTTGATCAAGTACCCAAGTCGACAACCTGTGATCTTCAAATAAGTAAGTAGTGTTGCTTCATAAAGCGGGTTCATGGTTTCCACAGACTTGAATTCTACAATCACGAGTTTTTCTGCCAACAGATCTAATCTCAAACCAGTTTCAATGAATACACTTTTATATTTTAAAGGAACAACCACCTGTGTTTCAACACTCAAACCATGCTGTTGTGCCTTATAAGCAGTACAGGCCTCATAAACCGACTCGAGTAGTCCAGGGCCCAGCGCGCTGTGAACTGTATATGCTGCGTCCAAGATCTTCTTCCCGATGACTTCTACATCAAGTGGAATGGGCTTGAAATTCCTTATGGTAATCATTTTCTCTTTCAACTATTGATCTTCCTTGGTGATCCTTTGTGTCTTTGGTAGTTAAATTTATTACGTCAGATCACTTCACCTAAAGCACCGAGCACACCCATGAGAGTTGGATAATCATCACGAAGAAGTGTAATAAGTTCTTGCGTTGCGTCCCCCTTCCACTTTGCGCTTTCTTTTCCATGTGCTTTACCCGCCTTTTGAATATGTGCT
>JBGQIO010000129.1:0-10575 GCA_041498515.1 Anaerolineae bacterium
ACCAGCCGTCCCGTTAAAGTTAAGGAAAAAATCGTTGTGCGAGCGAGCAGCTTGCTCAACAATGAAATGGCCATCAATGGCCATCGCTTCGGCACGTGTGAGCGAATTGTATTTCCGGTTGGTGTGTCCCCATCGGGTTTGCAAGCACCCAAGCGCACTGTTTTGAAAGAGCGGAACGGTCTTCTTTAACCAATCAGGTTTAGGGACAAAATCGGCATCGAAGATGGCTATCAATTCACCGGTTGCCTCGGACAAGCCCGCATCCAAAGCACCAGCTTTGTACCCTTTGCGATTGGTGCGATGAAGCCATTCTATATTGATACCCTGAGCCTTATACTCGTCAACCAACCGATGAATAAGCTCGACCGTATCATCGGTCGAATCGTCCAACACTTGTATTTGCAGGCGGCCTGCCGGATAATCCATCCGTGTAACGGCGCTTAACAAGCGTTCCACCGTATATTTCTCATTGAAGATCGGGAGCTGGATGGTTACTGGCGGCCATATATTCGGAGGGGATACATCCTGCTTCTGTTTAATAGTTTTCCTTATCCGTAGATAAAGAATCGCATTAACAAGATTGTTGATCCCGTAAAGAGCCAGCCAAAGGATAATGATGAGATAGATAAACCCAATAAGGTAGCTGAGGAATATCAAACCATCATTTTTAATAAGTAATAACGGATAAAAGACCATTTGCTCTCTCTCCTCTTCGTTCCATAATGATTGCAACCTTTATTGACGGCGTGGTTGCATATATCAAAACGTAAGACCAAGCGTAAATATTACCTCTTTGAATGAAAGATTTCTTAATCTCTGATTAGAGCTCGCTAACCTCGGTAAGTACCTTTAAGTACATATCCGCTTTAGGGAAATGAGAAATTTGGTGGATCCATCGATTTGCAGTCGCCTGATCCGCATCGATACGGCGACCCATCCTTCGAGTGACATGTCCGTTAAAATGTTACAAGTCTTAATATGACGCTGCCTTCGTACCCTTTTTTACAGGTCATGAAAGATCTGGCTCGAATTCTTATTTAACACCTATTTGCTACTTTCGTACTGATCTTTAATCCGGACCCAATGCACATTAAACAATTGCGACCACCAGAGTAGGGAAAATGGCGGTCGCAGACTGGTGCTGGATTAAAAGCCTAGCGGATTGTTTGTGCCTGATTGCCTGGTTTTCCACCAGGTCTTTTCTGCCAGACGAATAGCGCAAAATACAGGATCACAAGACCAATCAACCAAAACAAAACAGACGAAATCACGCCCGTGCGGGAACTTGTGTAGATCATTGGGTTGCTACTTAACCAAGGCAGTGATTCCGGCATCGGCTTCTTGTCCAAAATATAATAAAGTACATCTTCCAATCCGCTAAACGCCCCAACGAGCAAGGTCAGAAGAAAATAGAGACACTCCTTCCAGGCACCCCACATAAGAATAATTCCTATGGTTGCATAACCAGCCAGTGACACAAACCAACCGGTGTGGTATGTATCTGCATATTTGACAAGTTTATGGGTCTCAAAAACACGCTGCCAGACCAGAATGTCCGTTACCGTATAAAAGAAAACCGCACTGAGCGCTGCGAAGATGGGGCGAAATTTCCTCATAAGTTGTTACCTTCCAACAAGAAAAATTTCAACAAAGGTTTCCACCGTAGATTGACGGACGTATAGTATTTCGTCCTTGCTCTTAAGGGGTTCCCATTTCGAATGCCACAAGTATATATTGTGAGCATTAAAAGGTACTTCGGGTCGACAATTACAAAAGCGTTATCAACCCGATTCCAGGGATACGTTCCATATACAATTGCTCTACTATGCCCGATCCAGTACACATTTCTTTCATAATTTGACGACTCCCGATTCCAAGCCTATTTTCTCGGTATTTATGGTTAAATTGGAGATATGCGTTATATTTATTTTTCTCCTCATCTTGACGATGCCGTCCTTTCCGCCGGTGGGCTGATCTCAGACCAGGCAAAGGCGGGGATTCCAGTTGAGATTTGGACATTCATGTCCGGCGTCCCCGATGAAGAAAAGCTAACGGACTTTGCTCAAGAAATGCATAAGATTTGGGGCACAACCAGCGCAAAGGAGACGATCCAGATCAGGCGTGAAGAAGACAAACGGGCAGCCGCACGGGTAGGTGCGAAGGCTGTCCACTTTGATTTTCTGGATTGCATCTACCGCCGCGGGAAAAACGGACTGGGATTATACGAAGAGGCGGTGTTTATACAACCGCATGCTGAAGATGCAGATTTGCCTGCCCAAATTGCGCAGACAATGATTGCCTGGCTCAAGCCGGATGACGTAGCTGTCTCTCAACTGGCAATCGGCGGTCACGTAGATCATATCCTAGTCCGGAAAGCGGCCGAGATGCTGAAGCGTCAACTCGTATACGATATGGATATTCCCTATTTGCTGAGACATCCCGAAGAATTGGGCCAAAAAACTGCAGAAATGAAGGAATCGCTTCAGCCGGTTTCGGAAGCAGGCTTTGAATCATGGCTGGAAGGGGTCGAAGCCTACGATTCCCAGATCAGTTCCCTGTTCGACAGCCTCGATTCGATGCGGGAATCATTGCGTACCTACTGGTCAGAAAGAAGGGGCATCCAATTTTGGACGATTTGAACCCAGAACAGGGCAGGTCTTGATTCGCACTTGAATCCGTGATATATTAAGGCCGCCTTGGGTACGATAAAGGCACAACATTGCATCCTGTACGGGATGCATATTCTTTCATAAGGAAAGTATTATGCCAACCAAATTCCTGACCAAGGAAGGCTTCCAGAAGCTTCAGGAAGAACTAGACCATTTACGCACTGTCAAACGGCAGGAAGTGGCCGAGCGTTTGCATGAGGCAATGGAAGGTGGTGAGTTGATTGAGAATGCTGAATATGAGGCTGCCAAAAATGAGCAGGCCTTTGTAGAAGGCCGCATCCAGGAATTGGAAATGCTGCTTGCGACTGCGCGGGTGATCGAAGAAGGCGAGAAAAACCGTCCGAACGGGATGGTAGCAGTCGGATCAACTGTGACCATTCAAGAACAAGGATTCGATACTGAGACATATACGATTGTCGGCGCAGCAGAAGCCAACCCGAGGGAGGGCAAGATCTCGAATGAGTCGCCCATTGGGAAGGCAATCTTAAACCATCAGATCGGCGAGAGTGTTCAGGTTGAAACCCCGAGCGGTATGTATAAAGTCAAAATCATCAAGGTAAAGTAAAGGGGTTTTCCTTTAGCTGCCCCGCGCACCTTCGCCGTAAGGCAGGCGGCGCGGGGCTTTTTTATTCACACCTTTGCTCCTGCCCCTCTGACTAGGAGAGGGAGAAATAGATGAAAAATGACAGAATACACATCGCTTGAAAAAATCCGTTTAGAGAAGATCGAAGAGCTGCGCGCTGAAGGCGTGGAGGTCTATCCAACACGAGTCGAAAGGACGCATACGAGCGTTGAGGCCATTGCAGCCTTTGAAGCCGGAGAGAAAGAGGGGTCCGAGGTCAAAGTCATCCTAGCAGGGCGCATCCGCGCCACGCGCGCTATGGGCAAGATCTCGTTCGCTCATATCGAAGACGGTGCGGGCAAGATACAACTGTTCTTCCGCATGAACGAGGTCGGTCAGGAGCAGGTAGACTTCTTCAACAAGTTGTTCGACATCGGCGACTTTATCCAAGCTTCAGGCATCATGTTCCGCACCAAGACAGGAGAAGTCACCCTGCACGTCCACGACTTCAAGCTGCTCGCCAAGGCTGTAAGTCCGCTGCCCGCGGCAAAGGACGAGGCGCTGCCGGACGGTACCCTCCTCCGGCATGCAGCGTTGGAAGACCCTGAACTGCGCGCTCGCCAACGGTATGCCGATTTGGCGGTAAATCCCGATGTACGCGAAGTCTTCCGCCTGCGCGCGGCGACCATAAAGGCGCTGCGTGAATATTTGGATGGCAAAGGCTTCCTTGAGGTCGAGACGCCGATATTGCAGCCATTATACGGAGGCGCCGCCGCGCGGCCGTTCATAACTCACCATAATGAACTGAACAAGGATATGTATCTGCGCATCTCATTCGAACTTTATCTCAAACGTCTTTTAGTCGGGAACCTGGAGAAGGTCTATGAAATCGGCCGCGACTTTCGCAATGAGGGTGTATCGTTTAAGCACAATCCGGAATTTACACAACTCGAGTTTTATTGGGCATACGCAGATTATCTCAAGGTCATGGAATTAACCGAGGAAATGGTCGCGTTTTCCATTCAGCGAGTTTGCGGAAGGAAGAAATTGACTTTTCAGGAGCATGAGATAGATTTCACCCCTCCCTGGAAACGATTAGAGCTTCGCAAGGGCTTGGAAGAGGTGAGTGGAATAGATATTGCCGAGCATCCGACCGCCGAAGGGTTATTCAAAGCGATCGCTAAAAAAGGCAAGGTACCCGACCCGAAATCAACGCGCGGCAAGCTGATCGACTACATGTTGTCAGAGTTTCTCGAGCCGACATTGATCCAACCAACGTTTCTTTATGATTATCCCCGGGATATTTCACCGCTGGCAAAATCCAAGCCTGGCGACCCGTTGACAGTCGAACGCTTTGAAGGCTATGCAGCCGGGTTTGAATTATGCAATGCATTCACTGAACTGAACGATCCGCTCGATCAGGAACAGCGCTTCCTTGAGATGGGCCGTGATTACGGTGCCGATGATGAGGAGAAACATCCGATGGATGAAGATTACCTGCGCGCTATGCGGTACGGTATGCCCCCCAATGGCGGCTTCGGTATGGGCGTAGACCGCCTCGTCATGCTGATCACCAATAAGCACTCCATCCGCGATGTGCTTTTATTCCCTGGCTTACGAACGGAAGAGACAAGCGAAGCAAAGGGTAAATAACCGCCAGGTCGTGTATTCACAAAAACCATCAATTAGAAGCATCGCGATCCTCGTAAAATTTGTGAATAAGCGCATTGTTCTCATCCTCGGCGACCTGCTCGTCATTGGGGTGATCACACTCCTCGGTTTTGCCTCGCATGGAGAGCTTAGCATCGCCAGCCTGCCGCGTATGCTAACGACGTTCTTGCCTCTGCTCGCAAGCTGGTTCCTGACTGCTCCCTGGCTCGGACTCTTCGACATGCAAAAGCCACAGTACTCTCTTCTTTGGAGGATACCGTTTGCCATGCTGCTCGCCGCCCCGCTAACTTCTATTCTGCGGGCTACATTATTAAATGCATCAGCACTGCCACTCTTTACATTTGTTCTGGGCGGCAGCGCTACGATCGGAATGTTTATCTGGCGTCTGCTTTGGGCATGGCTGAACCGCTGATCATGCAAAATATTAGGTGCAGTTTTTTATCACTTTTAACTGACCTTTAGAATTTGGATGCGTCCCACTCATGTGAAATATTGGGTTGGTGTGAAATACCGGGTTGTCATGATACCTTTCGCTCAGGGATTAATCCTTATTCGACATTGACATTCCTTCAATTAAATTAAATAAGAAAAAAATAAAAAAATGCACCATGATAAAATAGAATTGTATGGATGAAATCGCCCTTATTCACTCCGCCCAACATGGCGATCTCGACGCTTTCAATAGTCTCGTCCTTACCTATCAAGGCAGCTTATTTAACACTGCCCTGCGCATCCTTAATGATGAAGAGCTTGCAGCAGATGTCACGCAGGACGCGTTCCTTTCTGCCTTCCGGAGCCTCAATACCTTTCGCGGCGGTTCCTTCAAAGCCTGGTTGATGCGTACCGTCACCAACGCTTGTTACGATGAACTGCGCCGCAAAAAACGACGCCCCACAACGCCGCTCGAGCCTGAAGCCGGCGATGGCGACGAGATGGATACGCCGCGCTGGATGGCTGACCCTGCCCTCACCCCCGAAGGACAAGCAGAAGCCGATGAGCTAGAACACGCCATTCAGCACTGCCTCGATAACCTGCCGTTGGAATTTCGAACCGTGGTCGTAATGGCGGATATCCAAGGCCTCGATTATTCAGAGGTAGCGGTCGCAACACACACGCCGCTTGGAACTATTAAGTCAAGATTAGCTCGCGCACGTCTGCGTTTGCGTGAATGCTTACAGGGCTTTAGGGAACTTCTGCCCACCGCGTTTCGTCTACTGGAAGAACCGACACGTTGAACGTGCCGAAGTGAATTATGAACTTTCGAGACGTTGAACTCCTCTCGGCTTACCTGGACGGGCAACTCAGCCCGTCTGATTCTTTACAACTAGAATCCCGCCTGGGCTCAGAGCCACAGCTGCAGGCTGCCATGGACGAACTGCGCACGGCCCGCGGTTTACTCCGCCAACTTCCGCAACGAAGGGTACCGCGCAATTTTACGGTCACACCAAAGATGACCGGCCTGAAAGCGCCCATACCCCGCGTTTATCCTTCTCTGCGCCTGGCAACAGTTCTGGCAGCTTTGTTATTCATGATCACTTTCGCTGTGAATGGATTCGCTCCGCTTGCGGCTTCCCGTCTAGCCGCAGCACCCGCGCCTGCTTATGGTATCGGCGGAGGGGGTGGGTGCAGCAACTGCGGTCCTTCAGAATCAGTACCGGCAGCAACCCAGGCTCCGGTGCAACCATTTTCTGCCCTGGCACCAACTGAAGCAATGCCTGCCACGCAGGATAACAGCCGTAATTTAGGCACACCCACTCCAGAGCCCGCGCCTAAAGCAGCTGCTCCATCATTAGCGAACAACCAGCAAGTACCTATTTCGAAGGGAACGCCAATTCCATTTATCTGGCAGATGTCAATTGGCCTCCTTGCGTTGATTTGTGGTGGAGCTGCTTGGTTTTTACGACAGCGAAACGAACGAGAATTCCGCAAACGATGGAACAAGAAATAAATTACTGCCCACGGTGTGGAACGGCTGTGACGCTCATTGAACGATTTGGCCACCAACGTCCGGTTTGCCCACAGTGCGGTTGGACTTATTTCGCCGATCCAAAAGTGGCCGCGGCCATACTTGTCGAACAAGATGGCCGCGTGCTTTTAGTCAGGCGGGTTAACGAACCGTTCCGCGGCTTATGGTCGCTCCCCGCCGGTTTTGTGAACGCGGGGGAGGACCCGGCCAAAGCAGCAGAAAGAGAATGTTTGGAAGAAACAGGCCTTACCGTCCGCACTACACATGTCCTGGATATTATTTCAGGCCGCGAACACCCGCGCGGCGCCGACTTTATCATCGTATATCGCGGGCTGGTCTTGAGTGGTGAATTACATGCCTCAGATGATGCGGATCAGGCTGAATGGTTCGACCGTACGCACCTGCCTGCACTTGCTTTTCGCGCCACCCAAACCGTTTTGGAGAATCTGTAAGGAGACCTTACTAAAGTAACGTCTTATTTTCCTTGCATCTTGAAGTTGATTTCTTTATAATCCCGCCAAATTTAGACCATATCGTATCATTTCAGATCAGAGGAGAATGAGCGTATGAAAAACCGGAGTTTTCTTTATTTATTTGCATTTGCGGCACTTACCCTGGCTGTAGGGTTGGCGTGTTCCGCTTTGTCGGGAACGCCTACCAGTGTGCCTGCAAGCAATCCTCCCACCCAACAGTCACAGCCTACAAGCGATAGCAGCAGCACAAGCTCGGGTACGAGCACCGGCAGTGATCTGGTCACATTCACCGATCAGAACAAGTATTTCCAAATCGACCTACCCAGCCAATGGGTACATACCCAATCCAGCGGCACCCACTATTATATTGATACATTCACATCACCGGATAAGAAAGCGGTGGTCGAGAATATTGCATACGATGATGGCACAGCCTTTAACGGCACAGAAAATGGAAGATTTGCACTTCAAATACTAAATCAAAACTACAGTAGTACAGGCAAAGAAGGCGATATCAAGGTTACTGACGATAGCATTCAAAAAGACGGCAGTGAACGCCTTACCTGGACTTCCAAGGCCGGCGCGTATTCTGGTTTATCTTATTTTGAAATCCGTAATAAAACCACTTTCCTTATGTTCACTATTGATTGGGGCAATGACTCCCAGAGCACCTATATTGATACTTTAAATAATGTCGTCTCGAGCTACAGACTTCCATAATCCACTGGTGAGGACAGGAGACCGGCGAGAGCCGGTTTCTTTTTTTTACTTTGCACTGAAGAAACCATCCGAAGAATTTTTTATGAACGACTATTGGCTACCAGGCTCCTTTTAAGAGGCCTGTTTGAGAAGAAGTGTTCTTGTGCTACAATTATTTATATAGCAAACCTTGGACAATCAGGCAAAGGACAAATTTGCCTAAGGGCAGCCAAGGAAAGTTTTGAGATAAGCACCGGGAGCAGTATGACCGTAGACCTCCGTCCTTCTCCAATAGCCGGACTCTGGTACGAAGGCGATCCGAAAGTTCTGGCAAGGACTGTCGATGCTTACCTGGAACACGCCCAACTACCCGAATTAGGAGGGAAAGTGATCGCGGTGGTCGCTCCGCATGCTGGACATCGTTATTCGGGCACGGTTGCGGGCTACGCTTTTGCGGCACTGCGCGGCATGAAGCCTGATTTAGTTGCCATCCTATCACCTTTTCATAACTACCATAACGCGCCTTTTCTCACCTCTGCTCATAACGCCTATGCCACACCATTGGGCGCGGTCCCGATCGATTCGGCAAGCGTCGATGCTCTAGACGCCGCGCTGCATTCTGAGCTGGGTTTTGGCCTGACCCGCATCGCTAACGATCCTGAACATTCCCTCGAAATCGAATTACCTTTTCTTCAACGCATTTTGGCATCGGAATGGAAATTGCTGCCGGTGATGGTTCGTACCCAGGAGCCGCGAGTATCGCAAGCCTTTGGTAAGGCACTTGCTAAAGTTCTGTATGGTCAAAATGCCATACTCGTTGCCAGCACAGACTTGTCTCATTATTACGATCAGCAAACGGCCTTGACTCTCGATCATGCCATGTTGGCGCAAGTCGAGGCGTTGAATCCTGAAGGTGCTTTAGATGTCGATCGGAGCGGCAAAGGTTACGCCTGCGGGCTTGGCGCATTGACCTCCGTTATATGGGCCGCCCGCGAACTGGGCGCGGACAACGTCAAATTACTGAAGCACGCCACTTCAGGAGATGTAACGGGTGACTACAATTCAGTCGTAGGTTATGGCGCAGCAGCGATCTTGAAGTCCAAGTAAATTCTCATGACTACTTTCGTCCAAATTGCCGTCAACGTCCCGTCCCTGGCGGGCGTTTTCGATTACAGCCTGCCTGAGACCCTCCGCGGTCAGGTTAGCGTCGGACACCTTGTCCTCGCGCCGTTTGGAAAACAAACCGTGCAGGGTGTCGTGTTACATTTTATTGATGAGCCTTCTGTACCCCAAACCAAAGAAATCATCGAACTTGTTGACCCTGAGCCAGTTCTCACTGCAGTTCAAATCGCGCTCGCTGAATCCCTAGCGAAGTCAACGTTTTCGCCGTTGGCCGCGATCATCGCCTTGTTTCTACCACCAGGGCTGAGTCAACAAGCAGATATGTTATTCGATATCCGAAATCCAGATTTCGATCGGAAATTATTAAACCTCGAATTGTCGAATACTGCCTCCCAGTTGTTAAAACTCCTTCAAAAAAGAGGTGCCTTGCGCGGCCGCCAAATTGACCGGGCTCTCTCACATCTCGAATGGCGTAGGACAGCACAATATCTTGTCAAACGCGGCATACTCAGTTCGCAGTCCGTCCTACCGCCGGCGGGTGTTCGGCCGAAATTCGTCCGCACAGCACAGCTCGCTACCTCACCCGAAGCTGCTGAATCAATGATGGCTGACCTTGGAAGCACTCAGGCCACCCAAACGCGCCGCCAGAGAGCACTGCGATTTTTGATCGAACAACCCGTGGCAATCAACGTAGCTTGGGTCTATGCTGAAAGCGGATGCAATTTAACCGACCTGCAAGTACTGGCTGAACGAGAACTTGTCATACTCCTAGAAACCGAAATCTGGCGTGATCCATTGGAGAAAATCGAGAATTGGGAATCGGTAAAACGTGAATTGGTTTTGACGAATGAACAAGATTTCGCCTGGCAAAAGATAAAGCGGGCCTTTAATGAAATATCGGCAGGGAAACCTTTTCTGCTGCACGGCGTGACCGGCTCCGGTAAGACTGAACTTTATCTCCGAGCTACCCAGGAAGCCATAAAACGCGGCCGGCAGGCAATCATCCTTGTACCCGAAATATCGCTTACCCCACAAATAGTGAGAAGGTTTTTGGCACACTTTCCGGGGCAAGTGGGCCTTATACATTCCAGGCTTTCGGAGGGTGAGCGTTACGACACCTGGCGGCGTGCACGCGCCGGTTTGCTCAAGGTCATCATCGGACCGCGCAGCGCCCTTTTTGCACCTCTGCCGAACCCCGGATTGATCGTCCTTGACGAATGCAACGATGCATCTTATTACAACTCCGAGCCACCTTTCTACAATGCTGCAACGGCTGCAGAGGTCTACGGAAGGATTTGCGGGGGAGTTTGCATTTTGGGATCGGCAACACCGAGCATTGTCCAACAGCATCGGGCTGAAGTCGGGGAAAGCGTTCGCCTGGAATTGACGCAACGCCTGTCCTCCGATCCGATC
>JBGQIO010000130.1:0-10542 GCA_041498515.1 Anaerolineae bacterium
ACCATCTGGGTAACGGTAGTAGGGGTACTGCTGGCAGTCCCTGCCTGCCTGCTCGTTTCGCTTTATTTATCGGAATATGCACACTCAACGACCCGCTCGATTGCCAAGCCAGTACTCGACCTCTTGGCAGCCATTCCTCCGGTCGTCTACGGCGTATGGGGGCTGCTGGCGATCGTTCCATTTGTGGAAAAAGTATTGGCACCTCTGTCAAAGAGGTGGCTCAGTTCCATTCCAATTTTCGCAGTTAATCAGCCCACGGGATTCAGCATATTATCAGGCGGCATCGTGTTAGCGGTCATGATCGCGCCACTGATCATTTCGGTGGTTTATGAAATACTAGCAACCGTTCCCAATGATCTTAGGCATGCTTCATTGGCCGTTGGCGCAACCAAGTGGCAAACCATCCGTCAGGTCGTTTTACCGCAAGTACTGCCGGGAATTGTAGCGGGGGTTGTATTGGGCGCCTCACGGGCGCTGGGTGAAACCATCGCCGTGTTGATGGTTGTTGGGAACGTGGCAAAAGTTCCGACTTCCATCTTTGACCCTGCTTATCCGCTCCCGGCGCTGATCGCAAATAATTACGGCGACATGATGTCCATCCCACTTTATGACGCCGCGCTGCTGGGTGCGGCGCTCGTCCTTTTGATCGTCATCCTGATCTTTAATATCATCTCGACTCTCGTTCTTCAGCGCATGCTGGGAAGGAAGAAGGCATGATAAAAAAGCATTGGGCGCGGCGACATATCGAGGAAGCCCTGGTGAAAGGATCGATGGTCGTCTCTTTTGCCTTGGTCGCGGGAAGCCTGGGGTTGATCCTTTGGACCGTGATTGTCCGTGGTTTGCCGGCGCTTACCTGGGATATGGTCAGTCAGTCGCCACAGGGCGGTTTCTATATGGGCAAGGGAGGCGGCGTATTAAATGCAATCATCGGCTCGCTTTACCTCGCCGGCGGCGGGACTCTGATCGCATTGACCGTCAGCCTGCCGATCGCCCTCTACCTTGAAACTTATTTGGGAAATTCCGAGTGGGGCCGCTATGTGCGGCTCGCGCTGGACGTGCTCTGGGGCATCCCTTCGATCGTATACGGCGCATTCGGCTTTGCAATCATGATCGCAATCGGCCTGCGGGCCTCGCTATTGGCCGGGATCATCGTATTGTCGCTGGTCGAACTGCCGATCATGGTGCGTGCGATGGACGAAGTGATCCGCCGCATGCCTACAGACCTCGAACATGCCGCACTGGCCCTCGGTTCGACGAAACTGGAAGTTGCTTTACGGGTCGTCATCCGGCAGATGCTGCCGGGTATCGTCACGGCCGTCCTGCTCGCCTTCGGGCGCGGTATCGGCGATGCGGCCTCCGTATTATTCACAGCGGGTTATACAGACCGCATCCCCACCTCCCTGCTGCGCCCGACGGCCTCCTTGCCGCTGGCAGTATTCTTTCAATTGGGTACGCCCTATCCGGAAGTGCAAAAACGCGGTTACGCATCTGCCTTGATCCTGACCTTGATCATCCTGATCATCAGCCTCGGTTCGCGATTGATATCGGCCCGCTTGAACAGATACACTGTGAAATAAACGGAACTCTCATGGATCACGAACTCGACGTACCCACTCAAAAAGCACAAAGCGCCGCCTCCATGAACATGGAAACCCATATTCAAGTTAGGAATTTGTATGCCTTCTATGGAAAGGTTCAAGCGCTGAGAAATATCAGCATTGAAATTCCGAGGAAACAAGTGACTGTCATCATGGGGCCTTCGGGCTGCGGTAAAAGCACTCTTCTCAAAACCCTTAACCGTTTTCTGGAACTGACGGACGGTGCAAAAATATCGGGAGAAGTGCTGGTGGATGGTCAGGATATTTATGCGCGCGAGGTGGATGAAACAGAAGTACGCAAGCGCGTAGGTCTGTTAGCCCAACAGCCTTCACCCCTCCCGATGTCCATCTACGATAACGTCGTTTACGGGATGCATATCCACCGCATGAAGCGTAATCGAAAAGAATATAAAGCAGCCGTCCGGCATTACCTGGAGATCGCAGGCCTGTGGGAAGAGGTAAAGACGAGGCTGCACGATCCGGCTACCAGCCTTTCCATTGGACAGCAGCAGCGATTGTGCCTTGCGCGTGGATTAGCCGTAGAACCCGAGATCATTCTCGGCGATGAACCCACCTCGGCCCTGGACCCGATCTCCTCGCAAAACATCGAGAGCCGCCTGCTCGACCTGAAAAAAGATTACACCACAGTCATTGTGACGCACACGTTACGCCAGGCTAAACGCCTCGCCGATTATGTGATCTATATGTACCTGGGCGAAGTCATCGAGGCCGGCCTGGCAAAAGAAGTGTTCAATAACCCTCAGCACGAACGCCTCAGAGCCTATCTGGAAGGACAAATCTGATCCATAAAAAGGGGATGCCGAAAAAAGCTAAATAAGCGACGATATCAATCGTGGTAGAGTGAGGTGTCATGCCAGGGAAAGGACCCATCCCGGCCTTTTTCCGTTCTGGAAAGGGGTTCTCAGGGGGGATTAATGCCGGAAGCAGTATAATCCTTCGTGGAGGCTCTATGAAACGCATCGGATTTTTATTGGTCTCTGCAGGGATCTTGCTCTTTACCTATCAAGCCGTCCACGCACAAAGCAATTCACCGCTCGCCATCCTTATGAACGCCAAGGGGGCGATTGCCCCCGCCATGGAGGAGTATATTCACCGCGGCATCCAGGCGGCTGAGCAGCAAAAGGCAGAGGTGCTGATCATTCAGCTCGATACCCCAGGCGGAGATTTGCAAAGCCTTGATCATATTATCCAGGATATCCGCGCCAGCACCGTCCCGGTGGTGATCTACGTTGCGCCCAATGGGGCGTGGGCGGGCAGCGCGGGTGCTCTTGTAACGATGGCGGGACATGCAGCCGCCATGGCTCCGGAGGCCGCGATCGGAGCGTCCAGCCCGGTGGATTCGAGCGGTCAGGATTTAAACTCCACAGAAAAGGCCAAGGTCAGTGAGATCATGAAAGCCACGATCCGGCCGCTGGTCGCTCGGCGCGGAGCCGCCGCCACCCAACTGGCGCAGGATATGATCGACAATGCCAAAGCAGTCTCGGCCACCGAGGCGCTGCAAGCTCATTTAATTGACTTTATCGCCGTAAATACCGGCGACTTGCTCAAACAACTGGATGGCTTTTCAGTGACCCTGCCGGCGGGAACGCACACTCTGCACACGACCAATGCTACGATCGAGGCCGTGGACATGAGCTTGATCGAACAGCTCCTGCTCATCCTAACCGACTCAAATATCGTATTTATTCTGTTATCCCTGGGAGTACTTGCACTGCAAATTGAGCTGTCTCATCCCGGCGCATGGGCACCCGGTTTCGTCGGTGTAGTTTGCCTGTCTCTGGCAATCTATGGGCTGGGGCTTTTGCCGGTTAACTGGTTCGGGTTGATCTTCATTGCCAGTGCTTTCGTTCTGTTCATCCTGGATATTAAAGCGCCCACACACGGCGCGCTGACAACCGCCGGCGTGGCCGCCTTCATTGTCGGTGCCCTCGTCCTGTTCAACTCACCGGGTGTGCCGCAATTCGAACGAGTTTCCGTGCCGTTAGTCGTAGGGGTCGGTATTGCGATCGGCTTGATGTTCGCAGCGATCCTGACCTTCGCCCTCCGCGCGCAGCGTGGACCCATCCAAATGGGTGTGGAATCCATCCTCGGCAAGATGGGTTATGCCAAGACAGAAATCGGCTTAACGGGACAGGTTCAGGTTGAGTCCGAGCTTTGGACGGCGGAAGCCTATCCCGGATCGGGCGCGATCGGTAAGGGTGACAGGATCGAGGTCGTCGAAGTCAAGGGGTTGCGGCTGAAAGTCCGCAAGGTATAATCGATAAATTAATTTGACGGGAACTTTGAAAGTGACGATGACGAATCATTGGTACCTATGACAGCACCACCCACACGCGATAGAGTCAGCCCCGAAACCATTAACTCACGCCCCCTGCGCCGGCCGGAGTGGATCAAAGTCCGGGCACCCTCCGGCGAAACCTATCAACGTCTGCAAACTTTGATGCGTTCCAAAGAACTGCATACGGTATGTGAAGAAGCCTTGTGCCCGAACATGGGCGAATGTTGGGGCTCGGGGACCGCAACCTTTTTGATGCTGGGCGACGTTTGCACCCGTACCTGTGGTTTCTGCGATATCAAACACGGCAAGCCAACGGTGATGGACTGGGGCGAGGCCGAGCGTGTGGCGCAGGCTGTGAAATCGATGGACTTGAAGCATGCCGTGATCACCTCGGTGAACCGGGACGACCGTCGCGATGGCGGTGCGCCGATCTTTGCGATGGTGATCCGGCGCATTCGCGAGCTTCAGCCCGGTTGCTCCATTGAAGTGTTGATCCCTGATTTCAAAGGTTCGCTTGAAGCGTTAAAGATCGTGATGGACGCCAGGCCGGAGATCTTGAACCACAACGTGGAGACAGTACCGAGACTGTTCAAGCAGGTCCAGCCGCAAGACAATTACGATTGGGCCGCAGCCACACTGTCCCACGCTAAAATGCTCGATCCGGAAGTGCTGACCAAATCAGGCATCATGGTCGGGTTGGGTGAGGAGATGGACGAAATCAAAGCCGTGATGTCCGCTCAGCGTTCGTGGGGTGTGGACATCCTGACCATCGGTCAATATCTCCAACCCAGCAAAAAACACCTGCCCATCGCCCGCTATTACACGATGGAAGAATTCGTCGAGTTAAAGAACTACGGCAAGGAGATCGGTTTCAAATGGGTAGAATCCGCGCCGCTGGTGAGGTCGTCCTATCACGCCGGGGAGCAGGTGCGTGCATTGAGCATCGTCCACAGAAAGCTGTATGGGGAACAAGCGCCGGTGATCAGTAATTAGTGACCAAGATGAAGTTTGATAAAACCTCCTGCCAAGTTGAACTCGACCGGAGGTTTTTTTATAACTTTACAAAGCGGAAAGACATCATACCATTAATCAAAGTTTTTATTAAAATGCTGATCATCCCGAAAAGTTCGTCGCCTTCCTTCCTGTCACCAGGCTCTTATGTTCCAATTAAGCCTAAGGTCGGTATGCGGCCAGGAAATTTTCGTACACAAACGGGCAAATCCCGTTGTAATATTGAGCCTCCTGCAAATCGAAGAAACCATTCGGATAACCCATGCGGGCATTGCATTCGGGAGTAGCATAATTATCCTTGTCACCGCCCGGGGAGAATAAATGCAAAAACGTGTGAATGATCATACTTGACACGAAATAGGTGGGCGTGGACGTGTAAAGGTTGCCAACGGCATTGGAACACATCGAATAACCGTTATGCTGAACGCAAGCCGTGCCGGGCTTATCACGGCATTCGCCATCAACGGCAGTGGTACTTTGCAGCGTGTCGGTTCCTTCATAGCCACAGGCCATATACTTTAGTCCGAAGGGCACAACCGCAATGTAGATTTGACCTGCTCCTCCTGAAGGCGAAACAAAGGCGTTCCGAAATCCAACCGGCGCCGGAAGTATAAAACTATATCCATCGAGTAACTTTGCTTGCCCGCCATCCCCAAACGAAAAAATAAGGATCCCGTTTTGCCCTGCAGCTGTATGCGAAGCCAGGTAACGATCGGCTATATCTTTGGTCTTGCCGCCGCCACTGTCTTCGACAAAGTCAACCATTTCAAAGCCTACTATAACAAACGGTTGGACCAGTTTGCTTGCTTCCTCAATTATGTTTTTTGCCTGCTCACGCGGGACCGGCTCGGAGAATGTATCCACGATCACGGCAACTTTGAAATTAACCCCTGTCTTTGAACCGACGGGTGTCGAAGCACCGGCAAAAGGGACAATTGTATTCGTCGCAGCGATAACAGGGGGTTGAGCACCATTCTTTGTCGAAGTGGACGGCGCTGTCGCGGTTTGTGTAGAAGGCAGTCTTGAAGAACCACAGGCAATCATGGAAAAACCGAAAAGTGAAATTAAACAAGCACCATGCAGCAAACCGGCGGGCTGACCCATAAGAGACAACCTATCTAGTGATTTTCATTAACAGGTCTTCTAAAGACAGATTCGACAGCGAATTTAAGGTTAAATCTGCGCCTTCTATCCGCATCAAGGAGGTGGTCGGGTTGAGGACAGCCACGACATAAATTCCTACAGCATGTGCGGCATTAACCCCGTTCGGCGAATCTTCAAAAACAATCGCTTCACCGGCATTGATCTGTAATTCATCCAACGCCTTTAAAAATATATCGGGATTCGGCTTGGTGCGGCCCAGCGGAACATCATCGCCGCAGATGATCTTATCGAAATAACGGAACAAGCCAAGCCGGGTTAGATGCGGTTCCACCCAGGAATGCTTGGAACTCGAGGCAATCGCAAGCCGCAGGTTCAGTCGCCGGGCATCGGTCAGATAATCCTGCACGCCGTCGCGAATGGGCTGTTCTGAAAACCGCCTGGCGCTTTCATTCCGGTGTCGAAGACGAATTGCATCCAAGTCCAGCGAATCGTTGGCAAGCTGATGCAGGTAATCGGCTGCATCGAAAGTCGAAACTCCCCACCCACCGATAATCTGAGAATAACGATCGAATGGGAATTCAAAACCGTGCTCAGCATAAATGGTTTTCCAAACGTCAATTTCCGGTGTTTCGGTATCGAGGATCAAGCCGTCAAAGTCAAAGATCAGGGATTTGATTGTCATAGCCGCCCAATTGTAATTCATTACCCACTCAACAGATCGGCGTGGAGTTACTGCAGATAGGGTGCTGCGCGATGAAAACTGTGGAAGTTATTCTGGGGTCGTACAGCTGAAAGAAATTAGCGAAACCTCCCACAAATTTGTGGGAGGTTCGAGCTTTCAGGCAGTTGTAACCTGGCGGTGGCGATATTCCTTCAAGCTATTCCAACCCACCATGATCTTCCTCTCTTCGTCCCATAAGCGCAGACGAAGCGATTTGAGGCTAAAGAGCAGAGTCATGGGCTTGACGTGAAAGATGGCGTTTTCCTTATGGCATTCGGGAAGCTTGTAGTTGGGGATCTTCGGGCTTAAATGATGGATGTGATGGAACCCGATGTTGCCGGTAAACCATTGTAGAACGGCGGGTAGTTTATAGAAAGAACTTCCATCCAGGCCGGCTTTGACAAATTGCCATTCGTCCTGGCGCTCCCAATAGGTCGGATCAAAATTATGCTGCACAAAGAACAGCCAGACCCCGACTGCCGAAGCCGGAATCAAAATTGAGAGCTGGACGAAAAGGTAAGTCTGCCATCCAATAATCCAGCAAAGCAAGCCAATAATCACTGCCAGAGCCAGGTTCGTCCACCAGACGCTGGCGAGTTCGCGTTTTCCCAAATTGGGTACTGGAACTCTATTTACGACCACAAAGACCAGAAGTGGGCCGATCACAAACATGTTAAACGGGTTGCGCATCAAACGATAACCGAATTTCTTCCACCAGGGCGCATCGAGATATTCCTTGACCGTCATCGTGTAAACATCACCGATACCGCGTCGATCGAGGTCACCAGCTGTCGCGTGGTGGACGGCATGTTCATGTTTCCAACGGTAGTATGGCGTAAAGTTGATAATGCCCGTGAAAATCCCCATAAGATCATTGGCCTTCTTTGATTTGAAGAACGAGCCATGGCCGCAATCATGGAAGATAATGAAGGTGCGCATCATGAAGCCTGCGGTAGGGATCGCCAGAAGCAAGGTCAGCAAGTAAGAGACCTTCACGCTGAAGATCATCAGGACCCACAAAGTAAAAAACGGGACGAACGTATTGACAACCTGCCACAGGCTGCGTGACAGGTCGGGATGGGCATACCGAGCAACTACATCCTGCCAGCGAACTTTCTCAGTACTATTTGTTGTATTGGGGAGTTTATTCATCTAATTTATCCAGTCTCGTTTGTCATTATACCTTCAGAATAGGATTCGTACATTAGAAATACCCTACTCCTTATTTTTATTTGTGAACAGGCCTGTAGTCAACGGCAGACTTAAAATAATCCATATTTTCGTTAAATAAATGAATTCCATCCGAGATTACAATAAGGCTGGCCCTCGGGCCGATATCGAGACAAGTTGAATTTGTATCAAATCACACTCTTGTCCCATGCCCCGCCCTACAAAACAGGATCTTTGCGGCAAGAACAACGCTTGCCATCTTCGACCGTAATCCTGAAAAAACTCTGGGCAGTCGAACAGCGGATCTCCGACTTTCAGCTTAAGGCAAATGATTGGTTGGTAATTTGCCGCATTAAGTGCAATTGACAGGCGATAAATTTGTGCTATTCTGGGACAATAAAGGAGAACCAGACATGGCCAACTTCAACATTGGGAAAGGTGTTTATATTTGGCAGCCGGTTAACATCGAGGGCGGCGACCCCAATAAAATACTTTCCCGGCTACAGACGGCTGGCGTCCAATCTGTAGCGCTAAAACTTTGCGATGGTTTCAACGTTCTACCGGGCCTGGATTCAATCATCCAGGTGCTCAGAAATAACAATATCCTCGTCGCAGGGTGGGGTTTCTCCTACCTCACTCGAGACCCTAAACGGGAGGCACAAGCGGCCACGAACGCCTGTAAGACGTATCATCCCGATTTCTATTTAATAGACGTAGAGAAAGATGTCGAAAATAATTACACAGGCGCAAAAATATTTATGAACGAACTGCGCCCCGCGCTGGCTGATATGCCATTGGGCTTGAATACATTCTGGAGTGTTGCAGATCATCCTCTTTTCCCATGGGGGGTATTTCTCAACTCCGTGGATTTCGTATGTCCGCAAGTTTACTGGAGGGGGGTCGATCCCGTCGGCAAATTGGTGCAAGCTCAACAGGGATATTCCAAAATCCCCAACGCCAAGGTTCTCCCTATGCCGATCGTGGCAGGTGACATGTTTACCAATTTGGGAGTCAAATCGACGCCGGACCAGATAACTCAGTTCCTGTCCGCAGCGGACACCGATCCATTCATCCAGGGAGTGTTTATGTGGGCTGCGGACGATCAGGTGACCACTCCCGATCTTTGGCAGGCATTTTCCAAATATGAATGGAAAAAGGGAGGGGTACCCATTCCGAGTCAACCGATCGGATGGGCAAAGGTCAAGGCGAACGATGGGCTGAATATCCGTTCAGCCCCGTTGGGCAGCAAGTTGGGGGCCCTTACCAAAGGGGAATTGGCACCTATTTTCGTGATCAGCGATACGCAGTGGGCCGCCATTAACGATAAGCAAAATCAATGGATTTTTGTAGGCAACCCAAATTACGTTGAAGTGGCCTTGGACCCATCGAAGATACCCGTCCCACCACCGGGGATGTACCAGGCAAAGGTCTCCCCGCCCCAGGGACTTAACGTGAGGGACAAAAATGGGGGCACGGTACTTCGCGCCCTGACGGTCGGAACGATAGTAATTGTCTATGAAGAAAAGGATGGCTGGGCAAGGATAAACCCCACGCAAAGTGAATGGGTCAGTTCAAAGTATTTGAGCAAGATCAATTGAACCATCCAGCCTACCTTAAAATATGTATAGCCTTAGAAGTCAAAGAACCTTGAATTACTTTCGAAGGCCGAACAAAGATATGCCTGGATTGCAATTTCAGTAAATCACAGAATAATGAGCAGAGGGCTGATTTTTGAGGATGCTGAGCCGGAGGGACTGCGAACCAATAGAATCATAAATTCCTCAAAATCGCAACACACTGAAATCAGGATAGTAAAAGAGGCGGCGAACTGAACTGCCGCCTCAGCATTTTCCCTGCTCCCTGAGCCAATCTCTAAAACAATTTCAAAACAGCCTGGCTAGCCCAATCGAACAACGGTGCAGGTACAAGGCTGACGATCACAGTCAACAGGGCGGACACGGCCCAGGTGAGGTTGAGCCAAGGTTCCGAGGTTGTCTCAGGCTCGCCTTCGCGCATATACATCATTACGACCACGCGCAGATAATAGTAGGCTGAGATGAGTGTGGTCAAGACACCGATCACGGCCAGCAAATAGAACTGTCCGTTTATAACGGCGCGGAAAAGATAGAACTTACCCACGAAGCCCAATGTCGGCGGGATGCCCGTCAGGGACAGCATGAAGACCGTCATTGCTGCGGCCAGGGCAGGATACCTGCGGCCCAGACCGGCGTAATCGTTAATCTCGAGCCCCTTGCCTTCCGTCTTTTCAAGAGCAATGACGACTGCCCATGCGCCGAAATTGGTCAGAGCATATGAGACGAGATAAAAAAGGCCGGCTGCAACGGAAGTAGCGACAACTTTCGGCTGTCCATAAGGGACAAAAGCCATAAGGATATAACCGGCGTGCGCGATACTGGAATACGCCAACAGCCGCTTGATGTTTGTTTGTGCGATGGCAATCAAATTGCCGACGATCATTGTCAGGGCCGAAATGACCGCCAGGATGGGGGTCAGATTGCTAGCCAGCGCAGGAAAAGCCAAAGAAAACACACGCAGCAAGGCAGTGAAGCCCGCGATCTTGGCACCGGCTGCCATAAAAGCTGTAACAGCAGAGGGCGCGCCCTGATATACGTCAGGAG
>JBGQIO010000131.1:0-10466 GCA_041498515.1 Anaerolineae bacterium
ACACCGGATGCGCAATAACGATTGATCGTTTCCCCGGGAACCGTATTGGGTAAACCGGCGCGCAAGGCGATCATGCGCGCCATATTTAAACCCTGCTCTCCTTCCGGAAAAGCACAGCCGATGATAACGTCTTCGATCTCACCCGGGTCAAGGTTCGGTGTCTGCCTGAGCAAAGCATGGATCACAGCAGTCGCCATTTCATCCGGACGGACAGTGGCAAGGCCGCCGCGCTTCGCCTTACCTACAGGCGTCCTGATCGCAGATACTATAACTGCTTCGTTCATAATTCGTTCTCCTTAGCTCATTTCTTCCGTGCGTACAACTCGCTCAATTAGATCCCATCAGTTCCGTAAAGGTTTGCCGGTTTGCAAAATTGACCACATACGCTCCTGCGTCTTTTTTTCGCCACAAAGGGAAAGAAATGCTTCGCGTTCGAGATCTAGTATATACTGCTCGCTCACCCACTGCGGGCGCGTGAGCTCGCCGCCGCACATCACATAAGCCAATTTGCTCGCGATTAGGTGATCATGCTCGCTGATATATTTTCCTTCCTTGAACATCCAGGCTCCTACGCGCAGCGCACTTTGCATATCACGTCCGGCGGCATAGATTAATTCGGGTGCAGGTGGGTGATAACCTCCTTCAATCATATGTAAGACTTCACGTTTGGCCTCGACCAGTAAATGACTGCGATTCATCACGATGCGATCTTGGGGGTTGAGCATCGCCATCTCACGTGCTTCTTCCGCTGATGTAGCCACGCGGGCCTGACCTATTTGAAGGAAGGCGCGCTGCAAATGCGGGAGCACATTTGAATTTTCAGTCCGCATCGGCGGATTGACGACGCGCCGTAATATCTCCTTCGTCCCCCCACCGGCAGGGATCACACCGGCTCCGGGTTCAACCAACCCTATATACGCCTCGGAGGAAGCCACTACTCGCGAGGCATGCATAATAATCTCGCAGCCTCCGCCGAGGGCTACTCCAGCCGGCGCGACCACCACCGGCTTCGGGAAATAACGCATACGCATATTCAGGTTTTGGAGTTTCCGCACTGCCTCTTCGAGCGCCTCCCACATGCCTTGTTGCGCAGCCATCACCACCATGAACAAATTCGCACCTGCGCTGAAGTTTTCGGCTTGAGTGCTGATTACCAATCCTTCAAATTCGTTTTCAGTTTGATCGATCGCCTCATTGATGATGGTAAAAATATCATCGTCAAGTGTATTCAGTTTGGTGTGAAGGTCTACGCATGCCACGCTGTCGCCCATGTCGTACAGCGTCGCGCCGGCATTTTCCTTAATGACCTCTTTATCCTTGAGAACGATAACTTCTCTCGAACTCACAGTACGCACATACTTACCCTTGGTGACATCGTATACTCCGAACTTCACGCCGTTCTTATATTGATAGAAGGCCTCAAATCCCTCTTTTATCATGGCCTCCACCCACTTGGAGGGTGTATAACCGGCGGCTATCATTTGTTTTATCGTCTCTTTTAAACCTAGCATATCCCACATCTCGAATGGGCCTACTTCATAACCAAATCCCCATCGGATAGCCTCATCGATCGATTTGGGATTGTCCGCTATCTCGGGCAGCAGGGATGCGGCATATTGGAAACCTTGATATACCAGGGCTTGTACAAGTTGCGCTGCTTTGTCTGACTCGCCAAGTAATACTTTAAGTCTCTTTCCAAGTTCAGTTTCCTCTCTGGCTTTACCTACCGAATCGAAACGCGGTTTGGTCGGCTGTATGTGTTCCACCTTTTCCAGATCAAGGGGCCAAAATTCCTTGCTCCCATCCTCTTTACGGACCTCTTTATAGAATCCGATTTTTGTTTTGTTTCCGAGCCAATTCCGTTCGATCAGGGTTTCAATCAGTTTTTTTGGGGGTTCACTCTTAAGATATTTTTGAGTTAGTTTGTCGTAAGGGATCAAGGGTGCGAGATTCTTTCCGACGTGGTCCCAAATATCTACACCGACTAGGTCCATAAGACGGAATGTCGCAGTCTTGGGTCGCCCGATTAGTGGGCCTGTGATGGCATCCACTTCGTCGACGGTATAGCCGTTCTTCAAAATGAAATCGAGGGTAAATGCCCCTGTACCGGAGGCCAAACGGTTTCCGATAAAGTTCGGTGTATCCTTGCAGATGACAACACCTTTACCTAGGCTGTTTTCCCCAAAACGTGAAATAAATTTAGTTACCTCTTTATCCGTGTAACCCGTCGGGATGACTTCCAGGAGTTTTAGGTATCGTGGTGGATTGAAAAAATGGGTTCCGAGGAAATGCTTGAGGAATCCTTTGGACCGGCCTTGTGCAATGGCACGCACCGGGATGCCGGACGTATTTGTGCTGACTATCCCTCGCTCTTTCCGGATCGTATCAATACGCGCCATTAGCTCTTGCTTGACCTTTAAGTTCTCAACTACCGCCTCGATCACCCAGTCTGCCTCCTCAATAACTCCGAAATCATCCTCCAGATTGCCAAGCTTAACCAGCGTGATTAATTCAGATGACATCAAGTTGGCAGGCTTGGCTTTCAAGCATCGGTCCCAGCCTTCGATGACTATTTTGTTTCGTGCGGTCTTGTCGCTTTCTGAGGAGCCTACAGGAACGATATCAAGGAGAGTCACAGGAACACCCGCATTTGCCAGGTGTGCCGCGATGGTCGAGCCCATGGTGCCCGACCCGATAACTACCGCCTTGTTTATGTGATACGCCATCTCTCCTCCGACACAAATCTCAATTATCTCAAATCGCTTCCGCTATATCCCAAAATGTGCCGTGCAACGATCAAACGATTTATCTGACCCGTCCCTTCATAAATATCTGTGATCTTGGCATCACGGAACCACTTTTCGACGAGGAATTCTCGGCTGTACCCGAGGGGCCCTAGAATCTCGACAACTTTTTGGGTGATCTTGGTGGTTACATCGCCGGCTTTCACTTTGCACATCGAGGATTCAAGTGCGTTCGGTTTTTTATTATCTGCCATCCAAACGGCTTTGATAACCATCAGCCAGGCAGACTTTAACATAATTTCCATATCGATAACTTCCCTCTCGATATTAGATAATTTCTGCCGGGGCAGGCCATAACGGATTTGGGTATTATTATCGGTAAGCTTTTCTTTGAGGAATTCCAATGCTGCTCGGGCGACGCCAAGACCCGAAGCGGCAACAAGTGGACGGGTGGCATCGAAGGTTGCCATCGCTCCTTTGAAACCCTTCGAATCTTTCTCGCTGATCGGGCTGCCGAGAATATGATCAAAAGGTACACGCACTTCCTGGAGAGAAATGGCAGCCGTGTCACTGCTGCGTATCCCCATCTTTTTTTCCAATCTTACAACGCGAATTCCAGGCGTCCCGCTCTCGACGACGAAGGCTCGCATACCCGCACGCCCTGCAGAAGGATCGATCGAGGCCCACACCACGATGAATCCTTTGCCAAGTTGCTCATATTTAGTCAATGATTTATCGCCACCTGTGACAAAGATCTTCTCGCCGTTAATGACCCATTCTTTCGTATTCTCATCCAGCACAGCCCGGGTTCGAATGGCGGAAGTGTCTGAGCCTGCCCCGGACTCGGTCATGGACATGGCTGCGAAGGTTGGTTTCCCTCCACCGAAGCGTAGAAGGAATTTGTCTTTTTGCTCCTGGGTCCCGGCTGCTTGAACAGCCGCCGCGCCGAGTCCGCCACCGGGTGTGTTGAGATACATTCCTACATCACCCCAGGCTAAATTCTCTATCTGTGAAGCGATGAGTTGGTATCCGATTGGCGGACGGCTTTCTTTTTGTTCTTTGATATCTTGTCCATTAGGTTTTTCTTCGCTCGGTGCAAACGACCCTCCACCGATGGCCTTGATTGCCGTATGCATGAATTCAATATAGTCCCAGGGAATTTCATGCTCATGCTCATCGAAATATCGTGATTTGGGACGCATCATCTTTTCGGCAACGGTTTTTAAAACGAACTGCGACTGGACGATTGGTTTCGGGGCCTCAAAGTCGATTGTCATACCTTCCTCCTAAACCATGGCAAAACCCGTAAACATCCCAAAGCCGCGGCCGTTCCGCATCCACATCTCGACTGGGTGATCGCGGATATAACCATGACCGCCCAGGATTTGTACGGCTCGGTCTGTGACCATCATCGCCATATCCATTGCGGCTACCGACGCGAAGTATGCATCTATAAATGCGTCTTTTTTGCTTTCATCGAGCTTCCAGGCAGCCTCCCAGGTGAGCAACCGGGCTGCTTCGATCTCGGTTCGCATTTCAGCAAGCATGAATGCCACAGCCTGTTTCTGTGCGATTTTCATACCGAAAGCTTCTCGCTCTTTGGCATAGTCGCGTGAATATTCGAACGCCGCTCTGGCTACGCCGATTGCAGCCGAAGCTTGCGCAACTCGCATGGAGGCAAGGACCGGGTCAAAGTCATGACCTGGGTTACCGCCTAATCTGTTTGAGACTGGCAGTATTACATCATCTAGATTCACGCGGTAGAGGGGAATAGCATTCAAGCTCATCAACTTGTCCCGTTCCTCAGCGATCGAAATACCGGCTGTATCCTTTGAAACAATGAAGCCTTGGGATCGACCATCCAGGTTTGCATATATTAGGATGGCTTCGGCCTCCTTCGCAAATGGTACAAAAACCTTCTGGCCATTCAATTTATATTGATTGCCTGCTTGAAGTGCTGTGGTTTTTAACGTCATGGGATCGAAATCAAAGAAATTCTCAATTAACGCGGCGGTGTAGGGCTGCCAGCTGCCTTTGGCGAGCTTGGGCAGATAATCTTGCTTTTGCTTTTCCGATCCCGCGAGCAGAATCGGCAGCGCAAAAAGACTTGGTGAGCTGATCGCAAACGCCAATGCCAGATCACCAAAGGCTAATTCTTCGAATGCGAGTACTCCGGTAACCGCAGAGCGATCGCCGAAGCCACCGTATGTTTCGGGAATGGACGCCTGCACCAAACCGAGTTCCCATCCTTTGTAGATAAGTTTCTGTGGTAATTCCCCGCTCTCTTCTGCCTCGCGCCCCGCAGGTCGCAGATCGGTCATTGCATACCGGTTAATCGTCTCAATCAACATATTCTGTTCTTCAGTGGGTTCGAAAGAATACATACCCGCTCCTCTCACTTAACCAGCAATCCGTTGAACAACATTTCTGCATAGAGGTCGCCTATTTTTTCGATGGACAAGTTCCCCTCCGGTCGGTACCAGGTGAGCGTCCAGTTAAGGGTGCCCATTAATCCCCGGAGTGCGAGTCCGCTATCTTGACACGCAAACAAATTCGAGTTTACCCCTTCGTTAAATACGTCATGCCATAGGCTCTCAAACCGATCGCGATTGGGCACGTGTCTTGCATGAGATTTTCGATCAAGGGATCGATGTTCAAATAAAAGTACGGATGAGAGATCAGGGTTTTCAGCGAGTGATTGGAGGTAGACGCGTATCATCAACCGCAATTTTTCATCCGCGGGGATCGGTCTTTCGACAATTGGTGAGATCCGGTTGGTGAGAATTTCCAACGCACGGTCAAGAAGAGCCAGCAGGATTTCTTGTTTCGAAGAAATATGATGATAAAGGCTTGCTTTTTGAAGATTTACTACACTGGCAATATCTGCCATGGAGGCGCCGTTATATCCCTTTTGACGAAAAACTTGGGCGGCGGCATCCAGGATATCTTCTCTTGTCATATCTTCTCCCTACCGAACGGTCGGTAGCTATAAGATACATCTGATCTTGCATATTGTCAAGGAATGTCCGTTTTCCTGCATGATATACTCCCCTTTCTGAAAGTGAAGGCGAAGTAATGAAATACTTTGTAACTGGGGCAACCGGGTTTTTAGGTGGAGCAGTCGTCCGGGAATTGCTTTCAAACGGACACCGAGTAAACGTTGTCGTTCGAGATCCTGGCGGGGCCGCCGGATTGAAAGAGCTTGGAGCGCAGGTCTTTAGGGGCGATGTGACTGACAAAAATTCAATGCTCTCACCGATGAAGGGGATGGATGGTATTTTTCACATTGCTGGTTGGTATAAGATCGGTACTCGTGATAAAACCGACGGAGAAAGGGTTAACGTTCAAGGAACGCGTAATGTTCTTGAACTGATGAGGGAACTGGACATTCCGAAAGGTGTTTATACCTCAACATTGGCTGTAAATTCGGATACGCATGGAAAATTGGTCGACGAGTCCTATCGTTTTTCAGGAAAACATTTAAGTGAATATGACCGTACAAAATCGGCAGCTCATGACCTGGCACAACAAATGATTTCGGTCGGACTGAGGCTTGTAATAGTCATGCCAGGCATCATCTACGGCCCGGGTGATACAAGTAACTTACGGATCAATATTATTGATTACTTGAAAAGAAAATTGCCGGCCCTACCCGCTCGGACGGCTTACAGCTGGGGATATGTGGATGATGTAGCCCATGGCCATTTGTTGGCAATGGAAAAAGGCAAATTAGGAGAGTCTTATATAATCGCCGGTGAAACCCATACCCTCGCTGAAGCATTTGATTTGGCAAAAAAGGTTACGGGCATTCCTGCTCCATTGAAATTACCTGTCAGCCTTATTAAAGGTATGTCCGATCTTATGGGCATGGTCGATAAAGTTATACCTGTTCCCGAAACATATACCGCCGAAGGGTTACGCGTGATAGCTGGCGTCACATACATTGGCGACAATAGCAAAGCTCGCCGCGAACTTGGTTACTCGCCTCGCCCTTTTAGCGAGGGATGGACAGAAACCTTACGGCACGAAATGCTCATGCTTGGGATATAATAAATTTATGGCTATGCCGCTTCCTCAATCTCAATCGAATATCCCTGCTACCCCTCCGTTGACTCCGGATCAGATCGCAGCCCAAAAAGCCCAGGAGCGGCAGATGAGAACGATCATCGCCGCGGTGATCGCGGGTGGTGTCGTTATCCTGGTTGGGCTTGGTTTCGCGGTTTATGCTCTTCTTCAACCGGGCACTCCAACGGATCGGATCCGCGATATTTTTATTATCATAGTGGCACTTGAGACCCTTGTTATTGGCGTAGCCCTGGTTGTATTACTGATCCAATTGGCTAGCTTGATCAACCTTCTGCAAAATGAAGTCCGTCCGATCCTTCAGTCAACCAACGAGACGATAAACACTCTGAGGGGCACTGCGGAATTTTTAGGTGAAAGTGTTGTAGAACCGGTTATCAAACTTAATAGTTATCTAGCCAGTATTCAACGTGTGTTAGAATTGATGGGACTCAAACAAAAATAAGCTTGAAAGGAGAATATCCTATGTCCTCTGATCGTGATGAATTTGGTGCTTTTCTCGTCGGCTTCATCGTCGGCGGTTTAACCGGTGCAGTAGTGTCATTGTTGTTCGCTCCCCAAAGCGGCGAAGAAACTCGTGCACTAATCCGTGATAAGAGCATTGAAATACGCGATAAGGCTGCTGAATCTGCGGAAGAAGCTTTGGATCGTGCCGAAGCCGCCGCTGCCGAGGCTCGCCTTCGCGCGGAAGAACTGGCCAAGGTCGCTCGCATACGCGCTGAAGAATTAGCCCGGGAAGTCCGGTCTCGGAGTGAGGGTGCCCTGGAAGCCGTCCGTAAACCTGCCGCCAAGAAATCCGGCAGCGATACACCTGCCTCGGCATAAGTACGGATTTATGTGAACAAGGGTTTGACCGGAAGCCGGGTCAAACCCTTGTTTTGTTTGTGGAAAGAATATGGGCGTTTTTCGTCGCTTTATGCGGTTTTTCTTCTACCATTTCTATCACACCTTTGCCTGGACGTATGACTTCGTTGCTGCTGTGGTTTCAATCGGACGCTGGGACGACTGGATTCAAACCGTTATCCCCTTCATTCAAGGAATGAATGTCCTTGAGATTGGGCATGGCCCTGGTCACCTTCAGGACAAATTATTGGATGAAAAACGAACCATTGTTGGTTTGGATGAATCGTCACAGATGGGATGGCTCACGAAACGCCGGCTTGTGGAAACCGGTCATCTTATTTTCAATTTAACGCGCGGAAGAGGGGAATATCTTCCATTTGCATCTAACACTTTCGATACGGTGGTTTCAACCTTTCCTACCGAATACTTATTCGATACGGATACGTTATCGGAAATCCATCGCGTCCTACATGGTGAAGGTCTGATTGTCGTCTTGCCCGCTGCCTGGATTGTCGGTCGAAGGTTCTTGGATCGTCTCTCAGCTTGGTTGTTTAAAATAACCGGTCAGACACCTGCGTTCCCTTACGATATACTGAGTCAACGCATCAAACCCTCTTTCGAAAATGCCGGTTTCAAACCGGAATTCCGGACTGTGGAAATTAAATCCAGTGTTGTTCTGATAATAATCGCTAGCAAATCGTCAGCTAGGATATGATCGACAAACACTAAAAAGGCATAAACACAAATAATCTATGCTTGTAAAAGTTCGCGAACCTGTAAAAGGATGAGATCATTTCTTTGATGACAGGTGGGAGTTGGTTATGAATAAAATAACGGTGTATTAGGAGGAATTTTGCATTTATACTGGTTTATTTATGGGTTTGCCAGTGACGGAAATTTGTTTAGTCGTTCTAATTGAGATTTCATTGAGGGGTAAGACCACCTTTAAATTTGCGTGCATGCGGTTCAAGGGGATCCGGCTAAAAACCAATTATAGAAATAATTTGCTTCTTCGTTATAAAAGATTTGCGTCTTGTAGAATACCCTAAACCATAGTGGCGGGTCCCTTGACTCGGCTATATTTATAAGCTAGAATTATTTAGGCAAGCCTAAATAATATATTAGCCATGGTAGAACAATTAACCGATTCGATCCAGGATTACTTAAAATCCATTTACGATCTGACCGAAAGCGGTCAACCTGCCAGTACGACCTTATTGGCCGCACGTCTCGGAATCAAACCTGCTTCGGTGACAGGTATGCTTCAAAAACTGGCCTCTGTCAAACCGCCCCTGGTTGTGTATCACAAACACCAGGGAGTGAAACTGACAGCCAAAGGTCGGCGCGCCGCTTTGGAAGTCATTCGTCATCATCGCTTGTTGGAAACCTGGTTGGTGCAATCTTTAGGTTATTCATGGGACGAGGTCCACAATGAAGCCGAGAAATTGGAACATGTCATATCGGAGGATTTCGAAGCTCGGATAGCTACGGCATTGGGGAACCCCAACCGTGACCCGCACGGGGACCTTATCCCAACGACGGATTTAACGATGCCCCGGGATGTTTCGACCCCTCTCTCTTTGCTTCGTCCGGCGCAAACGGCTACTATCCTCCGCGTAAGAACCGACAATGTAGATTTGCTTCGCTATCTGGAAGGGCTTGGTCTCGTCCCCGGTGCACAAGTGGAGATCATTGATTATTCGCGCTATGACAATAATGTCACTCTAAAAATTGGGCGCCAGGTTGCGGTTCTCGGTCTAAACATCACTACAAAAATATATGTTGAATTGGCCTGATCTTTTCATATTATCGCAAGAGGTAAATTATTATGGCATCCTCCAAAGAAACACCGATCTCCATACGCCCCGCCGATGTTAGTACGCTGCGAACGGCGAATGAAGTTTTGACCGGTAAAAGCAAAAAAGGGTTATTTGCACGCATCCTGCCTTTTATGGGGCCGGCATTTATCGCCTGTGTCGCCTACATCGATCCTGGCAATTTTGCAACAAATATTCAAGGGGGTGCTCAGTTCGGGTATATGCTCTTATGGGTGATCGTGGCAAGCAACTTAATGGCCATGCTCATTCAAACGCTTTCAGCGAAATTGGGAATTGCTTCCGGGAGGAATTTGGCGGAACTCTGCCGGGAATATTTCCCGCAGCCCGTTTCGATTGGCATGTGGGTGCTCATGGAAGTCGTGGCAATGGCAACTGATTTGGCTGAATTCCTGGGGGCTGCTCTCGGATTCAATCTGCTCTTCCATATACCCCTATTAGCGGCAGCCTTGCTCACTGCATTAACAACCTTCATTATTCTCGGCTTGGAACGGCGAGGCTTTCGCCCTTTGGAGGCGGTAATTACCGCCCTCGTGGGTGTGATTGCCTTTTGCTATATTATTGAGACCATCCTTGATCGCCCTGATCTGGGGCAGGTGGCATTTCATGCCATTGTTCCGCAATTTACCGGGTTGGAGAGTGTGCTCCTTGCCACTGGGATCCTCGGTGCAACGGTCATGCCTCATGTCATCTTCCTGCACTCGTCTCTCACTCAAAATCGGATCCCGACGAATAACGATGGAGAGCTTAAACGCTTGTTTCGTTTTCAACTGCTCGATGTAACCATAGCGATGGGTTTGGCGGGTTTGGTTAACGGAGCGATGCTGATCATGGCCTCCTCCACTTTCTTTGCCCAGGGATTAACACATATCGGCACGATTGAAGAGGCCTATCGCACATTGACTCCTTTGCTTGGCTCTTCTGCAAGCTTCGTCTTTGCCATTTCACTTCTCGCCTCAGG
>JBGQIO010000132.1:0-10303 GCA_041498515.1 Anaerolineae bacterium
CCATCCGGACGGGAATGCGGAAAGAGTATTCGCGCATCGGCCAGCGCAGGATTTCGGAGACGACGGGGTCGAGTTTGAGCAGTTTTGCAACATGGTCGAACTGCTTCTGCGCCATCTCAAACGCATTAAGGGGTTCGAGCATCATCTTCTCCTTGGGTGAGGGGGCAACTGCATCAAGTTTTGTCATATGCTTCTCCTAATATAATAGTTTGGTGAAAATATAAACGGGCACCCCGGACGGGTGCCCGCGTGTTAACGGACCATGCAGCGCAAACAGTTCATATCAATAAAGTCCAAACCAAGTTAGAGGTTCACCATAAAATCCGGAGAGGTTCGATTTTTTTGGGGTGCGCAGCTTCGCTGCGCACCCCAAAATCGATTTTCTCCACGTTACGGATAGGCCCTTATGCTTAAGATTACCCGACTTATTAACCCCCGTCAATATGAAAGTAATCACAAATAATTTAGTATTTCGTGCACTACTGCGACAACTGCCTTTCCAATTCCGCCCTGACCACCTGGGGGTTGGCTTTGCCGGCGGCCTTCTTCATAACTTGTCCAAACAAGAAGTTGGCTATGCCAACTTTACCCGCCCGATAGCTGGCGACTTCCTTCGGATTCTCACTCAGAGCTTGTCTAACCAAGTCTGAAATGAAGGATTCATCCGATACCTGCTTGAGGCCGCGGGCTTCCACAATCTCCCCCGGATTTTTACCCGATGAAAACATCTCCGCCAGGACTTCTTTCCCGCTCTGCTGATTGATCTGCCCATCTGAAACAAGATTCACCAACTGGGCCAAGGCCTCCGGCCGAACCTTCAATTGGCGGAGGGTCGTATCCGTCTGGTTCATCAGCGAGAACAGATCGCCGAGCATCCAGTTTGCCGTGTTCTGCGCCGGTGCGGAAACAGCAGCCTTCTCAAAGTAACCAGCAACGTCCTGATCCTGGGTGAGACGCCAGGCGTTGTAACCGTTGAGTCCGTATTCATTCATGAAACGAAGATATTTGGCGTGCGGCAACTCAGGCAGTCCTTTCGAAACACGCTCAACCCATTCCTTTTCGACAACCAGTGGAGGCAGATCGGGTTCGGGGAAGTAACGATAATCGTGGGCGTCCTCCTTACTACGCTGGGAATAAGTAACGCCGCGCGCCTCGGACCAGCCGAGCGTTTCCTGATCCACCACCCCGCCTTCCGAAAGGATGCGGCTCTGACGTTCAATTTCGTAGGCAATCGAACGATCCATGGCGCGGAACGAATTCAAATTCTTGACTTCCGTGCGCGTGCCAAATTCGGTAGTGCCTTTTGGCCGCACCGAGACGTTCGCTTCAAAGCGGATCACACCCTTCTCCATATCGCCGCTGTTGGCGCCCAAGTAGCGCAGGACGGCACGCAAGGCTTCGCCGTAGGCATGGGCAGCTTCCGCAGAATGGAGGTCGGGTTCGGAGACAATCTCGAGAAGCGGCACACCGGCGCGGTTCAAGTCCACGAGCGAGTAGGAACTTCCGTCGCGTTCGACATGAGTCAATTTGCCGGTGTCTTCTTCCAGATGCACCCGGCGGATGCGGATGACCTGCTCGCCTTCAGAGGTGCGAATGGCTAGTTTGCCATTCACCGCAAGCGGGTGCTCATACTGAGAGATCTGATAGCCTTTGGGCAGGTCGGGATAAAAATAATTCTTGCGCGCAAAGATACTGGTGTGTTGGACCGTACACTCGAGCGCCAGGGCAACACGGAGGGCAATCTCGACCGCCATTTGATTGACAACGGGCAGCGTGCCCGGCATGCCCGAGCAGACGGGACAGACCGCGGTGTTCGGCGCTGCGAGGGTGCTATCCAGCACTTCACAGGAGCAGAACATCTTCGATTTCGTTTGAAGTTCGGCGTGGACTTCCAGGCCAATGACTGGTTCAAATTCCATGAGCGTTACAGGGGAATAGGGATTGGGTCTCAGGTATTAGGGATTAGGAGGGTTAACCATGGCATTGGTATTCTACCAAATTTTGATTCACGATCCATGGAAAACAAAAAGAAAGACCGGGCTGTGAGCCCGGTCCAGTTAGTTCGAATCGTCGTCGGCGCTTTCATCGTCGCCGTCATCAAACTCGTATTCGACATGGTCGCGGTCGAGACAGACCCAGAGCAGCAACATATGTCCGTCCGAGGTTTCGACATTACGGGCAGCCAAGATGGGCGCGGTCTGCTCGAGGCCCAGATCGTTGCGGTAATGCAGGTGAATGTGGTCTTTATTATTCCACGCCCGGTGGCAACGTTCCACAAGCGCATTCCCATTGAAAGTGCGCAAGCGCGTCAGGGCGGGTACGAGGATATGCGGGCTTTCGTTCAGTCCCATTGCCCAGCCGTCGTTAACCTGTTCAAAGATCGGAGGCGGGCCTTCAATAATTGTGATTTTTTCGTCCATAGGGTTCCTGTTGCGCGAACATCATACCATAAAACTCAGGGACGACCGCTCTTCGATAGAGAGGCAAATTGACAAATTGGAAAGGGCGAAGCGACAATTTAGAAAGGGACGAAGCGATTTGAAAACGGGTGAAGCGATAATTCAGAAAGGGTCGAAGCAATGCTTCGCCCCTACAAGGAATTTACAATCTGTTTGACCAAGCCCGGCCCGCGGTAGACCAGGCCTGTATAAATCTGGATCAGCGTCGCACCCAAGCCCAACCTGCGCTTCGCATCTTCAGGCGTCATTATGCCTCCGACGCTGATGATCGGGATCTGAGCATTCACACGGCGGACGATTTTTTGCAAAACCTCTTCACTCCGCAGGCGAAGCGGCACGCCGCTTAACCCGCCGCTTTCGGACCGATCCTTTGATCGAAGACCAGGACGTTCCAATGTGGTGTTTGTGGCAATGATCCCGTCCATGCGAGTGGACAAGATCACATCCACAGCCTCGTCCAATTCGCGGTCGGATAAATCCGGCGCGAGTTTGACCAGGAGCGGGATGCGTTTCTCCAGTTTTTTTTGTTCGAGCAGGCGCTGCGCATGAAGCTGGGTCAGCAGGCCTTCAAGGGCGGCGCGTCCCTGCAGGTCACGAAGCCCGACCGTATTGGGCGAGCTGACGTTGATCGTGAGGTAATCCGCTAAAGGAGCGAAGTTCTGCAGCAATTCGAGATAATCAAAGACGGCTTGATCGTTGGGGGTGTTTTTGTTCTTCCCGAGATTCAGGCCGAGGAGGGTGGACGACCCCTGGCCAAAGGGATAAGACCGACGGAGGATACGGCGAGGAGCAAACCCGATAAAGCGTTCGACCCAGCCGGAACGAAGATTACGGTTAAGCCGCGTTTGAACAAATTCCGATCCGCGGCTCGGGAAACCCAGGCGGTTGATGACCGCCTCATCTTCGACCAGGCGGAACAGGCGCGGCCGCGGGTTACCGGACTGCGGCAGGGGCGTGATCGTGCCGACCTCGAGATGGCTAAAACCCAGCGCAGCAAGCCCGCGCAAGGCAAGGGCGTCCTTATCATAGCCGGCCGCCAGACCAACCGGATTCTTAAAAGTCAATCCAAAAACGGTAACAGGTTTGGATGGAGTGGAATATATAGCCTGCAAAATCCAGCGCGAGGGAGGAAAGCTCCCCGCGAACCGTAATGCATTAAGCGTATAGGCGTGGGCGCGTTCGGGGTCAAGTTGGAAGAGGACCTTACGAAAGAAAGGATACATTTTAAGATTTAGTTATAGAATAATGAGAGAGGGAATACGTGGCATGGAGACACGGAGACACGGAAACACGAAGCACGGGGACACGGAAAATCCTTTGTGCAGGATCGCCAGGAGGGACGAGAATCTATCTCTTTGCCATGTCAAAACTTTTTCTGCCCAGTCAAGTTCAAGAAGTATTGGATCACTTCTTCTTCCGGATGAGGCACGTCCATCAATGCGAACATCGCTGCCAGTTCGCCGCGATGGTGCGTCTCGTGATTCGCGAGATGCATCAGCATCTGCCATAAAGGCACGTGGAAGGTCTCCGCTCTGAAGTTGGTATAGGTGATCACGGATTGAAGGCCGCCCTCCGTTTGGGACCCGAGGTAGGCGCGGAGTTCGGCTTCCTGTTCCGACCAGGGTTCCTTGACGGAGGCCAGCGTCGGAAAATCGGCCTGATCCAAATGGCCTTTGGGAGAAGCACCGTGCCAACGTTGAAGCCAAACCCATTCGCTGCTCAGCATATGGACGAACATGGCCTGCACATTGCCCCAACTGTGTCCCTGCATGCGATGGAGCTGCTCGACGGGCAATGCCTCGGCTACCGAGAAATAGCGATGATTCGCCCAGAAGTTGTAATCATAAAGGGTTTCGAGATACGGCTTGAGCTGCATAAGGCCTCGGGAGGGGTTCAAGGTTGGGTAGTTGGCTTCGGCGATTCATTTTACTCGCTTCGACGATTCATATCGTCGAAGTATGCGATGGTGGCTCGTAGCCACCTCGCATAAAAGTGGGCGATGGCGTCTTGAGGCCGAGCAGGAAGAACACCTGCACCTCCGGTCGCCCGAAGGTTGGCCTGTTGAGGGTTGAAGGTTAGAAGGTTTAAAATTGGAAGATTTTAAATTGAACGCCTGCCTTTTTTTAACATTTCAATTGTTTTAACAACACGACCAGCGCGAGTCTCTGCGCGTTTGGCTTCTTCGATCCAGCGGACATATTCCCTTCGATGAGTATAAGACAGCTTATCAAAGAGGTCTTTGGCATCCTTATTCTTTTTCAATTCCCTCATTAAATCCGGCGGTACCGGCACCAGGCGCGGTTCCGTATCCGGCTCGACAATGACCTTGACCTCATCCCCAAAGGTCCTGCCGATCTGTTCACGAATCCCTTTGAGAATGATCAGCATATGATGTTCCCCTCGCATGCGGACCAGCGTGCCGCGATACGGAACACTTTCGATCAGAGCCTTGACCTTGGGCCGTTTGGAGCCGAACGCTTTTTCCACATCAAAGGGAATCTCCACGAAACCACCGCCACCGCCTGCATTTTGAATGCGACCAGTAAAGGTTTGTTTTTTTGGCATGGCAGCTCCTCTCGAATGATCACAACTTTAAAAGTTGATAGGTAAATATGCCACAGAAATATAACACGGGCGAGAGGCCAAGAAAATAGGCAATGATGGCCAGAGGGCGGTCCTGAGGCGAGCCGAGCCCGCGCTTAATTCGGTTTAATGCGATCATCGCCAAAAGGGCGGCGACCAATCCGAATGGCAGTAAAAAGAACATATAGAACTGCAGGGACGGGAAAATGATCGCAAAGGGTATCGCAACCGCCGGGATAAAGCCTAAAATAAAACTTGAAAGGATAAGCTTATTCGGCTTCCGCTTGCTGTTTAAAGAGCTAGGATCCAATTATATTATTGTCCCTGTCGCAAAAATACTCTCGTGACATCAATCTTGGCCTTTTCAACCTTCCCTGCGGACTCCCAGTAATCCAGCAGCTGGGTGATGGTCAGGACCGAGTGAAGATCGTACCCCGCTTCCGCAAGCGATTCTTTTGCACCGGATTGGCGGTCCACCAACACAACCACATCCTTCACTATAAGCCCTGCGGTTGTAAGTTTCTCAATCGCTTCGAATTTACTGCCACCGGTTGTGGCAAGATCATCGATCACGACCACGGTCTCGCCAGAGTGATACTCGCCCTCGATCTCCGCTTTCATGCCATACGCCTTGACTTCTTTGCGCGGGTAGATCATTGAATAGCGGCCCTGCAAGGAAATGGCCGTCGCAATCGGGATGGCGGCGTAGGGCAAAGCCGCGAGGCGGTCGAATTTCAAGCCTTTAAGAAGGGGCAAATAGGCTGAACCGACTTGTTCCAACAGTTCGGGATAGGTAATGATCTGGCGCAGATCAATGTAAATGGGAGATTTGAGTCCCGACTTAAGAGTGAATTCGCCGAATTTGATGCAACCGGCGGAAAGCAACCCGTCGGCAAGGGCCGATAATTCGTGATCCGATATTCGAGAGTCGAGAGTCGTATATGGTGCTTCGGGAGCTGATTCGATTTTGCGATCTCCAGTTCGCGACTCTCGAATTTCCAACATCTTATCGCGCAGTTCCGCGGCGGTCAGCCGCGGATCGTCTGCGCGGGCAATCGTGCGTGAGACGTTGATCAACATCCCTTTGCCATCCCGGCGCAAGCCGGCTTTCAAGGCGGACCCCAATTCGCCTCCCTGGGTCCCAACGCCGGGAACGAGGAACCACAGGTCGGGCGCGGCTGAGCGGACACGCGCGAGAGTTTCAGGGTAGGTCGCGCCGACCACGAGTCCGACGTTGTTCCTCGTGTTCCATTGCTGCGCGAGGCCGGCAACATATTCGTAAAGAAAAAGGGGTGAGGAAGAAGGGTTTGCCTTTCCTTTATCTTCTTCCCTGACCGTCAAATCCTGTAAATCGCTGCTCCCCGGATTGGAAGTCTTGCAAAGGAGGAATACACCTTTTTCCTGATCCCGAATAAAGGGCTCAATCGAATCTTTCCCGAGATAGGGGTTCAAGGTAATACCATCCGCGCCGAGATTCCCGAAGGCGGAGGAGGCATAGGCTTCCGCGGTGGAGGCAATGTCGCCGCGCTTGGCATCGAGGATGACAGGGATATGAGAGCCAAGCCGCTCCGACTCGGAACGGATGGCGAGGATCACCTGCTTGAGCGCAATCCAGCCTTCCGGGCCGAAGACTTCGAAGAAGGCTGCATTGGGTTTGAAGGCCGCCGCGTAGGAGGCCGTCGCTTTTACGAGACGCAGGCAGAATTCCAGGGCAGAGGCGGCAGTGGGTTCTTTAAGGTCGGGAATGTGCGGGTCGAGCCCAACGCATAGAAGGGAAGAGCAGTCGTCGACGCGTTTTTCGAGGAGAGAGAAGAAGGTTTCCATGAGGGGGTGTCAGGTTCCAGGTTTCAGGTGTCAGGGGCCAGGTTTAATTTGACGCTAGGCTTTGCCCAATACCATTGCAAGCAGGGCCATTCTCACATACAACCCATATTCCATCTGGCGGAAGTAAGCCGCACGAGGGTCGTCGTCGAAGTCAACGCTGATCTCACCGACGCGCGGCAGCGGGTGCATGACGATCATATCCTGCTTTGCAGATTTCATGGTGGGCGGGTCAATCACGTAGGCACCCTTGACCTTTTCATAATCGGCGGGATCTTCGAAGCGTTCCTTCTGGACGCGGGTAACATACAGCACATCGGTCTCGGGCAGGACCTTTTCGAGCGAGTTGAACTCGGCCTGCGGCACTTTCTTCGCGGCCACTTCGTCCATCACTTCCTTCGGCATTTTCAAAATATCGGGGGAGACATAATTCAATTTAATGCCGTTAAACTGAGAAAGCAAGCGTGCAAGCGAATGGACGGTGCGTCCATACTTGAGGTCGCCGAGCATGGTGACGTTCAGGTTATCGAGGCGACCGACCTCTTCCATAATCGTGAACGTATCCAATAAGGCCTGCGTTGGATGCTCGCCTACACCGTCACCGGCGTTGATGATGGGTTTGCGCGCCGCCTTGGCGGCAATGGCCGCCGAGCCCGTCTCGGGATGACGCAGAACGATCACATCCGCGTAACATTCGAGCGTGCGGACGGTATCGGGCAGGCTCTCGCCCTTCGATACGGAGGAGTATTTCACCTCATTGATCGGGATGACCGAGCCGCCCAAGCGTTCCATGGAAGCAGTGAACGAGGACGAGGTGCGCGTGGAAGGCTCGTAGAACAGGTTCGCCAGGATCTTGCCTTTCAGAAGGTCGAAGGTGCCAATGCGCTCGACCATGCCGCGCATCTCGTGCGCCACGTCGAACACATATTGCAAATCGCTACGACTGAACTGCTTGACCGAAATGATATCCTTGCCGTACCAGTCGGCTTTCTTGTCCTCGCCGAAAGGCAGATGAGGGGATGAAGATTGGGTGGGCATGAGGTAACTCTCCTTTTGAGGTTCGAAAAATGATATTCGTTATTCGATATTAGGTATTCGGTACTCGATGTTCGGGAATCGGTACTCGATATTCGGGAATCGGGAGTTGTAATTTGTAGGTCAGGTATTCATGCAGAAAGCAAAAAATGATATGGCTTTCCCTATCTTCATTATTATGCCCTCACGTTCCTGCCAAAACCCTTTTCCACCAAAACTTTGCCATCCTTGAAGACGTCCACACCGCGCAAGACGACGCGCGTGACGCGGCCTTTCACCTTCCGGCCCTCGAAGGGAGTCCAGCCGCAACGGGAGAAATGCCCGGCGGCTTTAATCTCATATCCGGCGTTCTCATCCACTTCGACCCAGGTCTCAGGCTGTTCGGGCAGGTTGAAAATCTTCCTCGGATTGTCAACCATCCGGGCGATCAGGTCAGGAACCGTGAGGCGGGATTCGGAGACAGCGGTCAAGAGCAAGGGCAAGGCGGTTTCGAGGCCTGGAAAGCCAGGGGGAGGATTCTCAGAGTCTTTTTCTGCCAGGGTATGCGGTGCGTGGTCAGTAGCGAAGCAGTCGATCACATCCATGTGTTCCCACAAGGCGCTAACATCTTCCTTTGACGCCAAACGCGGACGTACTTCCGCGCGGCCTGCGTGACCATGACCCATTGCCGGAATGTCATCCTTCGACAAAAACAAATGATGCGGGCAAATCTCACAGGTGACTTTGAGGCCGCGTTCTTTAGCGGCTTTGATCAGCAAAACTTCCTCCTTCAGTGAAATGTGGGCAATGTGGACAGGCCGATCATAGAGGGCGGAAAATAAAATCGCAGCAGCCATGCTCCTGCTTTCCGCATGCACGACAATGGGATATTTATGGGGATACTTTTCAAAATGGGGCTGCCAGAGGGTCATAGCATCGAGGCGCAATTGACCAAAGGTCACGTCGAGATACATCTTGAGGGCGGCGGCTCTATCGGCCAGACCGGCGACAGCCTGCGCGTTATCGGGACCTGCGCCGACGTATTGAGCATAGTCGCAGCGCGCTTTTCCTCTGGCAGCCTGGAGGGCGAGATCAAGGGTCTCACTGTCAAAGATCGGCGGTTTGGTATTGGGCATTGCCAGCACCATTGTGAATCCGCCTGCCAGCGCGGCAGAGGTGCCGGTATCCCAGTCTTCTTTATGGGTCGCACCGGGTTCGCGCAGATGGACGTGCGGATCAATCAGGCCGGGGAATTTGAGCATCTTTGGATTAAAAGTTGAAGGTTGCAGGTTTAAGGTTGAAGGTTGATGGTTGATGGTTTCAAAATGCGAGGTTGAGGGAGAAGCCGCAACAAAGGGTTCAGCGAAAAAAGCAAAAAAAGAGAGCCGCTAAAAGCGACTCTCTAATTTCAAAAAAAGGGGATCTCCGGAACAAGCGTTGTCGTAGATGGCTTTTATTTCGGAAGACGGCAAACATATTGGGTCTAATTTTATTCCGGGGCGGGATTCTGTCAAGAGGAAAATTTAATTCGGACAAAAGTAATATGAATAAGGATATTCGTCACTAGGAGGCTGAAAAGTGCGAATGATATAATCTGTCTGAATTTACCGTAAGGAGCGATCCATGGCATACACCCAAGCTAAAACCCCCGTCACTACCGTCAAGCTACAGGTTCGCGAGCATCCCAGCATACCGAGCGTGAAAGACGAACGAACCACTTCCAAGGGATCATGGATATTGGGTCTGCTACGCGGTGGAGCTTCGATGATCCAGACCATACTCTCTGTTATTATATTGCTTTTCATGTCAATCGTATTCAAATTTATCAATGCAAAGCAACGTGAATTTGATCAAATGGAAGATAAACGCCGATAAAGGCTCTTTATAATTATGTCCGGGGACAAACACGATCGATTTAACGAAAGAAAACCTCTGGGGGTCCGCGAGAAGCGGTTGGATAGTCCTGAGTGATCCATATATGAAGAAGATCTTGAACAGAGGCGGATATGATTCCGACAATTGACCCATGATGAGGATTATCCGTGCCAGGGAATCAAAAAGTGCGGATAAAATAATCCGACCGAATTTACCGTAAGGAGCAATCCATGGCTTATACAAATGTTAAAGTCCCCGCAGGCGGGGCGAAAATCACCATAGACGACGGCAAGTTACAAGTACCCGATCAGCCCATCATTCCGTTCGTGGAAGGCGACGGCACGGGCCGCGACATCTGGCGCGCCTCGGTGCGTGTGTTCGACGCAGCGGTTAATAAAGCATATGAGGGACAACGCAAGATCCATTGGATGGAGGTCTTGGCGGGCGAGAAATCATTCAAGCAATCAAATGCCTGGCTGCCCGACGAAACGACCGAAGCATTCAAGGAATTTTTGGTGGGGATCAAAGGTCCGCTCACGACCCCGATCGGA
>JBGQIO010000133.1:0-10068 GCA_041498515.1 Anaerolineae bacterium
GCGGAAAATGGACGGGTATCGAGTGCAGTTCACACCCTGCACACGTCCATTTTTTCGGGTACTTTAGGCAGAGCTTTGGATAGTTATTGCGATTTTATGTCGATTTCCCTGAAGGGAGGTTGACCTGCCCTTTGTTTCCTCTTACAATACTTAAAATGGCATATGTCGCCAACCAGTTTGCGGGTTTCTTTCGCCCTGACCACGATCCTCCGTTTGGTCTACTACGCGTGTCTACCCTTTTTAATAGTTTCCCTTGTCTTTCAATTCGGAGGAACATCCTATGACCACCCCTATCGTTTCCAAACGTGCACCTGTTTATAACGCCATTCCAGACGAGAAGTGGAACGACTGGCGCTGGCAATTGAGCCACCGTCTTAATTCAGCGGAGGAAATCGAAAAAGTCTTCCCGCTGAACGATTCCGAGCGTAAAGCACTGAATACCAGCGGTCTGTTCCGCGTGGATATAACACCTTATTTCATTTCACTGATCGACCCGGATGATGCCCAGGACCCGGTGCGCCAGCAGATCATCCCGACCGAGGCGGAGATCATGCCCTTCACCGGGATGATGGAAGACTCGCTGGCAGAGGACCGGCACTCGCCCGTCCCGGGACTGGTCCATCGTTATCCAGATCGCGTATTGATGCTCGTCACAACGCAATGTGCTTCCTATTGCCGCTACTGCACACGCTCCCGCATTGTCGGCGATCCCGGACAGACGTTCTCGCGCCAGGAGTTCGAGCAGCAGCTCGATTATCTGAAGCGGACTCCGCAAGTGCGCGACGTCCTGCTCTCAGGCGGCGACCCGCTAGTGCTTGCGCCGAAAATCCTTGAAGAGATACTCACCCGGTTGCGTGAAATTCCTCATATCGAGATTGTCCGTATCGGTTCACGCGTTCCTGTGTTCATGCCCATGCGCATAACCCAGGAACTTTGTGATATGCTAGGCAAATACCATCCATTGTGGTTGAACATACATGTCAACCACCCGAATGAGATCTCAAAGGAACTTGCCGAGGCTTGCGACCGCATGTCACGCGCCGGCATCCCGCTGGGCAACCAGTCCGTTTTGTTGGCGGGGATCAACGATTGTGTTCACATTCAGCGCGAATTGGTCCAGAAACTGACGCGGATCCGCGTCAGGCCGTATTATCTGTATCAGTGCGATCTGGTCGAGGGCGCGGGACACTTCCGCACGCCGGTGTCGAAAGGCATCGAGATCATTGAAGGCTTGCGCGGACATACTTCCGGTTACGCCGTCCCGCAGTTCATCGTGGATGCACCAGGCGGCGGCGGAAAGATACCCGTCATGCCGAATTACCTACTCAGTATGTCGGACCATAAAGTCATCGTGCGCAACTACGAAGGCTACGTGTCGAGTTACGAAGAGCCTTCTATGTATAAAGCACACGATCCGAAGAGTTGCAAATACTGCCAGAACAAACGTCCCGAGGCAGGCCAGGCCGGACTCACCGGTCTGCTCGACGGCGAAGAGATGTTTATTAAACCATTGGGCTTTGATGAGATTCACGATCGCCACGGCATTCAGCACCGTTTGAAGGACGAAAAGAAATGGCAGCCGCTGGGCATCGGCGCCGGTGAATCGAATCCGAAGTAAGAAGCCTAAATTAAGCCAAGGAGAATAGCATGCAAGCTTTCCGAAAAGATATCCTCGTTTTACTCGCTGTTGCGGCTTTACTAGCCGCTTGCGCGCCAGGGCAATCTCCGGAGCAGATTCAGGCACAGGTTGAAACTTCTGTTGCCAGCACCGTCCAAGCCCAAAATCAAATGGGAACAGCGGTAGCCCAAACCGTTGCGGCACAGGCGCCGGCTGCGACCGAAACCTTAACACCGACGACCATCCCCCTCGAGATACCTACTTTGACGCCCATCCTTGATACCTCCACTCCGTTTACCGTCGTTCCGCCGTCCAGCGGAGGCGGAGGCGGTGGAGGTGGGGGAGGAAGTTCCAGTTCGTCGGGCAAGAAGGCCAGATATTCCTGTACCCTCGTTGGTCAGGTTCCTGGTGATGGCAGCCCAGCTACAATTCTAAAAGTGGGCGATACGCTCAATGTCAGATGGACATTCAGAAATGACGGCACCATCACATGGGATCCCACCTGGACCTGGGAATTCCTGTCTTCTTCGATCGACACCAACGTTCCCTCCAATTTTGGCTTGACAATGTCGTCGGTTGGATCGCAGCATTCTCTTGGGATAACCGTGCAGAAAACCAAGACAATCACTTTGAGCGCTTTCCTGACCGCCCCTAATTTTGAGGGTAGAGAGCCGATCCATATCGGCACAGCATGGGCAGTTATCGGCGACGGAATAAAACTCTGTATTGCCGATATCAATGTGGAAATCATCCGCCCAGGCATGACGCCGTAACGAGCATGAAGGAAGCGTTGGGATCAGGGTGAGGATTGCGAATGAGGCTACAAAGGCGTATCCTATATTTTCTGCTGGTCATCACACTTTTTGTGGTTAGTTGTGATATCACGACCCTTATCAAACCAGCGGCTATTCCAACCACGGTACAGGGTGGCGTTGAGACAATCGTGGCTCAGACCGCGGCGGTAGCCGCCTCACGGACAGCCGCGTTATTCACCGCAACGCTAACGCCATCCTTCACACCGTTCCCTACGAATATCCCTTCGACTACACCGACAAACACCCCAACCTTTATATTCTTTTTGGTCTCGCCCACAAGTATCCCCGGACTGGTAATAACCCCTGTCACACCGGTGACCCCTTCATCAACCATTGATTACCAATGTGAAGTCACCGGGCAATCTCCTGCGGATGGTGCGACGGAGGCTTCGAACCAGAATTTCGTTGCGATTTGGACGGTTACGAATACCGGTAGAAAGACTTGGGACAGTACGAGTGTTGATTTTATTTATTCGAGCGGCACAAAATTCGGTAAATCAAAAGGCGCAGACCTTCCGAACTCTGTCGGATCGGGCCAGGCAGTGTCACTAAAAATAACGATGACGGCTCCCAAAAACTCGGGCTCGTATAAAACCGTATGGGCTCTGCGAAGAGGCCTGAATGAATTTTGCAGCATGTCTCTAAGGATCGTAGTCCCATAAACAAATGTTCTTGATTTTAAAAGAGTCAAGAAATGCAAATGAATAACTAAAAAAAGGATCTGAGTCGTACAAAAGACGCAGATCCTTTTTTACCCTGGCTTCGACTATGATGCAGGCGGGATGGGTTCGGTGCTGACTGGAGCGGCGGGCTTCTTGCGCAAGGTGAGGAAACCGACCACGACCGGTATGGCTATGAAGATCAAGGCTAAGCAAAGGAGCACATAACCAGCAGTCGGAGGCAAAGTGCCGGAGTTGGTTATGCCATTCAATTCCGTGTTGTAAGGCATATTACCGGTTGCCGTGAAAGCTCCAAAGATACACAAAAACAATCCCGGGCAGCCGCATAGTAGAGCACTGGCGATGGTTGCAATGATCCCTTTGTTCCTATTGTCCATGATCCATTCTCCTGTTTATTTGATGAGTAACCTTTGATGTTCCTGGTTTTTCAAAACCTTTACAATTTTCTAGCTGCGTAGTTTTGCGCCCACCCCCTGTTCAAGTCTCTTCACGATTTTATTACGGATGGCCGCTGCTTCAGAATCTGTCATGGTCTTGTCCGTGGCCTGGTAGGTCAGACTGTAAGCCAGCGATTTCTGTCCCGCGCCGATCTGTCCTCCATGGTAAACATCGAACAAACGGACATCCGTCACCGACTTACCGCCGGTCTGCCGGATCAAAGTTTCTATCGTCGATGCCGGAACCGCCTCGGCTACGATGATAGAAATATCCTCCAAAACAGGCGGGAACTCCGGCACGGGTGTAATCTCGTATGTCTGCGAGACCGTCTTTAATGTCGCAAGATCAAACTCCGCAACCAGGACCGGGAAAGCACCAAATTCAAACTTCTCTTGGACGATGGGGTGCAGTTCGCCGAGCATGCCAACTTTTTGGTCGCTCACTCTGATCTCGGCTTCTTTGCCAGGGTGCAGATAACCAGTCTGGAACGACGCCGTACCCGTAGAGTTATTCAAAGAGTTAACAGGATCGGTTGGGAAAAAGGAAACATTGTTGAAATGGAGAGCGCTCAAAAGGAGTTCGATGCGTCCTTTTAAGTCAAAGAAATCGAATGGAGGCGGTTCCTTTATATCCCAGGCGGTCGCTGCGCGCAGACCCGTCATCGCGAGGGCAAGTTTGCGCGGTTCATTAGGAAGACCCTGCTCTTCAGCCGCCGGGGGATCTGAAGCGCCGTTGACCGCAGGTTCGAACACCGGTCCAATTTCAAAGAAAGCCAGGCTTTCGCTCAAGCGAATATTGCGTTCAAGATTATCGAGCACAGAGGCCAGTAAACTGCGGCGAAGGACGCTCCTATCGGGTGCGATCGGGTTTGTAATGTGTACATATTCACCAGTGATCCCCAGGCGCGACTCGCGTTCCGCGGAGGTCAGACGATAGCTGACCACTTCGTCGAAGCCGAGCGCAACAAGAAGATCGCGCAGGTGTTCCTCCCATTCGTGGCCGGGATTACCGATCTGCGGCGGAAGTGCATCGGCCATATTAGTGGATGGGATGCGATCATAGCCATACGCACGGGCGATTTCTTCGAGCACATCGGCGAGACCGATGACGCCCTCGCCGATATCAAGTCTGTGCGGCGGCACAACAACCGATATTCGAGTCCCAGGATCCGTGACGCGGGGTTTGGATTTGGGTTTGCCCGACCCCGCTCCTCGATCCCCAGTTTTGGAGTCACGGATGGTGCATTTAAATTCAAGCTTTTCCAGAAGTGCAACAATTTCTTCCGCAGATAGTTCAAGGCCGAGCAGGCGTTTGACATCTCCCGGTGTAACCGTGATCGTTGGATTCTTCGGCTTAAGTGGATATTCGTCAACGAGGCCGGGCGCGGCTACGCCGCCTGACCATAAAGCCATATATTGCAAGCCGCGCCTGACGCCCAACTCCGCTAAGGCGGGATGCACGCCGCGCGAGAATCGGAACGACGCTTCTGAGGGGAGGTTGTGCTGCTTGGCAGTGCGGCGTATATTAATAAAGTTCCAGGCCGCGCCTTCCAGCAGGATATTGCGCGTCTTTTCAGTGACCTCCGAATCAGCACCGCCCATCACGCCGGCAATCGAGAGCGGACCCTTCGCATCACAAACGAGGACATTCATAGAGGTGAGCGTCCGTTCCATACCATCGAGGGTCTTGAGCTTTTCACCGTCCACTGCCGAGCGTGTGATGATCCTGACCGGCTGTCTCTGTGATGAATTGCCGCTACGCGCGACCAATACATCGTAATCGAACGCATGCAGGGGCTCGCCAAGTTCAAGCATGGCATAGTTGGTTGCATCTACGATGCAATTGATGGGGCGCATGTCAGCCAGTTTTAGCCGCCGCTGGATCTGATACGGGCTGAGCTTGATCTCCACATCCCGGATCAGCCCAAGCACGAAGCGCGGGTTGAGACCCGGGATAGTGATTTGGATCGAGACAAGATTTTCCACCGACGCGCCTTCGGTCTTGTACTTGATCGTGGGCTTGATGAGTTCGCGCCCGGTGAGCGCGGACAGTTCACGCGCCACACCGATCACATTGGCGTTGCGGGCCATATTGGGCAGAATGCTGATATCCAGCACGGCGTCGCCCATGTAATCGGCAAGCGGCACGCCAACCGGAGCGTCATCATCCAGCAGGATGATGCCCTCGTGGTCTTCGGAGATGCCGAGTTCCTTTTCGGAACAAACCATTGAATACGAATCAACTCCGCGGATCTTTGTACGCTTGAGCGTCATCAACTGCAAGCCTTCGGCATGGCCGTCGTACAATGTCGCACCTTCCCTGGCATATGCAACCTTGATCGGTTTGGAGAGCCTGCCTTGACCTTTCAGATGAAAGATATTGGGCGCGCCGGTCAAGACGGTATGTTGTACCAGGCCGTCGAAGAGGTCGCACAGCGTTAATCGGTCAGCGTTGGGATGCGGCATTACTTCGCGGATCTCGGCTACAACGATTTTTTCCTTATCCCAGGCGATACCGCTGGTCTTGAATTCATGCCGCTCACCTATGTTGTTGCCAGGCATCGCCAGACCAACATATACGATTTCGTCCACTTCCAGGCCGGCCAGAGTCAGTTTGCGTGCAATTTCTTCGATGGACAGACCGTCGAACGCTATAAAGTCTTTGAGCCATGATAGAGGTATTTTCATAATAAATCCTTAAAAGCGCGATATTTGTTAATCGTTATTTGTTATTCGTTATTCGAATCTGAGCGCAAAGTTGAAATATCTTCGATGATATATGCTGATGAAGAGTCGCTTAAAGAGTGATTGGCACCAGGTTCATTGGATCCTTGTTTGCTTTTCTTGAGAAAAACGATGTAGCCATTAATCAGACGATTTAGATTTTCTCCGTCAGCTGCAAGACACGTGTACAGAGTATCAGAAAGGTAGCCAACCTTATTCGCGTAGGCGAGATGACTTAGGGTCTCCTCCAGCGAACCGCGAGCAATATAGCAAAACCTCACATTGTCCTGAAAATAAAATCTGCCATGCCCTTCGGCGATATTTGCTGGAATGCTTTGTGAGGATCGGCGAAGCTGTTGATTCAATGACCATTTTTCCTCTAGCGGCAACAAGGGAAGCACACCTTTATTGACGCGTACTGCGAAATCTATTGCTTTGCACCATGCATCCAGCTTATCCAATCCGCTAATACTCATGGCAGTTACTCCGAGATTCCAATCTCCATTATCGGGTATCGAATGTCGATCCCCAGCTAAAACTGCTCCAGGAACCTTACGTCGTTTCCCCAGAAGTAGCGAATATCGTTGATGCGGTACCTCAACATCAACTGACGTTCGGGTCCCATACCGAAGGCAAAGCCGGAATATCGCTGTGGGTCGTAGCCACCGTTCTGCAGGACGACGGGATGCACCATGCCGCAGCCGAGGATCTCCAACCAGCCCGATCCCTTGCAAACCTGGCAGCCTTTGCCACCACAAACGAAACATTCCACATCCATTTCGGCAGAAGGTTCCGTGAAAGGGAAGTAAGAGGCACGGAACCGGACGCGCGCCTGGTCCCCAAACATACGGCGGGCAAAATTCGTCAACATGCCCTTCAAATCCGCGAAAGTAATACCCTCGCCTACGGCCAACCCTTCCACTTGATTAAACTGAATCTCCGAGCGGGCCGTGATCTGTTCAAAACGAAAGCACATACCCGGTAAAGCAATGCGAATGGGTGGTGGATTCTTAGGGTCTTTCGCGGCAAACTCGCGCATGGCGCGTATCTGGCCGGGAGAGGTATGTGTGCGAAGCAAAATCGGATTATCGCCCCGCTCGCGTGCCTCCACGTAAAATGAATCTTGCATGTCGCGCGCGGGATGATGAAGCGCGAAGTTTAGCAGCTGGAAGTTCATCTCATCGGTTTCAACCTCGCGTGAGGTATAGACCTGAAATCCCATCTCGGCTAGGATCCCCAGTACGCGCCGCAATTGTTGTGTGGACGGATGCAGCCGTCCGTGATGGATGGGGCGCCCGGGCAGGGTGACGTCCAGCCTTTCCTCACTTAAAGAATGCTCCAGGGTTGACCTTTTGAGGGCTTCGGTTTTTTCGGCCAGAGCCGCCTCGAGCGCGAGCTTGACCCGATTTGCCGCCTGCCCAACCGCCGGCCGTTCCTCTTTTGAAAGCGAACCCAGTCTGCTAAAAACCTGCATCAGGGAGGAACTCCGACCGAGATGATTCACGCGCCAGCCTTCCAGCCCAGATTCATCCTGTACTAAGGCGAGGGCATCCAGGGCTGTTTTTTCGATTTCATTTAAATTATCCAACATGCTTCCTCCGTTAAACGATAACTCGATGTTCATTCCTTGAATATCGCGGTTTGTTTCTCGATCATCAAAAAATAAAACCTCCCGCCCAGAACTGGGACGGGAGGGAGTTCCCGCGGTACCACCCAACTTAGCCTATTCAGGCTCACTTCAAACCGACCAACATCGGCTTCCCGGGTAACGTCGAGATCACGGCCTGAACTACTAGGTTTCCCATTCACTCAGACGGCTCAAGAGGGAACTTCCCTCAGTTGCCACCGTGCCAAAGTCTCAATCACCCTTCCCGGTTTCGGAATGCTCTGGCTTCCCTGTCGGCTTACACTGAAGTACTTTCCTCCATCCATGCCTTTGGAAAAACGAATGCAGTAATTATCCGCAAAACGATAAGACTGTCAAGACCAGGATGCGCACTACTCGCGCGCAGGTATAATCGCACCCATGAAATCACGACTCGTGCAAATTATCTTCATCCTTATTTTGGGTGCTCTGTTGGTGATCCCGCGTGTGATCGCGATCGACCGTTTTGCCACGGTGGATGAGCCCTACTGGCTGACCGCCGGATCGGATTTCTATTTTGCCCTTGGGCAGCGCGCTTTTGCCAATACCGTCTACGATTATCATCCAGCCGTCACCACCATGTGGATCATTGCCCTCGGCATGTTGATCTATTTCCCACAGTATCGGGGGTTCGGCCAAGGATATTTCGATGTATACAAGGATTCTTTGGAACGTTTTCTGTTGGCCCACAATCACACGCCGCTGGGATTGTTGACAGTCAGCCGCCTCGTTCAGACAGTCGTAATCGTCTTTTTGCTGTTCGTCTTATTCTGGTTTCTTCGGCGGCTGTTTGGAAATAAAATCGCAACAGCAGGGATCCTACTTGCCTCGTTTGACCCATTCTTCCTTGGACATTCCCGCCTGCTCAACCATGAGGGGAACCTCTCCCTCGTTGTGCTTATCTCGCTGCTGGCATTGGTGATGCATCTTTTCTTCGAAAAAAAACCGGTTTATTTGCTTATTTCCGGTGCGGCGGCCGGTTTCGCACAGCTTACCAAATCGTCTTCGATCGTCCTGGTGCCATTGATCGGTTTGTTGTTCCTGGTCGAAATATTCTTTCACCGTGACGTAAGTTGGCGGAAACGCGTCCTTAAAAACCTGTATGAATTCCTAACCTGGTTCGGTATGCTGGGCGTTGTCTATTTTGTTTTCTGGCCGGGAATGTGGGTCGCCCCGGGTGAGATGCTCTATCAGGTCTTCGGTAACGCCCTGAGTTATGCCTTTGAGGGTTCCCGGTTATCCGTAACCGGCGGAGTTCAACCGGCAGAATTTCAACCTCATCTAAGTGATATCGTTGATTATATCCAGTCGGTATTATGGAGGACGACCCCACTCGTATGGATCGGCGCTTTGTTGAGTCTCGTGCCTTTGTTCAGGCAGAAATGGGAGCAGCGTTTTACCTTAATATCCATTTTCCTGATCGGCTTGTTGTTCATCCTTTTGTTTGGGATCGCCAGCGGACGTAATTCTGCACATTATGTGCTCACAGCTTATGTTTCATTAGATATCCTTGCCGCCGTCGGCTGGGTATATGGAGTCGAATTGCTGTCAGGGCATTTGCCGCCTGGTACCAGGCGGGTATTGCCGTTAGTAGTGTTAGGAATTGTTATTACCGCCCAGGCCGGCAGTGCGTTTGCATTCTTTCCTTATTATTACACCTATTACAATCCCATTATGGAGGCCTGGCAGCCCGGACGCCAAAACCCCAATTTTGGCTACGGTGATGGACTCGAATTGGCTGCCAGATATCTGGCACAGAAACCCGAGGCAGCGAATTCTACTGTCATTGCATTTTATGGACGCGGGCCATTCTCTTATTTTTATCCGGGAAAGACTGAGCAATTAAAACCTGTTTATGCCGATGCACAGAATGTTCCGCAACTAGTTCAAATTCTTCACCAATCGAAATATCTTGTTATTTATTATGAATTGGAACAGGAAAGAGACGTACCGGCTAACGTTATGCGGGCTTTGGAAGGGGTAACTCCAGAGAAAGTTATCTGGCTCAACGATATTGAATATATCCGGATTTATCGGGCCGACACCCTGTCTCCGCATTTCTATGAAGTCTTGCAGCAGTGAGTGTAACTACTGGTGGTGATACTGGAAGTGATACCGCTGGAAGTGACACTGCTTCGCATTCGCGTCC
>JBGQIO010000134.1:0-9921 GCA_041498515.1 Anaerolineae bacterium
CAAGGCAGCCGGTTGGTGAGTGTTAATTACACAGTTAGTATTGAAACGACACAATAGCTGGGCTCTCCGCGGGGAAACTATTTCCATAATAGACAAAATATTCGCCTGCGCCCTCAAATCATTCGCTGATCTCATCCACTTTAATATAGCCAGACCTTTAACCCTAGTAGGACTCTTGTACTACACCCTACCATGACCTTATAGCTATTCTTCTTTGAAGATCGGAAAACTACAATTACTTCAATTGGGAAAGTTTAGAGAGGAAATAAAAGGAGAGTGCAATGAAACGTAGGGTGCATAATTATGGTTTCTGGTTATCAGCTTTGCTCGTTATAAGTGCATCGGCCTGCAATTTGAATACCACGTTGCCAACGTCTACATCCGGACCTATCGTCGTCGCGACCTCTACCTCGGTGCCTAAGCAGCAAGGAGTGGCTCCGGTTGATCTTCCTTTAAATCACACCGATCAGGCCACGGATACCAATTCCTCCGTGGATGCCACGAAAAAAAGAGCACCGGGGGGCGATTCATTTGTGAACGACCTCTATGAACGTCCCTTCAATGCCAACACGATGGATAAGTACTTCCCTTACCTCGACATCGTGGATACTCAGGGTTATATAGATAGCACTTGGGGCTATGCAACCATCACTCTTTTCGGTAATGATGCAAACGGCCATCTGCCTGGAAAATATGGTGTCGAACTCGACCTTGACTTGAATGGTCGGGGTGATTGGCTGATCCTTGTCTCCGATCCCTCTTCCACCGACTGGTCGACACAGGGTGTTCAAGCCTGGAAGGATGCCAATGCCGATGTCGGTGGGACTGTTCCTATCGTCGCGGATAAAGTAGTTTCGAACGGCGATGGTTACGAGACCCTTGTCTTCGATCAGGGGAAGAACAGTGATAATCCGGATGGCGCCTGGGCACGGATCTCATCTGACAACAAGACCGTCACTCTGGCTTTCAAGCTCTCCATGTTTGGTAGTCCTAAATCCTATGCAATGGGTACCTGGGCTGGAACGGACCTCAACCCCGCCATGTTTGACTATAATGATCACATGACGCATATTCAGGCGGGGGATCCCAACCCAGGTCTGCAGCTTTATCCAATAAAAGCCCTCGCAGAAATTGATAACACCTGCCGTTTGGCGATTGGTTTTGTCCCCACGGGTAGGGAACCGGGACTTTGCCCATCGATTATTAAACATAAAGATAATAGCCAGCCAAATCCCCCTCCACCTAATCCAAATAATCCTCCACCCGGAATAACCATTCCCTGATTTCTGTCTTACCTGTTTTGTAATTCACCAAAAGGGTCGGGTCTTTAGCTCGACCTTTTAGTTTGAATTTTGTTTGTGGGGAATTGTACAAAATCGATTTTTATGGTAGATTTATAGTTATCCGGAAAGGCGAGGGCAAATTATGAATGCAGATAACATCCCCGACATCATCATTGGCCGCCTCCCTATATATTTGCGGGCCCTTCAACGAATGGCAGAGAAGGGCATGAAGACCACCTCTTCGCAGGAACTGGGCGAGCACGTAGGGATCTCCGCTGCGCAGATCCGCAAGGATATATCCCAATTTGGCGAGTTCGGCAAGCAGGGAACCGGATATTCGATTGGCTTCCTCATCGATAAGCTGCGTGAAATATTGAAAATCCACCACATGTGGGAGGTGGCGATCGTAGGTGCCGGTGATATCGGACACGCTCTAGCCCGCTACCAGGGATTTACCAATCGCGGCTTCCGCGTCACGATGATTTTCGATAGTGACGCAGCTAAGATCGGACAAAAGGTGGGTGAGTTTACCATTGAGGATGCTTCCAAAATGGTCGAACGCATCCGTTCTGCAAAAATTAAAATGGCCATGGTGACGGTCCCTGCTTCGACGGCCCAGGAAGTCGCAGATAAGCTTGTGCAGGCTGGAGTCAGGGCCATTCTCAATTATGCACCCACCAGTATCAACGTTCCGAATAATGTGCGAGTCCAGTATATCGACCCGGCCACCCATTTACAGCGAATGACTTATTATCTTGATTAAAATGCAACAATGAAAAAAGAGGCGTCCGGTTGCGGACGCCTCTTTTTGTTCTACACCTGCGGAAGGTTACGACGCAATATGTTCATCATACCCAGGCCTCGTATGGCGCCTTCAACGACGCACGTCATGGGGTTATCCACCAGATAAGCAGGGATGCCGAGGGATTTTGTGAGTAATTTGTCGACGCCGCGTAATAGTGCGCCCCCGCCGCACAGGGCCACGCCGCGGTCGATGATATCCGCTACCAACTCTGGCGGCGTTTTCTCAAGGACGCGCCGGCAGGTCTCGGTAACCTCTTTAAGCGGCTCCTGCAAAGCTTCGACGATTTCACCGGTTGTCAGGGTAATGGGACGCGGCAGGCCGGTGATCTGGTCTTGTCCCTGCACTTCCATGCTATTCTCAGTATCTTGTGGGACCGCCGCTCCGATTTTGACCTTGAGCTGTTCCGCTGTCACCTCGCCGATGATCACGCCGTACTTTCGGCGGACATAATTTACGATGGCTTCATCGAGGTCTAGCCCGCCCTTGCGAAGTGTATCAGCCGAAACGATACCATACATCGCCACCACCGACGCCTCGGTGCATCCGCCGCCCAGGCAGATCACCATGTTGCCGGAAGGCGATCCGATCGGCAGGTCGATGCCGAGGGCGGCCGCCAGGGATTGCTGGATAAGACTGGCTTCACGCGAGCCGGCTTCCATCACTGCTTCATAAACTGCGCGGCGCTCCACGCTTGTCACGCCGTAAGGGACGGAGATCATGACCCGCGGGCGGAAGACTCGCAGCGAACCGCTCACCCGTTGGAGCAGATAGGATAATAGCGTTTCAGCGATCTCGTAATCGGCGATCACGCCATGCCGGAGCGGACGCGAGACTTCGATGTTTTCAGCGACGCGCCCATACATCTCGCGTGCCTCCTGCCCGACAGCGACCATTTTTTGTTCTTCCACTTCGATGGCGACAATGGTCGGCTCCTGCATCAGCACCTGCGTGCTGTCCGCCAGGCGGGTAAATATGGTTCCCAGGTCAACGCCGAGATCTTTTGAAAATATAGCCACAATGTTTATTTTCCAGTGAAAGGAGATCTGTTCTTTCGATATCGACGAACGACATCGAGACGCAGGTTCGAACGGCGCAGGGCAGCTTCTATGCTCAATACAGCCTCCGATTCTTTCGGGACTCCTTTGGTCAAAGCTTCCTGTGCGCGTTTCATTGCGAATTGGGCTCGAGCCACGTCGATCTCTTCGACATTTTCGGCGGCGTCCGCCAAAACCGTCACCAGGTTCGGTTGGACTTCGGCCACGCCGCCCGCCACCGCGAAAATATCCTCCTTGTTGTCGTGCCGGACTTTGACCACACCGAATTTCAATGTCGTCAGGACTGGCGCATGATGTGGCAGGATGCCCATTTCCCCGCCTGCGCCGGGAAGTACGACCATGTCTACGTCGCCTTGAAACACGGTTCGGTCTTGAGAAACTATTTCACAACGGATAGGCATGTTCTTTTCCCGTTCGATCTTTTGAACACCTCGACAAGCTCACAGCAAGCCCTTCAACGGCCTTCCGACCTTCCCACCGGTCGGGTTGCGCCTGCTGAGGGTTGGCAGCGATAGCGCTATGAACCTTTCTCCAGCGTCTTTGCCTTTTCGCCGACGTCTTCGATCGTACCCGCCATCATGAAGGCCTGCTCAGGTAGGTCGTCACAATGACCGTCCAGGATTTCACGAAAACCGCGCACAGTTTCTTTAAGCGGTACGTAACGACCCGGAATACCCGTAAAGCGCTCCGCAACGAAGAATGGCTGCGAGAAGAAGCGCTCGATCTTACGTGCGCGTGCGACAATCAGTTTATCATCTTCGCTCAATTCGTCAATACCGAGAATGGAAATAATGTCTTGCAGGTCCTTATAACGCTGCAGGACGCGCTGGACTTCGCGCGCTGTGTTGTAATGATCCATCCCCACGATGTTCGGATCCAGGATCCGCGACGTGGAGGTGAGCGGATCTACCGCCGGATAAATACCTTTCTCCACGATGGATCGTTCCAGTGCAATGGTTGCGTCGAGGTGTGTGAAGGTCGCTACCGGCGCGGGATCCGAATAATCGTCTGCAGGGACGTAGACGGCCTGCATGGAGGTGATCGATCCGTTGCGCGTCGATGTGATCCGTTCCTGCAATTCGCCCATCTCGGTCGCCAGGGTCGGTTGATAACCTACTGCCGATGGCATGCGTCCGAGTAAAGCGGACACTTCCGACCCCGACATGGAGAAGCGGAAGATATTATCGATAAAGAGCAGCACATCGCGGCCCTGATCGCGGAAGTATTCAGCCATGGAAAGTGCGGTAAGTGCCACTCGCAGACGTACGCCCGGGGGTTCGTTCATTTGGCCGTAAACCATGACCGTGTCTTTCATGACCCCTGACTCGAGCATCTCGCGGTAGAGTTGCGTGCCTTCCCGCGTTCGCTCGCCAACTCCTGCAAAAACGGAGTTCCCCTCATGTTCGGTTGCGACCGAGCGGATAAGTTCCATGATAATTACGGTCTTGCCTGTACCCGCCCCGCCAAAGATGCCTGTCTTTCCGCCTTTGGTGAATGGCGCGATCAGGTCGATAACCTTGATGCCGGTTTCGAACACTTCCACGCGCGTCGACTGATCTGCGAAGGAGGGTGCCGGACGGTGGATTGGATAAAATGTGGTCGCCTTTACCTCGCCTTTTTCGTCCACCGGATTGCCAAGCACATTGAATATCCGTCCGAGAGTACTGGGACCAACCGGGACCATGATCGGCGCGCCGGTTGATTCGGCCGGTAAGCCGCGCTTTAGCCCATCCGTTGCATCCATCGCCAGAGTGCGGACCCAGTTGTCACCGAGGTCCTTCTGCACCTCCAGGACGAGCGGCGTTTTGCCGGGACGATTAACATAGATCGCATCGAAAAGTTCTGGGATTTGCCCCTCTGGAAATTCGACATCCACCACGCCGCCAAGGATTTGCACCACACGACCGGTTGCATTTTCCATGAATTCCTCCATTAAGCCTTGGCCAGCGCTTCAGCGCCGCCAACAATGTCTAGGATATCGTTCGTGATCGTTTGTTGACGCATCTTGTTATACTGCAGCTCATATGCCGAAACGAGTTCTTTCGCGTTGTCAGTCGCGTTATGCATGGCAACCATCCGGGCTGCATGTTCGCTGGCCTGCGATTCAAGGATGGCTTGATAGACCTGCAAAGCGGTAAAGCGCGGAATGATTTCATCCAGGATCTCGCGTAAGTCCGGTTCATATTCATAGGCGGCAGCGGGACCTTTACGCTGTTCATAATCCATCACCCGGCCTTCGCCGCTCTGGACCTCCAACGGCAGAAGTTTTTTCATGCTAGGGGTCTGGCGGCCGATATTAATGAACTTTGTATAGACCAGGTAAACTTCATCTGCTTCTCCCTTGTGGAATTCATCTACCGCCAGCCGACCGATCGCGGATACGTCGGCAAAGGTTGGCGCGGCAGGCAGGTTGCTAAAATCCGCGAGTACTTGTTTTTGACGGCGGAACAAAAGATCGCGCCCTTTGCGCCCGACGGCGATGTATTTCACGGGAAGCCGGTATTGATCGAAGCTTTGAATAATGAATCGAATGACATTCGTGTTGTATGCACCCGCCAACCCACGGTCGCTGGTGATAACGATCGCGAGAGCTGCTTTGGGGTTGGAACGGACTGTCAATAATGGGTGCAGGTTTTGTCGTCCGGGTTGAGCAGCGACGTGGGTCAGCACCTGCCATGCTTTGGTCGCGTACGGACGCGTGGCAGTCACAGCTTGCACCGATTTCCGGACCTTCGCCGCGCTCACAGCTTCCAAAGCGCGCGTGACTTGCGAGATATTCCTGACACTTTTGATGCGGAGCCGCATCTCTCGCGCAGATGCCATTGCCTAAACCTTCCAGGTGATTCGAAAAGTGTCGAGTGCCTTCAATAGCCTCTTCCGGTTGTCATCTGTGATTGCTTTCTTCTCCGTGATCTCTTTTCCGATTTCAGGGTGTGAAGAATCCATATATTTGAGCATATCGGTCTCCCACTGCCCCATTTTGTCGACAGGTACCAGGTCGGCAAAGCCGTTTGTTCCGGCGAAGATTGCGATGACCTGGTCGGGGAGGGACATGGGAGAATACTGAGGCTGTTTCAAGATCTCCTGCATCCTCTGACCGCGGCCAAGCTGTTGTTGGGTGGTTTTATCCAGATCGGAAGACATGAGGGCAAAAGCTGCTAGCTCACGGTATGCGGCCATGTCGAGACGCAAACGACCTGCAACTTGTTTCATGGCCTTGGTCTGGGCATCGCCGCCTACTCGCGACACGGAAATGCCTACGTTGACGCCCGGTCGGATACCGGCATTGAACAAGTTCGACTCCAGGTAAATCTGACCGTCGGTGATCGAAATAACATTGGTGGGTATATAAGCGGAAACATCGCCAAGCAGGGTTTCGATGATGGGCAGTGCCGTGAGCGATCCGCCCGTGCCTTTGACTTTGACGATTTTATAATCGTCCGGATTGCTCATGGCTTTGCGTTCTGCTTCGGCCTCATCTTTGGAGATCGGGCCTTTATAAACCTTGCCATCTGCACTATCGACCGCGGAAGCAAGGGATCCATCGAAATCTTTCTTGGTGATAACGTATTGGGTGGCAAGCCGCGCCGCGCGCTCCAGCAGGCGGGAATGTAGGTAGAAAACGTCGCCCGGATACGCTTCTCGTCCGGGCGGGCGGCGCAGGAGCAGGGAGACTTGGCGATAAGCCCAGGCATGTTTGGACAGGTCGTCGTAGATGATGAGGGCATCGCGCCCCGTCTCCATGAATTCTTCACCGATCGCACAACCGGCATACGGTGCTATATATTGCACCGCCGCGGATTCATCGGCAGCTGCTACCACCACAATTGTATGATCCATGGCGCCGTTACGCTCGAGGATACCCACTGTCCGGGCGACCGCCGCCTTCTTCTGGCCGATCGCCACGTATATACAGACCAGGTCTTTACCTTTTTGATTGATGATCGTATCGATGGCGATGGCCGTTTTGCCGGTCTGGCGGTCACCGATGATCAATTCGCGCTGACCGCGTCCGACTGGGATCATTGCGTCGATCGACTTGATACCGGTCTGGACTGGTGTGTCCACATCCTGGCGCTGCACGACGCCCGGCGCGATGCGGTCGATCGGGCGGACGCTTGTCGCGACGATCGAGCCCTTACCGTCGATCGGTTCGCCCAAAGAGTTCACTACGCGGCCGATCAGGGCATCCCCTACCGGTACCGATGCGATCCTTCCTGTGCCGCGCACGGTCATACCTTCGGTTATTTCGGTGTAATCTCCCATGATGATTACACCGACGCTCTCTTTTTCTAGGTTAAAGGCTGTGCCCATCACCCCATTGGCAAACTGTACCAATTCTTGCGCCTCTACGTTGGCCAATCCATGCACACGTGCAATCCCATCACCGGCCTCGAGTACCGTTCCAATATCGCGGATGCCGATCTGAGGCTCAAAGTTTTGAATTTGTTTTTGGAGATCACTGGTGATCTGCTTGATTAAATCGGTCATTTCGCCTCCGGAACCCATCAATTTGGATTCAGGCCCCGCCTCCATCTTTTATTCGTCTTTTACGTACAAGAACCCGGATAAGGGCCTTATCCGGGCAGAATGTGTAATTGGTTACAATCGCCGCAATGATACCTGAAAGCATCGATCTTGTCTAGTTTCATGGTTTATGAGGTGTGTTTAAATTCGTGGGCTGATGATTTAGTCAGGGTGGCTGAAGATTGTTCTGCGCCCCTCAAAACAATCTCATGATAAGCAGCGAAAATGGTTCGTAACAAGAAAGTTCACTCGAGTTTGAAATTCTTTATTCAGGTTTGGGCCTCGCTTGGATTTTTCAACATCGCTGGTATTTGGGCTGGCTGTCGCTGGTTCCGGGATTGTTGGCATCCTCGTAAAATAAATCATCCGGATAGACTGTTATTGAGAGATTGTTAAGCCAACTGTAAACACCTTCTACTCTTGCAATCTGCGGGCATTGTTATATACTAAACCCTTGATATTTTTCTGATGGAGGAGCAACTACGATGAATATAGTTAAGGAGCCTGGCACGGACCAGCCTCCCAGTACCCGCACAAAACATACCTGGCGCGTAGCGGTTTTGGCAAACATAAAAGATGAAAGCCAGCCGCTGCCCCCCGGTGTACCGCCCGACGCCTATGCCGATTTCGATCATATTGAAACCATAGATTACATCCGCAAAGCAATTGAAACGGACGGCCATGAAACCGCTTTTCTCCTGGCCGATCAAAACCTCCCATTCGCTCTGAGAGAGTACAAACCCGATATCTGCTTCAATATTGCTGAGGGTCTCGGCGGCGACGCCCGTGAAGGGCAGGTCCCTGCCATCTTGGAGATGATGCAGATTCCATATACGGGCTCGCGCGTGTTGGCCAACGCCATCTCCCTCGACAAAATCCTCACCAAACGGATCTGGCGCGACCGTCGTCTGCCGGTTGCTCCCTTCCAGGAGTTTATCGCTGGCGACGAATCGCTCCGCCCGGATTTGAACTTTCCCCTCTTCGTTAAACCGGCCCGCGAAGGCACCGGCATGGGTGTGGATCTAAAAGCCATTGTCAGGAATGAAGCTGAATTGCGCGAGCGCGTGAAATGGGTAATTGATAATTACAACCAACCCGCCTTGGTCGAGACGTTTCTGCCGGGTCGCGAATTCACTGTGGGCGTGATGGGCCGGCCTGATATAAAAAACTACACCCATCACCCTGAATGGTACGACAAAGATGGCTTCCATCGCTTTCCCATCCTCGAACTGGACAGCAGCCGGTCGGTGACGCCCAATGTTTACAGCCAGGCGGCCAAATCAAAAAGCGTGGGCGAGGAAGGCGCGCCCGGTTATTTTTGCCCTGCAAATCTCGAATCGGAGTTGGAAAAGAAGCTCCTGTATTTAGCCTTGCGTGCTCACATATTGCTGGGTGCCCTGGACATCTCGCGCACCGACATCCGGCTTGACGCAGAGGGCAATCCGCGCCTCATGGAGATTAATACGCTCCCCGGTCTCACGCCTGATTACAGCGACTTGTGCCTCCAGGCCAAAGCGGAGGGGATTTCTTACACTGATCTGATTTTGGAAATCCTGTATATGGCCGCCAGCCGCTGGGGTATGTTGGAGCCGCACGAGGCGCAGCTTGAAAGAATCAAGAAATAATTCGACCGAATGAGTATAAAATAGGTAACTAATCAAAGCTCTGGCATGAAGCACGCGAAAAAAGGGATGTGCGCAGGCCAAAGGCCGCAGGTGCAGGTGGTCTCCCTGCAAAGGCGTTCTTCGCGAAGGATGCCAGGCTGAAAGTCGTAGATGCCGAGCGTTCTTCTCGGCGCGGAGATGGCAAGGGCTCTTCTTGCCGCGAGCGCAGCGAAGATGGAGAAGGTGTGATGCGAAGCATAGCGGTATTACTTCCAGTGTCACCATCAGTAGTTACAAAAATAGATCGTTCACCGTTGTTTTGCGGACGGATCATCATTGAGTTTCCTGCATGGTATAATTCGCCCGCTGGATAAGGAGAGGTCGCGTAGTCTGGCTTAGCGCGCACGCTTGGAAAGCGTGTAACCCACAAAGGTTCGCGGGTTCGAATCCCGCCCTCTCCGCCAAAAGAACGCCCCGTCCTGGGGCGTTTTATTTTCAGGTTCACGCGGCCCATGGAGGGAATGATATTCCCCTGCGGGGACGAGGTCAAATCGCACAGGCCCGCAAAGCGTTTCTATTTTGGGTTCGCGGACCTCGATTCAGGAGATGGGATTCGTTTCCTATTTAACGGAAGCCGGACGCAGGTC
>JBGQIO010000135.1:0-9916 GCA_041498515.1 Anaerolineae bacterium
CAATCCGTCTTTGTACAATAGGTGGCACACCTTCTGACGGTGCTCGAATCGGGATCTCGATGGTCGGATATGCTCACCTGGGGCGAGCGCTGGATCTCATTCGGCCAAAAACCGGAAGCTGCTTATCGGGCGCTTATGTCTGCCCACTTCGCGTTAGGAGACAAGGGGAAAGTCGCAGCGACCTATGAGCGCTGTACCAAATCTCTCCGTGAGTTTGGCATGGAGCCGTCCGAGCAGACGCGCGTTTTATATGAAAGTCTTAAATCTCGAAGAGAGATTCCAAAAGTTGGTTCTATTACGTCGAATCGTGTTGCAAAACAACCTCATTCTTCCAACATTCCAAATCCATTGACAAGTTTCATTGGTCGTGAAAAGGAACTGAAAGAAATTGCGGACTTATTCGTTACGTCTCGCTTGTTGACTTTGCAGGGTCCTGGTGGAGTGGGCAAGACGCGCCTAGCTATTCATACCGCGCATGATATAGCCAAAAGATTTAAAGATGGCGCCTGGTGGGTGGATTTGGTTGGGCTGGCTGACCCAGACCTTGTTCCTCAGACAGTGGCGAAAGCATTGGATGTCCGCGAGATCTCGAATCAACCGTTGATTGATACATTGATCGAAGGTCTTCGATCTAGGCAAACCATGCTTGTGTTGGACAATTGCGAGCATTTGATTACAGCTTGTGCTCAATTAGCAGACCGTTTCCTCGGCGAATGTCCGGAATTGAAAATACTTGCGACTAGCCGTGAAGCACTTGACATTCCTGGAGAGACGACCTGGCAGGTTCCTTCTTTGACGTTACCTGGTATACAAGAGATACTATCGATCAAATCCTTGAGTGGATTTGAAAGTATTCACTTGTTTTCGGTTCGGGCTGCATTGGTTCAACCTACGTTCAAGTTAACGGAACAAAATGCCAAAGCGGTTGTGCAAATTTGCTCACGCTTAAACGGAATTCCCCTCGCAATTGAGTTGGCTGCTGCGCGAGTCAAGATGATGACTACGGATGAGATTGCGAAGCACCTCAATGAGCGCTTTGATCTGCTCACCTCCGGCAGCCGGACACTCTTGCCTCGTCATCAAACTTTGCGGGCGACGATTGACTGGAGTTATGACTTGCTCTCCGAGCCTGAGCGAAGCCTGTTCCGTCGCCTTTCCGTGTTTGCAGGAGGCTTTACTCTTGAGTCGGCGGAAGCAGTTGCCGCTGGAGGAAATATCTTGCGATCGCAAGTAATTGACATTTTGGGACAGTTGATCAACAAGTCGCTCGTTACTGTGGAAGCAGGCTTGGATCACTTGGTTGCCTGGACTCGGTATGGAATGTTGGAGACCATTCGCGAATACGCGCGCAAGAAACTTGAAGAGGCCGGTGAGGCAGGGAAGGTAAAAGTTCGCCATCTGGAATTCTTCGCGGCCTTCGCCCGGCAGGCGGAAATTGGAATATATAGTGTGGATCAGGTCGCATGGTTTAATCGCCTGGATAAGGAAGCGGATAATCTGCGTTCAGCAATGGATTGGCCCCCATCGGGTCTTCCGGATAATGATCTGGAGAGTAGTTCCCTGCGGAAAAACAAGTACTTGATCATCGTTTCGCTCGCTATGTTCTGGGAGAATGGTTATCGACGCGAAATAGCGGAAGTATTAAGCAGGATTTTGGCAATTGATGCTTCAAAAGAGGCAACGACGGAAAGAGCTAGGGCGCTTTCTGTAGGAGGATTTCTCCTATGGTCCTTGAATGACTTTTCTACTGCTCGCGCCTACTTGGAAGAAGGCATTGAAATTGCTGAAAAACTGGAGGATAGATTGACATTAGCATGGTGCTTAAGCTACCTGGGATGGACTTTTGATAGCCTGGGAGAATTTGATAATGCCAAAATCTCATTGGAGAAATCACTAGAGATAGCGCGATCATTGGGTGAGGCCGGCAAGCAAGCGGCTGGGCAATCTCTAACTTTACTGGGAGATATTCCATATTGGCAGGGTAATTTGTCTGAAGCGCGTAAGTTGTATGAGGAAGCTATTTATTTCCTCAGGGAAATTCACAATGTGAATATGATGACCTATCCTTTGCGACGGTTGGGGTATTTGGTATTGGGTGAGAAGGACTTTGATCGTGCTATTGAGTTATTTAACGAGAGCCTGCAGATAAATCATCAGATAGGTCATTTTCAGGGGAAGGTTGCCTGTCTGGTCGGATTTGCTGCCACCAACCTGGCAAGGAAGAAAATGGAGAAAGCCGCGATATTGATCGGTTGTGTCGAAAACCTGCTTAATCGCATTGGCGTTCCTCTGTTTTTCGCTGATACCGTCGAATATGAACGTTGTATGGCCCGGTTGAAAGAAATGTTGGAGAAGAAAGCATTTTCTTCCGCCTGGTCTAGAGGTGCCAAGATGACACTGGAGCAAGCGATGGAATTCGCGCTCGAGGGGGAATTGGTATAGTTCGAATTCCAAGAATGGGGAATCAGTCAATTTCAAAGACACATTCAAACACACGCTCAAAACACGCTGCAAAATACGGTGAGGGATGGGGGCTTGCTACACTGTTATCATAGATCGGGCACAACCAACTCATCCCGATCGAGGAGACTAAAATGTTAACCAACCGAAGTTTCAATATTTTCATCGCCGTTACTCTGGCAATCACCCTCGTCGTTCTCATTGCCCTCACCGTCGCCCCATCTGCAGCCGCACCCTCCAGTCCAGATTCTGCTCTTCAGCAACGCCGTGGTGAATGGACTGCCGGCGTGAGCGCCCAGCAATCCTACCTTGATCAGCGCTATGGCGAACAGACCACCGGCGGCCAGGTCGTCAATGCTCAGCAAGCCTTTCTCGACTTCCGGCATGGCGAGCAAACCGCGGGGATCAGCTCTTCTCAGGTGTATCTCGACTATCGACGCGGCGAATGGTCTGGTAAGTAGTCCTACCCGGATGTGCCGCTCACCTCTCTTACTCCTCCAGGAGTGGCACGTCAGCCTGCGCCAAATTTCCGGCGCAGGCTTTTTTTCCTTAATTGACATCCCTGTCAGCCTCATGTACACTTCGTTCGTGGAAATAGATCTTGACCTTTATCGGCGCGAAGTGCGTGTCTCCTCAGATCCGCTCGTGCGTCTCTCAGCTATAGACGTTTCGCCTGAGAGACCCCGGCGGACTTTTGTTTTCCTGCACGGATTCGGTGGACAGGCCGAACAATGGCATTACCAGCTCCAGAATTTCTTAATTGAGAACCGCGTAATCGCATTGGATCTGCGCGGACACGGTCTTTCTGATAAGCCTGACCAGGGTTATGACATGCAGCAAATTCAGACCGATCTTCGCGCTGCGTTGGAGGTCCTCAAGGTCAGTGGTAAGTTTGTGTTGATCGGACACTCGTTCGGAGGTGCGATCGCCACCGATTATGCTGTTGCACATCCTGAGAGAGTTGAACGTCTGGTCCTGGTTGCCACCGCAGGTGAGTTTAAGTTACAGCCGCTGTTCCGTCTGGGTTTGAATATGCCTGATTGGCTCTTGAGGTTGGTTGGCTTATTCACGCGCAAATGGCTTTCGGCACCGCCTCAAACGCTCAAACCTTTCTACAAACATAATCTCTCCAAATGGGTCGGCTGGGATAAGTTCAATGCTCTTATCGTACCTACTTTGGTCATCCGCGGAGATCATGATCAGGTATTTGAGCGCACTTTTTTTGAAGATGTGGCGCGCAGGATTCCTGACTCGCAGGATGCTGATATCGGCTCTTCCGGTCATTTGGTGATGCTCGAACGTCGGGAGGCTGTGGAGCGTGCCATTGAGCGTTTTTTGGAGGGGGAGAACCAGCGTTCCTGGCGGGATTCGTCCGCGGTCAACCGAAAGAAACTGAGTGGGCGCGATGCTTTGCGTAATGAACGACCTTGGTTGAATCATTATGAACCCGGTGTGCCTTACACGCTTGGCATCCCAAATATACCTTTGCACCATTTGCTTCGCTCTGCGGTCAGGCGCTTTCCCCTTCACACCTCGATCTTTTTTGAAGGCAGTAGTCTTTCGTATCGTCATCTGAATCATGAAGCGAATCGTTTTGCCAACGCTATACGAGGGCTGGGTATCGCCAAAGGTGCGCGGGTTGTATTGTTGCTTCCGAACACTCCTCAAATAGTGATCGGGTTCTATGGCACGCTCAAAGCCGGTGCAGTAGCGGTTTTCATCCCACCGTTGATCGAACCGGAAGAAGTAATTCGTCAGGTCAAGGAAGCGGATGCAAGTGTGCTGGTCACGCTTTCGAAGTGGTCGGGACTGGCCAGCCAGATTCAGAAGGGAAGCGGTGTGCCGCATATTGTGTTAACGGATGCCGCTGAATATTTATCTTTGCCAGAACACCTTTTTTCATTATGGCAGAACCGCGGCTTTCGTGTGCCGAACTCACTAAGATGGGATCATTGGTTGAGCGGACAAAGCAATAAATCTCCGGCGGTGGATGTTCAGCCAGATGACCTGGCAGTCCTTCAATATACTGGCGGTACCACCAGCCAGGCTAAAGGGGTGATGCTCTCCCATCGCAATCTCGTAGCGAACGCTCTCCAAACCCGCCACTGGATGCCCGCTGCCAGGGAAGGCAAAGAATGCTTCCTATGCGTGGTACCGATCTTTCACAGTTATGGTTTGACAACTGCTTTGAATGTCCCGGTAGCCCTCGGCGCAGCCATGGTGTTAATAGCACAATTTCAGACTTTGGATGTTTTGAAAGCAATTCGGAAGTATAAACCGACCATTTTTACCGGTGTGCCCGCTATGTATGTCGCTATCAATAATTTTCATGGCGTGCGTAAATATGGAATAAAATCCATTCAGGCTTGCATCAGCGGTTCCGAACCGCTCCCGGTTGAAGTGCAGGAAGCCTTCAAAAAACTGACGAAAGGCCGCCTCGTGGAAGGTTATGGTCTTACTGAAGCGTCGCCGGTTACACACGCCAATCCGTTGGGTGGCGAGGGAAAGGTCGGAACCATCGGAGTGCCGATTCCCTCAACGACCGCTGCGGTTTTCGACCTGGTCAAAGGGCGGCAAGAAGTCAAACCGGGTCAGATCGGTGAATTGGCTGTGCGCGGCCCTCAAGTCATGCAGGGTTATTGGAAGGATGCCAAAGCCACGAAAGCAGTTTTGCGCGAAGGCGGTTGGCTGCTAACGGGTGATGTAGCCCAGATGGATCAAGAGGGATATTTTAGGATCATTGCTCGCAAGGCGGACATGTGGTATCCTGCCAGGCTGGGTAAACCGGCCTTCCCTCGTGATGTTGAAGAGGTGATTTACGAAATACCTCAAGTGAAAGAAGTCGCAGTTGTGGCGATTGCGCGGCGCCCCTTCGCCTTTGTGATCGCTGGCAAGCAGCGCCCATCCGCTGACTCAGTGATCGCTTATTGCAAACGCCGCCTCCCGCCGAACCTGGTGCCTCGCTTTGTGATCTTCATGGATGATTTCCCCCGCACCTTCATTGGGAAAGTATTGCGTAGAGAATTGGCAAAACGGTATGAGCAGAACACTGCAGGGTGAAAAATTCAAGGTCCCATTGGGAACGAATTTTGTTTCACAGGGAAAAGGCGCGCCGGTCGTGATGGTCCACGGGCTGGCAGCCTCCCTTCACGATTGGGACTTTTTACTGCCTGAATTGGTAAAGGCGGGGTTCTCGGGTTATGCCCTCGACCTCCTTGGGCACGGCGATAGTCCCAAGCCGGAGGTGCGTGGATACAAGATGGATTGGCTTTTGGAGCATTTTCTTTATTGGCTTGGATCCTTGCATTTTGACCAACCGGCCGTTTTAATTGGGCATTCCCTCGGAGGATATCTTGCGCTCGAGTTTGCGCGTCTCCATCCTGGTCGGGCTCGTGCTCTGATCCTCGTAGACCCGTTCTATGCCCTTGATCAACTTCCTGGCTTTATGCGTTTTACTTACCGTCACCCTGTTCTGAGCGGTTCCATAGCCCACAATACCCCGGAATGGCTGCTCAGGACGATCATTGATATTTCCAGCCTCGCCATGGGGCATAGTGCCGGGGGGTTACATGCCCTGCCCGACGAAGTCCGTGCGCAGACTGCCTTGGATTACACACGTACGGCTCCCGGTGTATATAACGTTCTCAACGCCGAGTTGGATTTGACCTCGAATCTACCCTCCATCATGATGCCGTCGCTGGTTATATGGGGTGACCGAGATCAAACCTTGACGCCGGATTCCTTTTCAAAGCTGGTGGATTTGCTTCCAAATGCCTGTGGCAGATCGATCAGGGCTGGGCATGTTCCACATCAATCTAACCCGGATTGGTTCAATAGACTGGTGTTAGAGTTTCTTGCCACCTTGGGAGAGTCTCCCAACCGGATCATTGAAACGCTTGCCCTACGCTCATCTTAAAATCCACAATATTTTAAGGTAGATACTGCCGATGGCCTCTTGAAGAGACCAGACAAATGTGCTAAAATGGTCTTAATTCGCCATATGTACGGGTATGGGTGGTGGTTACCCCTACATATGGCTATAACATCTGTTCTGGAAATCATCGTAGATGCGCTGCCCATATTGTCAATACCATGATTCAAAAGTTCTTGATACCTCCCACGACAGCCACGGCGGCATACGCCGCCGGCGAGAGTGCTTCAGGTGTAAACAGCGTTTTAGTACTTATGAACGGCCTATTCTTGCCATACCTCTTATCATTAAACAAGATGGTACTCGCGAAGAATTCGACCGCGAAAAGCTGGTGCGCGGTATCCGCATTTCGTGCGCCAAGCGTCCCGTCTCGGCTGCTGACATTGAACGGCTGGTTGGGCACGTGGAGTCCGAATTGCAGAAGGTGGGTAAATCAGAGGTCTCATCCCGCATGATCGGTGACATGGTCATCAATGGACTGAAGGAATTGGATCAGATTGCGTACATCCGTTACGCGATCGTTTATTTGCGCCTTGATGATCTTGGCGCACTGCGCAGGGAAATAGACAAATTACTACAAGGATAATTAACGACAGAGACCATCTCCGTTAAAACGGAGAAGTTTCGCTGTCCTTTTATGTAAGTTATTTTGAGCGTTTTTTGCGAACGCTTTTCACATGGCAGTCGGGTTATCCCGCGTTCTTAGGTCCGGTGTAGGACTGGCAGCAATAACCGAATTCGTTTGGAATCGTTGTTGACTCGCTGTTACTTGAGTAACAAGATTTGTTCGTAAAAATATTCTCGGAGGAGAGTTTTATGGTCTCAAAGAGTGCAGCTGCATCCAAGCCTGTCTTAACTGGCACACCTCCTATGCCGAGGGGGCTTCCAAAAATCCAATTAACCGATAATGCTGGGCAGGTGTTGGAACGTCGCTATGTGCGTCGCGGGAAGGATGGCAAACCGGCCGAAACTGTAGATGAAATGTTCTGGCGTGTGGCTTATAACGTCGCAAAAGTTGAAGAGTTATGGAATGACGACGTGATTGAGCGCGCCAAAGAGTATTACTTATTACTGACCGGCAAGAAATTCTTCCCCAACTCTCCCACCTTTACCGGAGCAGGCACGCCCCTTGGACAGCTGGCCGCTTGCTTTGTACTGCCGATCACCGACGACATGGGCCGTGACAGCGCGGGTATCTTCCAAACCCTGCGAGATGCTGCTTTGATCCAACAGACCGGAGGCGGCAACGGGTTTTCCTTCTCGCGCTTGCGGCCCAAGGGTTCATTGGTCAACTCATCAGCTGGTCAAGCCACCGGCCCGGTTGGATTCCTCCGTGTATATGACCATGCCTTTGGTGAGATCGCCCAGGGCGGTACACGGCGCGGTGCCAATATGGGTGTACTGCGTGTGGATCATCCCGATGTGGAAGAGTTCATCACTTGTAAGAGCGATGAGAACCAGATCACCAACTTCAACATATCGGTGGGCATCACCGACGCATTCATGCGGGCCGTAAGCGACGATACCGACTGGGAACTCCGTTTCCCGGATGTGCACGACCCAAAATACCGCGAAATACGAGGTACGCTTGAGCAAATGGAAAAAGGCGGCGTACGTATTAAGACCCATAAGAAAGTTAGGGCCCGGGCATTATTTAATAAGATCGTCAAGCAGGCTCATCATAATGGCGAACCTGGTGTTTTGTTCCTGGATGCCTCGAATCGCTCCAACCCGGTGCCGCATTTATATCCGTTGGAAGCTACAAATCCGTGCGGAGAACAATGGCTCGGCCCGTATGAAAATTGTTGTCTCGGCTCGGTAAATCTTAATGAACACTGCGGACCCGATGGGTCCGTTGACTGGGAAAGTTTGCGCCGGAGTGTGGTTACCTCCACTCGCTTCCTGGATGACGTGGTGGAAGCCAACGCCTACGTCCCGGCCGTGCCGCAATTGACTGAGGCTGCGCATAAAGCCCGCCGTATCGGCCTCGGCATTATGGGCCTGGCGGATTTGATGTATCACGTTGGCGTAAGGTACAGTTCTGTCGAAGGACAGGAGTTCGCAGCGCAGGTGATGGAGTTCGTACGTTATCACGCCATGCAGACCAGCATTGCCCTCGCCGAAGAGCGCGGCCCCTTCCCGGCTATCGAAGGCTCCATTTACGACATGGACAATATGACCTGGAATCCGCCTCAGTCGCTGGTTAAGGCGGAGCACGACTGGGGTCGACCTGAGATCCATTGGGAAGCAATTGTAAAAGGCATCAAGGCGCATGGCATCCGCAATGCGGCACAGACCACGGTTGCTCCGACCGGTACCATTGCTACCGTTGCTGGCTGTGAAGGCTATGGCTGTGAACCGGTCTTTGCTCTGGCGTACGTCCGGCACGTTAATGACCATGGCAAGGACCTACAGCTCACCTACGCCAGCCCGCGCTTCGATGAAGCCTTGAAGACCCTTGGGCTTGGTGAAGAGAAGCGTCAGGAGATCGTTGAACAGGTGATGAAGGAAGGAACCTGCCAGCAAATAAGCGAGATTCCACGAACTGTACGCGAAGTCTTTGTAGTCTCTGCTGACATCACCGCCGAAGAACATGTCCGGATGCAGGCCGCCTTGCAGGCTTTCGTAGATAACTCACTCTCGAAGACCGTTAATTTCTCCGAGACCGCCGCCGAAGAAGATGTGGCCCGCGCCTATATGTTGGCTTGGGAGCTGGGCTGCAAAGGTATTACCGTGTATGTCACCGGCTCGCGCGAGAAGGTTGTTCTGGAGACGAAAGCCACTGCCGAAAAAAAGGAACCCTTGCCTGCTTCCCCAGCGAAGGAAATCAAACCTGAAGTGGGTTCGTTTACGCCGGTTGCTTCCTGGGCCGATGGCAAGAAGCCGCGCCCGCGCGCCCTGCACGGCGAGACGTATAACATCGAGACTCCCGTTGGTAAGGCTTTTATCACCATCAATGAGAATGGCGGCTCTCAACCGTTTGAGGCTTTCATCAATACGGCCAAGGCCGGCTCGGAGACCGCCGCGGTCTCCGAAGCCATAGGGCGCCTGATTTCGTATATACTGCGACTTTCTTCGCCCATCCTGCCGGCGGAACGCCTTCGTGAAGTAGTTCGTCAGTTGGCTGGCATAGGTGGTGGACGCTCGATGGGCTTCGGTCCGAACCGTGTACGTTCCCTCCCGGATGGCATCGGACAAGTTCTTGACCAGTACCTGCGACAGAAAGAGGGCGTCATCAATGATGCTGTAGCCCTAACCGAAAAATCGAACATCGGACATGCTATTGAGGCAGAGGTAGAGGCCGCACAGTCCAATTTGAAGATCGGCGACCTCTGCCCTGAGTGCGGCGAGGCGGCGGTAGTGAATGAAGAAGGTTGCCGGAAGTGCTATGCTTGCGGCTATAGCGAGTGCTAGAATCCTTGCACTTAGTCCTCCGAGGTCTTCCCGAAATCAGAGGTCTAATCGCAAGTCTGAAAGGTCGTCGTCTCCATTCTCAAAAAGTTGTAAAATATTGAGGGAGGACCA
>JBGQIO010000136.1:0-9868 GCA_041498515.1 Anaerolineae bacterium
CGCATTACGAGAACATGATCAACCTATATCAGCTGATCAGTCGTGGACGTTTTCGCTTTATTGGTCTGCCACTCAAGATCCGTGGAGGAACCGGCTCACCTGTACGGGCAATTGCAGTCTTCGAGGAGTGAAATAAGGTTGAGGGGCCAAGCAAGGCTTGCCTCGCTGGCGCGTGGTCTTCGACCAGCGCCCTTGCGGGACCGCAGGTCTCAACCTTGCTAGCGCGTGGTTTCTGACCGGCGCCTTTACTCAACTACCAAACCGGCTCTGGGGGGGAAGAGTACCATACCGAGTCGATATGTCGAAGAGAATACAACGAGTGGTCTTACAAAATATTCTTTACCAGATACAACTCGCCCCGTTCGAAGCCGCGCTCGAGATAATATTGCCGCGTCCCCACGGCAGAGATCACCGCCAGGCGCGTAAAGCCGCGTCCTTTCGCGATAGTCTCTGCTTCTTGAAGAAGCTGGGTGCCCAGTCCCACGTGCTGCGCCGCGCCCTGTTTCTCCGCGCCGACCGCCAGCGATTGCCCGTAGACATGCACTTCACGGATCAACGCTGCCTCTTCCAGATCCATCAGACCTGTCTGCGGCGCATCCCTATCCGGCAGGGATAAGCGGATAAAACCGGCAAGCTTATCGTCCGGGGTTTCATAAGAAATGAAATGCTCCTCGGCCTTATCAGACTGGTACACGAGATCGTCCAATTTAAGCAAGGCGAGATCCACGATCCTACCTTTCACCTCGCGGCAGCGCACACATTGACACCGCGTACCTCGTCGTTTCATTTCATCGTGAATATCCTGCCGCAGACTCGTACGGCGGTTCCCCTCTACCACATTTGTGGACGGAATATCGCGTATGACCCGGTTGACGCGGCAGTAGCGCGGGATGGTCGGCTTGATATCTGCGATCAGGTCGATCAATTGCTCGGTGGTATAGGGATGGAATTCGCCGCGCTGCCAGTATTCGTACAGCTCGGCATTCGCCAGCAATTGGTTCGGATAGATCTTTATTTCATCGGGGCTAAAACCCTGCCATAAGCGTACAAAATCCTCCCGGTCCGATTCAGGGGATGCGCCGTGCAGGTTGGGCATCCAATGCAGGACGATCTTGAAGCCTGCTGCGCGCAGTAACGCCGTCGCGCGCCGCGTGCATTCCACGTCATGACCGCGTTTGTTCAGCTCCAGGATGCGGTCATCCAGACTCTGCGCGCCCATTTGCACCTTGGTAACGCCCAGATATCGTAGCCAGCGTAATTCGTCGGGTGTGATCTCGTCGGGACGGGTCTCGATAACGAGACCTACGTTACGATGCACGGCGGTTTCATTTATAGCCTGCGCTTCATTTAATCCTGCGTCCCCCTCCCTTTTAAAAGGAAAGGTGGGCCCAGAAGGATCAGACTCATTCATCGCATCGAAGCAGCGGCTGACAAACCATTCCTGATAATCGCGTCGGTAGGAGCTCCATGTACCGCCCAGGATAAGCAGTTCGATCTTATCCGTAGGGTGACCCAGGATCTCCAATGCCTGGATACGCGATTTGACCTGGGCGTACGGATCGAAATCATGCTCCAGTCCGCGCATGGCGCCCGGCTCGTCGGGCAGGTAGGATTTGGGCATGCGCACGTCGGTCGGGCAGAAGATGCACTTGCCCGGGCATGGATAAGGCTTGGTCAGCACCGTGACCGTGGTCACGCCTGAAAGTGTGCGCACGGGTTTCATGCGCAGTCGTTCAAGCAAACGAGCGTCTGAATTCAACTCGCCTACGCGAACCATCTCGTGGTAAGCGGCAACCAGGACGTATTTGCCCAAGTAACCACCATCTTCCAACGGATGTTTCCGCAGCGCATCCATCACGGGCCTCCCACCCTGGATCTCACCCATCACCTGGCGCGCCAGTACCAGCCATTCAGGTTTGATGGCGTGCATATCGACCCAGGCTTGCTGCTTTGGCGACCTCATTTCAAGTCCTCAGGCTTGAGTATAAATTGATATTCGACTTCGGCCAGGTCTTTGTGCTTGAACAGTGCGGTGTGAAGTCCACATTCCGTTTTGCCGCGGCCAACCCAACGTCCCGCGCGATCGTCTTCGTCGGGACGGACAGCCGCCGTACAGGGCGCGCATCCAACGCTTCGGTACCCTTGCTCGTAAAGCGGATGTGCCGGTAATTGATGATTACTAATATATGCCTGGATCTCTCGCTTTGTCCAATTGAGAAGCGGGTTGACTTTCAGGAGTGTATCATCCTGGTATTCCAGGATCTGGGCGTGAGCACGTTCCGCCGTCTGCTCGCGGCGGATGCCGGTGATCCAGGCCTTCAAGCTGCCCAGAGCCTTCTGCATCGGTTGAACTTTATGTATATAACAACAAAGGTTCGCATCCTGAAGCGGTAAGGTGCGCGCATTTTGCCGCACGAACACATCCCAGCGTGCATCACGGTAGAGTTCGACCACGTTAAGATCCCATTCATGCTGGATATGCTCGCGGAAGATCAGCGTATCCCAGAAATGATAACCTGTGTCGAGGAAGAAAATACGGATACCCGGCATGATGCGCGTGACCATGTGCAGGAGCGGCATGCTCTGCGTTTGGAATGAGGTGCTCATGGCAACCTCCGGCGAGCAGGCATCCACCGCCCATTGAATGATCTCCTGCGGCGTCTTCGTTTCAAACTGCGCTGATAGCGAAGCGATCTCTTCCTTCAGAAACATAGGGGAAAATTATACCCGTTATAATCGTAACATGAACTCTGGGATCACCGAAAAATTAATCGCGCTCACCCGCCGGTTTTACAGCGAGCACGGCCGGGACTTTTCAGAGACACGCGCCAGGTTGCAGCCGGGCGTGATGCGCCTTCTCGACAGTTTACATAAAGACGAGGCGATCCTGGACCTGGGATGCGGCAATGGCGAATTGGCGCGTACCTTGTCGCGTCGCGGGCAACATGGCTCGTATTTGGGCCTAGACTTCAGCCCGCCCCTCCTGAGCGAAGCAGAGCGCGAGGCTTTTAACTTTCCGGTCAAATTCCTGGAAGTGGACTTGACGGCACCGGTTTGGGACTCGGTTGATGGAAAAGTGAAGTTCGATCTTGTTTTTGCGTTTGCAGTCTTGCATCACATCCCGGGCTCGAATTTACGTCTCACAATTCTCGAGAAAGTTCATGAATTGCTCAAGCAGGAAGGACTGTTTATTCATTCCAATTGGCAGTTCCTTGATAATCCGCGCTTGAAAGCCAGGATCCAGCCGTGGGAATTGATCGGACTCAATCCACAAAACGTTGACCCGAACGATTATTTGCTCGACTGGAAGCGCGGCTCGAAGGGCCTGCGTTACGTCCATCATTTCGACGAGCATGAATTGTTGGAGTTGGCCAAAGCGGGCAGGTTCGAGATCGTAGATACGTTCTATTCCGATGGAGAAAATAAAAGATCAGGCCTTTATCAGGTTTGGAAGAAATCGTAATGTGCAATAACGGTTTTAGTCGTCCTGTAGCCCTTGCCGCATTTTATTACAAGGAAAAACATGCAGATCGCTATCACCCGTGAAGTCAGCCGCTCCATCGTCAATTGCGAGTTGACGTATCTGGTTCGTTCACCGATCGATGTGGAGAGAGCGCGCGCTCAACATCACCAATACGAAACTGCTCTTAAGCGTCTTGGCCTCGCAGTCCTTAGCCTGCCCGAAGCGCCAACGCTCCCCGACTCGGTCTTTGTAGAAGATATGGCGCTCGTCCTGGACGAATGCGCCATCATTACCCGCCCCGGTGCGGACTCACGCAGGCCAGAGACCGTCGCCATCGCGGAATTGTTAGCGCCCTATCGCAAATTGTTCCACATCCAGGAGCCTGCCCGTGTAGACGGCGGTGATATCTTACAAGTGGGCAAACACATTTACGTGGGCCTGTCAACGCGCAGCGACACAAATGCCGTTGAGCAGATGCAGGATTTCCTCCAGCCTTACGGGTATGAACTGGAAGCTGTCACCGTCACGGGCTGCCTTCATCTTAAATCGGCCGTTACACAAGTGACAAAGGATACATTGTTGATCAACCCTGCCTGGGTGGATATGCTTATTTTTCAGGGCGTAAAATTCATTGAGATCGAACCGTCTGAGCCCTACGCAGCGAACGCTCTTATGGCCGGCGGATCTCTTATTTACCCGACGGCTTTCCCTAAGACACAAAAACGGCTCGAAACAGCCGGCATCCCCCTGGTCGCAGTGGAGGCTGATGAGCTTGCCAAAGCGGAGGGGGCGCTAACTTGTAGTTCGTTAATCTTCAGGATATAAACAAAACAACCGCAAAGGTCTTGCTAAGCGGTGAAAAGTTTGATAAAATAGAATATCTGTTCTCATTAATGATCGGACGAAACGAAGAGGTGAGTATGGAGAAAATTGTAAATCAGGAGATCAAGAAAGGCATATTCGAAACGGGCGAGAATCTAAAGCTCTGGCTGAAATCGACACCCGAGGCGAAACAGGAGGTCTGCTGCGGCCCGGAGGATGAAACTTGTGTAGAGGAGCATTTACGCGTGATCGATGAGTCTCTGGAGAAGATAGACGATGGGACGTTCGGCATCTGTGAAATATGCAGTGAACAGGTGGATGATGAACTCCTGAAAATGGATTACACAGCTACCGTTTGCCTGGGACACTATACCGAGCAGGAACTCCGTCAACTGGAAGCCGAGCTGGAGTTATCCCAGATCGTCCAGCGCTCTCTTCTGCCCCAACAGGCTCCGGAGATCCCTGGGATGAATATCGCCGGTTTCAGCCGTCCGGCGCAGATCGTTAGCGGTGACTACTATGACTTTTTCCAGTTCAAAGATGGGACGCATGGCATTGTGATGGCCGATGTGAGTGGGCACGGCGTCTCTGCCGGTATGTTGATGACCAGTTTGCAGACTGCCTTCCATACCCTGGTACCCGACGCGGATTCACCGCTGGACGTGCTGGAACGCATCAATCGCCTTTACGTTCATAATGTCAACTTCACCACCTTCGTCACCATTTTCTTTGCCAAGTTCGATCCAAAGACCCGCATCTTTACGTATGCCAACGCGGGACATAATTCCGCGTATCTTTATCGGACAGCAAAAAAGGAAGAAACCTGGCTGCGTCCGACCGGTCCGGCGATCGGGTTGATGGAAGGATTCAATGTCCGCGCAGAGCAGGTTGAATTGAAGGATGAGGATATCCTGCTGATCTATACGGATGGCATCACCGAAGCGATGAATTCCCGGGGTGAACAATTTGGCACCGAACGGCTGGCAAAGCTTGTCCGGGAACACACCGATCTTACGGCGCAGGAGCTGGCAAATAACGTCCTTCTGACAGTGAGCGATTTTGCGGACGGCAAAAACTTTGTCGATGATATAACGATCATCACGTCCAAGATTGGTTGATCGATTTCAAATTAAACCAGGAAACGCCCGTTTGGGCGTCTCTTGGTTTTAACCGGCAGTTCAAACGATCACATTATTGGGATTGGCCACATACTGCCACCAATTGTTGTGGATGCCGTTTTTACGCCCTGCGGTTTTCGGCATGTGATTAAGCCACCACTGCTGGTACGATTGTTCATCGCCTCCCCAGTCCTGGGCACTGACCGTGCGGATGTCGCCCTTGAAGTTCGGAAAATTCAACCAGTCATAGCACTCGGACTTTACCGGGTTGGGATTGCCCAGGTCATAATCCTTCACACCGTTCGGTGCGTAATGGACCGTGCCGACCGCTGCCCTGCCGGGAGCGATCAGGTCGTATAAGATAAACCTTTGGAAGAGATTAAGGGTTTGATTGGGCGTGATCGTCGCAGGCATGCGGTTGGGTCTATATGCCCAGTTCAGAAAATCCTGGCTGTTAAATGCTTGCGCCATGATGGATTCGCAGCGGTGGTTGTAAGAATGCAGCATCTCACCCACTTCGCGTTCATACGAGAAACCCATGATGATAAATCGGCGCGGACAGGAATTTGTGTTTGCGAGCGGAGGCGCGTTGCACCAGAATGCGCCGGCTCCGCCCATCGTGGACTCATATAAGCCCGCATAGGGAAAACCTAACACCCATACTTCGTCGATCTCGTTATTGACAACGCGCGGCAGGATGTTGAACTGCTTCAGGATGGCCTGGTAGTCCAGCCCCTGGGGATTGTGCGCGGGTTTTCCTGCGCGGATAACATCCAGGTAGGTCTGGGGTGTGTAACGAAAACCATCCACTAGAGCCGGGAATTCATCCAGTTCGATGCGTTGTGAGATCTGGTAACGCGCCAGCCCGCCGCTGACCTTCAGGACATCGCCGATAAATTGACCGGCAAGATCGTCAGGCCGGGGCCAATTCATGGCCTCGCAAAGTTTTTTCCCCGTGGTGGTATCGACCGTCGGGTTATAGATGAGCAGCAAAACTTTGGGATTAGTGATCTGCGCCGGCTCGTCCGGGCTGTCAGGGATCACATTAGGCTTGCCTGGTATCGGCGGTTTGGGTTTGCTGCCAAACAGTGAATTTATTAGATCCAGAAGTGACATATAAACTCCTCCTTGAACGACTTAAGGTGCATCGGAAGCGAAGTATAGTTTGTCCTGTATGGAAAAATACAGAATATGGTTTGGACTGACTGTCATCGCGCTAACGCTGCCCTGCGGGAGTGGATTGTCGCGCCCCGCCAATGGTCGAAGCTGGCTTTGCAATTCCAGGGTCCGCGGCGTAAAGCGGAATACACCCTGGCTGTCAGAGTCCAATAAGAGCAGTGTGGATTCAGGCGCAGGCGTGAACATCATCTGTGTGAAGTGAGCTGTAGCGAACAGATCAGTATCCCGGTAGGCCGGCAGGGTATTCACCAACGGCGCAGGGTCGATGCAGCGCGTGGGGACGGTCTCGATGCGGCTGTAGGAACAGGTGGAGAGATGTCCATCGGAGTGCAGGATATAAAGATCATCGTTGTTCACCGCGAGATCGATGGCATCCGCCAACTCCGGGATCTGACCGCCGAAGAAGAAATAAGGACGATCCAGGAAGCTGCCATCCTTGCCAACATAGACCCAGACCGCACGGGATTGGGCATCGAGGACGTACAGGTTTCCGCTGTCCAGCGCGAATGCTTTGACCCGTCCCCAATTTGTATCCGGCGGCGGGAGTGGGATGGCTTGTGCCACCTGGCCGGGCGCGCAGTACAACAGAGTGCCGGCTGCATCCACGCCAATGACCGTTGCATTGAACGTGTTGACAGTCAGCAGCGCTGTGATATCCACCAACGGACCGACGGTATAACCGCCGTAGGAGCCGGGGTTGCAATCAAAGGCATTGTCGGTTTGAAAGCCGCTGGTGGTCAGAGGGATGTGCATGATCCCACCGCGCTGCGCATCGAGCAGGTACAGGTCATTTTCAGAAGCCGCCAGGCGGCCAATTTGTTCGCCAACACCGCTGCTCAATACTGGCTGGAACTGCAAACGAGTGATACCTTGCAATTGATCGAGCCCTGATTGCGCCTCCTGCCGCAGGTTGCGCGTCTCGTTGGTTTCATTGGAAGCTTCGGCCTTGTCGAGGTAAAAGAGTTCATGCTGCCAGGCTTCGCGCTGCGCGGCCGGGTCGGTGAGGCTGACTGCCTGTGCGCGTGCGTCCTGCGCCTGAACTAGATATTCCTCATACTCAACGCTTCGCCCATAGCGGAAATACACCATGCTCGCAATGGTGACAACGATCAGAGGGACGAGCAGCGCGATAAACATCATCGTCGGCGATCCAAGCGAAGCTGAATTTTTCCCGGCGACCGAAGGGGCTGCCGCACCAGCACGGCGGGGTGAACCCGGCAGGAGGCGTGGCAGGAAATTCTGCAGGTTCTCGCTGAACCACTCATTGCCCCGACGTAAGGTCTGCATTCCATTTGCGAGCGTCTTTGCCGTCCGCCGCGTTCTTGCAGACGGTTGACGTGGCCCAGGTTTATCAGGCGTGGGCGGGACCGGTTCGCCCATGAGCGCTGGCGACCCGGCGGATGCTCCCTGTGGTAGAGCATCAAAGAGCGGGGCGGCTGAAGGGGTTTCTTCGGGAAGCGGAAGCTCTTCTTTTGCTTCGGGTGGAATGGCATAGGCCGAAGGACTCGTAAAGTCAGGATGAGGGGCCTCGAAGGCAGCTCCGGATGCTTGTGCAGCAGGTTGGTTTACTTCGGCGGGAGCCGGTGATGACGCTGCCCTCGCGGTCTCCCCAACAGGTGCAGCAACAGACTTGTCTTCCGTAACAGGTCGTAAAACGGTCAAAACACCTGTCCCCTCGGTCGCAGCCAATAAGACCGCATTAACATCCTCTGTGGCCAGGGTCATCAAACGGCGGCGCGTCGATTCCAAAGATGCAGGTCGAATGTCATTAAGGGCGGATTCCCAGGCAAATGGGACTTTACTGCATAAGACCATACGGTCATTCGGTTGAAAGCTCACTTGTGAGAAATAATAAGGCACGGTCTGGCTTAGACCCAGACCCTTACCGGAGAGGGCATCCGAGATATGCTGGGCGCCCTCCACTCCGAGCACGAAAGCATGCATGGGACCGCTCATGAGCAGCGTGACCTGTGATTCACGAATAACAGCCAGGGTCAGTATCGCCTGGGCATAGAGGCCGTGGCCGGGGCTGGACATGTTGCGTTCATACACGAGTTTGTTGATGGATTCGGCGCCAACCCGCAAGGCGGCGGTAAGAGTCCCGGGCGTTGCATAGAAAGCCACAGCGGCGCGGCTGGCAAGCTGTACGTACTCCCCCATGGAAAGAACGGCGTTGCCGGCCAGCAAAAGATAGACGATCAGACGGTCCTGATCGCGCCCTCGCGCAGCTTTGCGAGGCGGTACGGTCGCCATTAGACCGGGCAGTGAAGCTTGGTCTTCTCCGTTGAGGCGATAGAGAGGTGCGAGAGTCAGGTCTAATGACATCGTAAGAAACCAAAAATTTCTACATCATTATACTGGTAAAATCTGGGCGACTAATCCCTCACTGGACATCCATGGAATACACACTACTTAAAGATTTTTCATCCGTCTCTGCTTCTGACTGGAATACCCTGGTGGAAGCCGGCATCTCGGATACACCTTTTTTGCGGCATGAGATTCTAAGCCAATGGTGGAAAACCCTCGGAGGCGGCGAATGGAAGGAAGCCGACCTCGTTTTGATCTCCGCTTCGGAGAACGGCAATCTCATTGGGATTGCGCCTCTTTTTAAGGCTGATTATGATGGACGCCTCGCGCTCTTGCTGGTGGGAAGCGTCGAAATTTCGGATTACCTGGACCTCATCGTGCGCTTGGAGGACTTGCCCCGTTTCCTGACAGGACTGATTGATTTCCTCATTCGGTCTGAATTGTTCGAAGGCCTGCCCTTCGATTGGTACAACCTTGTCGAATCTTCTCCCACACTTGCCGCGCTCAAAGCGGAATCTGAAAATCGCGGCTGGACGTATCATGAAGAGATCTACCGCCCCACCCCCCGCATCGCCTTGAACAGTGATTTCGAGGCCTATTTGGCCGGCATCGAAAAGAAACAACGTCACGAGATCCGCCGTAAAATGCGGCGGGCCGCCGAAAGTGAAGTGCCTGTACATTTCTATATCCTTGAAGATGCCTCCGCGTTGGAGTCCGAAATGGAGGCCTTCTTTCAGCTCATGGCGCAGGATTCAAATAAAGCCGGCTTTCTGAAACCCGCCATGCGCGAGCATATGAGCGCGATTATTCGCAGCGCTTTTTCCCAAGGCTATCTGTGGCTGGCCTTCCTGACCGTGGATGGCGTCAAAGCCGCTGCCGCGCTTAACTTCGATTACAAAAACAAACTGTGGGGCTACAATTCCGGCGTCAGTCATGATTTCATGGAACTTTCGCCCGGCTGGGTTTTGCTCAGCCATCA
>JBGQIO010000137.1:0-9843 GCA_041498515.1 Anaerolineae bacterium
AAAACCCTGCGGAGTTCCATAATTGGTGACAGTATAGGCATGCAAATTGCTATCAACCCTAGTGACAGCCAACATGTGATCGAAATTGCCGCCAGACCCATGCCAGATGAATAGAAAATCTCCCGGCTGAAGAGGAAAAATTCGCCAATTTATTCTATTAAGCGGGGTTGTAAACTTGGTGTGAAGAAAGCGGTTGGAAGGAAAGGCACGCTCGAGCAATTTTTCATCCACAGATGCCAGAGGATTCAATAACCAGAAATCGTGGGGGACCAAATCGGTTTTATTCACTATGCCCGCATCTTGCAAAATAGCAATCGCCAGCGGACCGCAGATATTACTTGGGTCTCCATAGCCAACGCCGTTGATCTCTTTTGCCTTTTGGATACTATCATGCACTGTAGGTTGGACATAATTCAAAGACGCCGTGTATAGAGCGATTTGCTGATCGTTCGATAATGAGCCGGTGAAGATCAACCCCCCATTATTTATTGTTGATTGCACGGCATCTGGGGTACTAGTAGCTGGAATATCCCTATCAGGCGTATCGGATTGCGCGATGGCCAAAGTGGGTGTCGGCGTATATGTGAATGTTGGCGGGGATTTTAGAGTCGGCGTGCTCGATGAATGTTTAATTTCGACGGTCGAAACCATGAAAGTCATGGCAGTTGGTATGACGGGGATGTTTGCCGTGATGAATAAACCAGTCGCAATGACAAATGTTGTTGCCAATATTCCAATGATCAAACCAAGGCTTAGATATTTAATATTCGACAACAGGTAGCTCCCAAAACCGGGGATTTATAAAACCTTACTATTCAACTAATCTATCAGCCCTTAACCCCTCCAATTTTTCAACGCCTGCAGCGAACATGCTGACTTGAATTTGTCTTTGAGTCAACTTCATTGTTTCCACAACACTCTCTGTAGAAATAGACGCGGCCTTCAAGAATTTACCCGCCATACCACCCAACGTCGAGCCTAAGGCGATACACTTGGCAATATCTAATCCATCCTTAAGTCCGCCGCTGGCAAATATAACCATTTTAGGGGCGACCGCCCTGACGTTAAGGATCGAATCCGTTGTGGGAATTCCCCACCCAACATAGGTCGCGGCAAGCTCACGTGTGAACTCATCGTTCGCGCGATGCATTTCGACCTGAGACCAACTCGTCCCGCCAGCGCCCGCTACATCAATTGCCGATACACCGCAATCGGCTAGCAATTTTGCTGTCCGTTTAGAGATACCCCAGCCAACTTCTTTGGCAATCACTGGCGCTTCCAGCTTCCTGCATACTTTTTCTATCTCCCTGGCTAACCCCTTGAAATTTGTATCCCCGCCTGATTGAACGGCTTCCTGCAAAGGATTTAAGTGCAAATAAAGCGCATCTGCTTCGATCATTTCCACTGCTCGACGGCATTCGTCTATCCCGTAGCCATAGTTCAATTGAACTGCGCCCAAGTTGGCGAACAACAATATGTCAGGCGCATATTTTCGAACCTGGAAAGTCTTCGCTTGTTTTTCGTCTTCGAGCGCGGCTCGTTGCGAGCCGACGCCCATGGCGACTCGGGTGGATTGAGCAGCTTCGGCTAGGCATCGGTTGATCGCCTGGGCTTGTTCCGTACCACCGGTCATCGAAGAAATAAGGATCGGGGCATTAAGTGACCTTCCGAATAACGACAAACTTGTATCTATATCATCCAGATTAACTTCCGGCAAAGCTTCGTGGACGAAGTGATAATTCTCCAGTCCTGTAGTGAGAGCCGAATGTACATCCTTTTCAAGGTTGATTTTGATATGGTCGGCTTTTCGTTGTTCAATCGGCGCAACTTTTGGCATAGGGTAGTGTTCCTGTGTTTGAATTCCAAAATCCCGCTTGTGTTACAATGGGCGCGAAAAAATTGCTAAATTACGGAGGATTATCACATGGCTGACACGTTTGCCGAAGTCAAGAAAATCATCGTGGATCTGCTCGGTGCAGATGAGAGTAAAGTGACACCGGAAGCCCGCTTCCGCGAAGAACTTGAGGCAGATTCGCTCGATCTTGTGGAGTTGATCATGGCTTTTGAAGATAAGTTCGGCACTGAAATCTCAGATGAAGCCGCACAAAAGATCACGACGGTCGGCGAGGCTGTCTCGTATATTGATGCGCATAAGGCATAATTTGATTATAACCGTAGAGCCGCCTTCCGAGGCGGCTCTACGTGTTTAATATTTCCATCAACTTGGGTTTAATTTCGCTTTATTTTAGCAAACTGGGGATTTCCTCGGGATGTTTTGCGACCTTAACGCCCGCGGCTTCGAGAGCTTTGACTTTGTCAGCTGCAGTCCCTGCACCACCTTCAATTATCGCGCCGGCGTGTCCCATCCGTTTACCCGGAGGGGCGGTTTGACCTGCAATGAAGGCCACAACCGGTTTGGTCATCTTGGAGGAAATATAATCCGCGGCTTTGTCTTCATCGGTACCGCCAATTTCGCCGATCAGTACAATTTTTTCGGTTTGTGGGTCATGCTCGAACATTTCCAGAGTATCTACAAAATTCGTACCGTTGATCGGGTCGCCTCCAATGCCGACACAAGTGGATGAGCCCATCTTGAGCAACTTTAGCGCATACAGCACTTCGTAGGTCAGAGTACCGGAGCGCGAGACAACTCCAACATTTCCCGGGATGGCAATGTCACCGGGGATGATTCCCACTTTTGCCTCACCAGGAGTGAGAAGGCCCGGACAATTGGGACCAACGAGCCGTACTTTTTTTTGGTCTAAATAATTTCGGACTCGCATCATATCCTGGACAGGCACTCCTTCTGTGATGCATACGATTAATGGAATACCTGCATCCGCGGCCTCGAACATCGCATCGGGAGCACCGCGGGAGGGGACAAAAATGACGGTGGCATTCGCCCCGGTCGCTTCCAAGGCTAACTTGACTGAGTCGAAAACGGGGATCTTACCATCCATTACCCATTCACCCCCTTTGCCGGGTGTAACACCTGCCACGACATTCGTGCCATAACTTATCATCTGTGTGGTATGGAACAAGCCCTCATTGCCAGTTATTCCCTGTACGAGAAGACGTGTGTTTTTGTTGGCGAGAATGCTCATCTTTTTATGCTTTCCCCTTCGCAGCGGCTACTGATTTCCTGGCTGCGTCGACTAGCGTATCGGCGGTGATCATATTTGCATCTGCGAGTAACTTGCGACCTTCTTCGGCATTTGTTCCGACCAAACGCACTACCATAGGCACTTTGGGTTTGACCTCGTCCATCGCCGTTAGGATACCGCGCGCTACTTCGTCACAGCGAGTGATACCTCCGAATATGTTGAAGAGAACTGCTTTTACATTGCGATCAGATAAAATAATCCGCATGGCGGCTGCGACTTTATCCGATCCTGCGCCGCCACCTATATCGAGGAAATTGGCCGGTTCACCACCGAAAAGCTTGACGATATCCATGCTGGTCATAGCTAATCCCGCACCATTGACCATGCAGCCGATATCTCCGTCGAGCTTTATATAGGATAGTCCATACTTGCGAGCTTCAGTTTCTGCCTGGGCTTCTTCGTCGATATCGCGCATTTCGGCCAAATCACTGTGTCGAAACAACGAATTATCATCGATCATCATCTTGCCATCGAGCGCTAATAGACGCTTATCTTTCGTGATCACGAGTGGATTGATCTCAGCCAGGGTTGCGTCGGTTTCCGTGTAAACGCGCCAAAGTCCTCCAGCCAGCTTACCAAAGTCTTTCCAGTATTCACGCGGTAGATCGATCGAGGCAGCAATATCGCGAGCTTGATAATCGCGCATACCTAGCAAGGGATCTATATGGACTTTGATTATTTTTTCGGGCGTCTTGGCAGCCACTTCTTCAATTTCCACGCCGCCTGCTGCCGAGGCAATCATAACCGGTTTCCTGGCTGCCCGGTCATTTGTGATCGAGAAATAGATTTCGGTTTCGATTGCGGCAGCCTCGTCCACGAGGACCTTTCGAACAGGTAAGCCCTTGATTTCCATGGCCAATATTTGTGTGGCCAATTGTTCGGCTTCGTTTGGGTCTTTAGCCAGCTTAACTCCACCCGCCTTCCCTCGACCTCCTACCAACACTTGAGATTTAATAACAACGCGGCCACCTAATTCTTCAGCAATTGCTTTTGCCTCGCTTGCGGTAGCCGCCACCCGTCCTTTTGGGATAGGAATGCCATATCTGGCAAATATTTGTTTGGATTGATACTCGTGTAATTTCATGCCTTTTCCCTTGTTTTAGTGTGAGAGCACGCGCATTATACCACCGGGTTTTTCAAGAAAATTCGTCCGGCGAAGTGCCGGACGAAGAGGTGATTAAGGTAATGTAAATTTCATGATTCTATTGTTGCCGGCATCAGTAACCCAAATGTGGCCCTCCGAATCAATGGCTATCCCTGACGTGATCCCGAAGGTTGTATCTGTGTTCCCATAATCTCCCCAAGTTTGGACAAGCTGGCCATCGGTGGTGTACTCGATCACACGATAACCTTCCGGGTCCGTGATGAAGACGTGACCATTGTGATCCACGGTAATGAAAGGTTTATTATCCAACGATTCACCATTCCAGCCGACAACATCCCATTGTTTAAGAGGCGTGAATTGTAGACTGTTCGCAGTCAGTGAGGAGGTAAACGTTTGAATGCGTTGATTCCAGGTGTCTGCGATATATAGAGAACCCGTTGAATCTATTGCAATTCCGACCGGCTCATCGAACTGACCGGGATCGAGACCGGCTGAGCCAAATTCTGTTATGTAATTTCCGTCAGCATCGAAAATGACAATGCGTTTATTGCCAGTATCAACGACATACAACCGACCCTGGGCATCCACTGCAAGTCCACGCGGCCCGTAGAAGGTGTCTTGAGGAGTGGCCTGGCCAAAGGTACTCCACATTTTTATGAACTGCCCACTTGCGGAGAATTTTTGGATACGATAGTTCCATGTGTCGGCTACGAAAACCGACCCGTCCTGCCCGACGGCTACGCCCCAGGGTTCATTGAAAGTAGATGGCGGCGCAGATGGGTTTGGATTATTGGCATTGTTTCCGGAAGGGGTGCCCCACTGATTAATCAGAGTCCCGTTTGCATCAAAATGAAGGATACGATCGCTTCGCGAATCCGCCACATAGAAAGTGCCGTCCGACGCAAAGGCTAATGAGCGTGGAGCATTCATTGGTGGATTTAGACTGTTCGTATCGATGATCTGGTTCGCCGCCAGAGTGATCGTCTTTCCTTGATAGGGATCAACCACTGTTGATTGTTGAGCGACCGGCTGTGCACCATATTTCCAGATTTGGGCAGCTACGTCTTTTTTTATGTACATGCGCATCGCTGCAGACGGCTGCCAGGTAGCCAGAGTCAGGTCCGTGTGACCGGTGGACGCCGCGTAGGTCGTGTAATCGCGGTTGAGCCAGATATTGATAATTCCCGAACGAATATTTGGATCTGTTAATGCGGAACAAATCCGTGAAAAATCTTTTGTCTTGAATAGTCTGAAGAAGCCTAAGACACCCTTACAAGAATAGCTGTCATCAAATGGAGCAGGCTGCCGGTCTGTAACGAGTCCAAAGTAATCCTGGTTCGGCCACCACATGCGGATGTAATCTATACGGTAATAATCCGGACCTAAAGCTTGTTCGATCTTGTCAAAGTTTTTCGAATCCACGATGACGATCGTCGAATCACGCAAAGCACGCGTGGGTTGATCGAAGGAATGTTGATTTGTAAAATCACGCAAATACCAGACGAACGGCCACGAAACACCGGTATCAGGCGCACTGGCATCGTAAGCGATATTAATGCCCATACCGCCGGTTGTCCGTTCGGAGATCTCGGTTGCCTGGTTGATTATGTCTTTTACACCGGTGGCGGCGTGAGCATAAACCATGTACTCCATCGCATTGTCGTAATTGATATATGATGCGCGAAAGGAGGCCCGAACAGTCAACACGGTTAACAATGTAAAGAATGTCAATATAAATAAGCGAGAAACCTGACGGCCGCTCCAATTCCGTAAGAGATAAACCAAGGCAACTGCACTTATAACTGTTACAACTGCCGGGAGCAGGAAAGCACTCGTTTCCTCCAATTGGTTCAGCTCTTTGCCTTGGAATGGGGGAGTAGGACCGAGTAGAGCGATCAGACAGGCAGCAAAACTCGTGAAGAAAACAAAAATGGTTCCGAGCACAAGAAGAGCTTTTTGCTGGCGCAATCGTTCCCAATCGGTTGTATCAATTATCCAGCCAAGCCCCCAACTTGCCAATAATATTAACGGCCAGATAAGATGATAGGTAAGCCAGGGCATCTTCTCGCCAGCAATACTTAAGGCGGTTATGCTCGTTACGACCCACCAGATTAGTAAACTAAATGTATTGGGGAAATTCGCGGCTTCGATTGATATTGGTTCTTGATCCGGATTCTCATCTTGCTTAACATAAAATGCAGATCGACGACGAATAATAATTATTAGAGCGAGAATTGCGCCTAATAAGGGCAGGAATTCATAAATTGGTAATTGGATGAGGATGTAATAATACCAGGGTTGGCTGCCGCGTTGGACGCCTTGTTGAACGAGCCAGTAACCAAGCGAGCCGACCACACCGGTGAAGAACCCGTCGGTGTTTGTAAAGACAGTAGTATAGAAAACGGTAAAGGGCACCCAAAATGTGAGCGCCAGTTTCCACCAATCTCTGTTCCAAAGGAGGCCAATTGCGATGGATAAGGCAAAAGTTATCGCCAGAAATATTGCAACGATCATTACATCGTGGGAAGTCAATGCCTGGAGTTCAGCTGCAGTTGTGGGGATTTGTACTTTTAATGTGCCTTCAAGGAGCTTAATGGGAAAAGCAGTCAGCATGGGCAACACGAGTGTTCCGGTGAGAATTAACATGTCCAAAGAACGCTCGGATTTAATACGCGCCCAAGTATAACCACGGATAAGGAAGAAAGAGGCTGCGGCGATTGCGATAATTCCGCCCAGAATAATGATAGCCGACGGAAAGGCCCCGGTTGCTGTCGGCTCAAGCGGCGATGCCGCGGCGGAGGGATTAGCTGGAGAAGCAACCTCCGTGGCACCCAAGGTCGCCATCTGGTGATTTACTATTCCAATACCCGCTCCAACCCCCATTAGAAGGATTCCAATCGCCAAAGTAATGATAAAAGCTTGATAAGATTTCTTGTTATCCCATGCTTGATGGGTTACTCTGTAAATGAAATATAAGAAAAGGAAAAGCAATAACAGTGCAGCGTAGATATAAGAAGTTTCTTTATCTATAAAATGCAGCACAAGAGTAAATGCAAGCAGGTAGAGAAATTTACGTTCGCCGCTTTCAAAGTAGCGAAGGACAGTGTAGAGCATTAAAACCCCGGAGAATATGGCGTAGGGGTCTTCACGAACATACCGTCCATAAAATAGCATGATGGGCGAAATCACCATCAGGAAGCCTGCAATCAGCCCACCGGTTTTACCCAAATACCGTCGCCAAGGCCAGGCAAGTGAAATGGTGGCGATGCTGAAAAGAGCGGCGGGGATCCGGGCGGTGAAGTCATTCGGGCCAAACAAGAAATAGGAAAGAGCTATCAGGTGAAATTGCAATGGACCGTGCATCATGGGATTGTGTTGATATCCATCTCCCTTATAAAGCAGCCAGGAGAAGTATGTATGCAGGCTTTCATCGTGGCTCATGACTCTCGCACCGAGATTGTAAAAACGCGAGGTAACAGCCATCAATATGATGATTGCAAAGAATGCGATTTCATATGTAATTGCGGGTAAATCAGGGTGGATTGGGCGCGAAAGCCAAGATGTGTTTTCTTTTTTTGATTCCATGATCTGCTCTGATGATTAAGTTGATGTACTATAATGCATACTTTTTGTTCTTGCAAGCGATAGCTTGGATGATGCTTAAAACAAACTTTTCAAGCAGTTGTTTATCTTATTCAGGTTTAATTCTGCGTGTAGCCATTATATCCAATAAATAATACTTCCTGAAATTCACTTAAAGGATTTATCAGCTAACTGTCCACAGCCCGCTTGTATATCTATCCCTCGGCGGACTCTTATGGTACACGGGACACCTGCCTTTTCCAAAATTTCTTTAAATTTGATTGCCCTCTCACGAGATGTAGCCTTCCCTTCATATCCCTCAGTAGGGTTGAGGGGAATCGCATTTACATGACACAACAGACCTTTGAGCAGCATTGCAAGTTTGTGTGCTTGTTCAGGAGTATCGTTGACTCCGTTAATTAATGCCCACTCAAACGTTATACGTCGTCCCGTTTTCTCCACATATTCCCGGCTGGCAGTTAATAATTGATCGATGTTATAGCGTTTATTAACAGGCAGCATGCTAAGCCGTAAATCGTCATCTGCCGCGTGGAGCGAAATCGCGAGGTTGACTTGCCTCTTTTCATTCGAAAAGCGCTTGATCATGGGTACAAGGCCCACGGTAGATATCGTAAATCGACGTGCACCAAAGTTATACCCCTCGGAATCATTCAGGCGGTCGATCGCGGCCATCGTATTCTCATAATTATGAAAAGGTTCGCCCATACCCATGACGACGATATTGGTTACACTTAGCCTCTCCTCATACAACAGGCGGGCATAGTACATTACCTGGGCTACGATTTCACCACTTGTGAGGTGCCGTTTGAACCCCATCTGGCCGGTAGCACAAAATATACATCCCATCGCACAGCCTGCCTGGGTTGAAACACATAGAGTACGGCGTTTATCGTAACGCATCAAAACCGCCTCAATAAGATAGCCGTCTTGTAATTTGAATAATGTTTTTCGAGTCTGACCATCCCTTGAATCGAGATAATGGACCGGTTCAACTCCCCCAAGCATCAAATCCGTAGTCAGTTTCCCGCAAAGTGATTTTGGGAGGGTTGTAAATTGTGCCGGTGAGCTATAAAAATTACGGTAAAGCCCCTGCCAGATTTGCTTGGCGCGGTATGATGGTTCACCCCATGATTTTAACAATTCGACAATTTCCGGAAGATCGTAGTCATAGATGAACATGATTTGAGGATAACTTTATTAGATAACCAGCTCAGACAGATCTTTGGCTATTAGATCGGGAGGGGGACTCCATTGAAGAGCTTGCTGAATTGTACTTACGCCTGATAAGACCAATGCAGTTCGGTAGCCCACCCCTTGTCCACCGGCAATATCGGTCTCCAATCGATCACCGACAACGAGGATTTCGTCTTTGCTCAGTCCCATTCGCTCAGCTGATAATTCGAACATTAAAGGAAATGGCTTGCCGATCACGGTCGGTTTTACCCCTGATGCAGTTTCAATAGCTGCAAGTATGGACCCGGCTCCAGGTACAAGGCCCGCCGGAGTTGGGAAGGTCGCATCAGGATTTGTACCAAAAAATGGTGCACCGGCGCGGATATAAGAAGTAGCTCTCTGTAGTTTTTGATATGTCAATGTACGATCAATGCCTCCAACCACCGCTACAACCGGTGTTTCACTATCAGGATCGGTGATTGGATTAAAACCTTTTTCGCATAATGCCGAGATGACCCCGTTTTCCCCCACTACATAGACGGCCCCTTTTTGAGGAAATGATTTTAAGAGCATATCGGCGATCGCCTCGGAGGAGGTGACAATTTGCCCAGGCTCTAATGTCACACCAAATCCAAGGAGTTTGCCTAGATAATCGTCTATGGTTCCCGTTGCATTGTTTGTTGCAAGGACTACTTTGAGACCTCGCTGATGAAAAAGATCAAATATAAAATGAAGATCTCCTATTGGAGAGGTGTCCTTCCAAAGAACGCCGTCCATATCCAGGATCAAGCCGTGTAT
>JBGQIO010000138.1:0-9841 GCA_041498515.1 Anaerolineae bacterium
CAAAGATGCGCCGCTTGCGGAATTCGAAAAAATCGCCGCGTCATTTCCTGTTTTTCGTCTGGCTTCTAACGGTGCTGCTTATAAGATTCATTAGATATCGCTTCATTGAAATGATCGTAGAGTGGAGCGAAAGAGGTATGCAAAATTTGCGGACCGGCGCTGTATAATCATTTCTGACTGAAAAATCGCCCTTAGTTAAAGACCCTATGTGTGACCCAAATCTTCTGAAAACGCGTCACAACGAACGCTATTTGCTTTAATTAACCTGTTCCGTCCCACACTTTGCAGGATGAAAGTCGCCCACTTCAATTTCGAGGATAAACTCCGTTGGCTCCTGCCAAATGACAAGCGCAAAGACAATTTCGATTACCCGTTCAACGGTCCACAATCCGTCAAGCATTTGATCGAAGCGGTTGGAATTCCGCATACGGAGATCGGTGAGGTTAAAGCGAACGGTGAATCCATCGGGTTAGGTTACCTTGTCCAAGATGGTGAACGGATCGAAGTCAGGGCCGTAATACCGGCGGGCGAACAAATCGCCGAGCCGCGTTTCGTGCTCGACTGTCACCTGGGGCGACTCGCAGCCTATCTTCGTATGCTTGGCCTGGATTCTTTATATCGCAACAATTTCGATGACAAAGAATTGGTCCAAGCTGCGGTGGACGAGGATCGAATCCTGCTAACCCGCGATCGACGCCTGCTGATGCACAAAAATATAAATTCAGGACAGCTTCTGCGGAGCCTGGAACCCGGAGATCAGCTCCACGAAGTAATCCAACGACATGGATTGAAAAAATGGATCAAGCCTTTTAAGCGCTGCATCCGCTGCAATACTCCTCTGGAACCAGTGCGCAAGGAAGAGGTGTCCGAGTATTTGCAGCCGCTCACCAGGTTGTATTTCGAGGAATTCCATATCTGCCCTGCCTGCAAGCAGATCTACTGGAAAGGTTCGCATTACGAGCGCATGCAAAAAATAATTGAAGGGATAGAGAAAGGTAAGTAGGGGATTGGCATCGCCCTATCTCTAATCTGTGCTTGTCTATAATATTAGCATGAAAAATGATGAACCCCTAATTTAACCATACACATTTTTTGAAGCCCTGCCTCCCTCGCCCCCAACCCCTCTGATGAAGATACTGCTTTGCATCCCACAGGGAGAGGGGAGAAAAGCGGAAAAACAGACCGAGGATGGCGGAAACCGCCATCCTCGGTCTGTTTTTCCGGAAATTTATTCGATATGGGGTGAGTCATATTTATGACTTACATCCGGTTCTTCCTTCCCTGGACAATTAAGGCACTGGCACGCGGGAGACTACCTGTTGTTGATAAAAATTTGGATTGGTGCCGTCATTGAACGTGCTCACCGAGGTGGTGTATTCGTACTTCGCGGTGGCTGTGTTCCCGAAATAGTCGCCGATGAAGGTGGTGCTGCCGGAAATGCCGAAGGGGTGCGGCGAATTTAACTGCGGATCCCAGGTATGCGCCGTCAGCAGGATGTTGTTCCCCACCGGCTGAAGGGCGGGCGTGTAGAACTGGATCGCCGTGTTGACACAGTAATTCGTCGCTCCGTAGGGAGGCAACGGGCCGGAATAGTTTGGATTTATGGTATCCAGAACAAGGCCTGCGCCTGCGGCCTCGGGCGTCCCTTGCGCGGGACAGGCCAGGCGCCGGTCATAGAAGGCCACACTGACAGTACCGTCCGGTGCGACGTTCAAGTTTGGCTGCAGTTCATCGACAGGATTTACATTGTCATTTACCAGGATCGGCGCCCCCCAGGTATTGCCTCCATCGTATGAGGCAGTGAGGTAGATGTTAGACACACTAGAACTGCCGTCTTCATAACTCACATAAAGCGGATAGTTTCCATTGACCAATGTATTGCCGGCGGCAAAGGTGTCGATGATGCCTTCGCGGAACGTGGTGTTCTGATAGGAAGGTGTGGTGATGCTGCTCGCGACCGGTAGAGGTCCCTGCCACGTCACTCCGCCGTCCCTCGAATAGACGAGGTAAATGCTGTTGTGGAGAAAGCCCTGCTTTGGCGAGTTGTTGGTCATTGTCGTCCAAACGGTGCCGTCCGGTGTGACATGCGGCAGGAGGTAGCTATCCCACGGCTTGCCATAGATGGTCGGCAGTGTCTGCGGCGTCGACCAATCCGTATGCGTACCGTCGGCCCGTGCGTCGGCGTATGAGACGAAAACTGCGCTGGGATTGAAAACGAACAGAGTCCACATGGCATAGATGCGGTTAAAGTGCGGACTGGCAGGGTTCGTGTCGACCGTGATCCACTGTTTGTCCGGGTCGTTCGTCGTCGCGTTCGAGGCGGTCATCAGGTAATCCGGCTGGCCATTGTGCGTGACAATCCACTGATTTGGATCCGTCGAACCGGCCGGGTGTACTGCCGCTGCGACTGCCTCAGCCGGTAAATTGGGATTTGGCAGCGAACTGCCATTATTGGTCACGTGACCGCCGGTGCTATTGTATGAGAATTGATAGGGAAGGAGTAGGGAATAGAAATTGCCAAATCCGTCGAAAGCACCGACCGGATCGGTGATGTCGGTCCAGCCCTCATAGCCAGGGACATGACCCTGGACAGTCCAGGTCTTGCCGCCATCAAAGGATTCATAAAAACCTAGCAGGTGATTGTAACCTTCCGCGCTTACGAACCATTTGCTCTGTCCGATCAGGTGCCTGGAATTGGTGGGGTCGACGCGGATATCCGATTCGCTGTGATCTTTGACAAGCATGGGCGTATTGGCGGGGTAGCCGTTGCTGCTCCCAACCTGCGTTGCATATGGGGAGCTTCCAATGTTTTCACCGGTCGTGGCCGCGCCATTACAGGCCGACATGCCGGTATAACCGCCGTAGTTCAGTGTATCGAAATAGGGTACCTCGGGCCGGTAGCAGCTTGTTTTTTGCGTCGTTGCCACCACGTTGGTAACGTTGTTCGTCGCATAGCTTGCCGCAAAAGCAGCGTCACTCTGCGTGCCTTGGGGTGGTGCCGAGGCGGCAGCCACAGGAGCCGCCGTGAGGCCGAGGGAGGCAAGGGCGAGCGCCATAACTAAATGAAAGAAACGGGGGATAGAACGGGATTCCATTAAATCTCTCCTTTTTATGATGAAACCAATAAGCCAGCCAATTGGCCGTCGAACGCCAGTTATTTTAGCGCGGCTTAGCCAGAGAGGCAAGCAATTGGTCGTTGGTAGACAGATTGACAAAAATCTATCATCATTCCCAGTACCTAATAATCAATCCCCTTAATCTTCATATATGTCCTTGTTCGCCATAGAATAGGAAATACGCCTCATCCTTAACATTTGGATGACCTATGATTATATCGCCGGGGGAGAAAGGTGCCAGTTCTCCTCTTTCCCTAAATTTTCGACCTAGAGGTCGTCAACTACGGTGGCGACTGCCAGAATGAGGAAACCCAGGACTACCAGATAGGCTGAATAACTACCAATCACTGGAAGCTTCACAAAGTGGTCCAGAATACCGAGAACACCAAGGACCACTGCGACCCACCAAGTGACCATCTTGGGAGCGGAAAATTTCATTTTTGTTCTCCTTCTATTAATGTAAATTTGTTGGAAAAAGGCTGCAGGCGGTTGGATCACCTACTTATGATGTTCGCGTTCCTCGGCGGCTTCCGCCTCCGCTTTGTTTTTGTGGATCGTCCCGTCCGGGTGGTTCGGAGGCGAGTAGACTGTGTACAGCTTTAACTGCTTCTTCTTCGAAGGGTTGATCACATTGTGGTAAGTGCCGGCGGGTATAACCACAGCATCCGCATCGCGGACCAAGTGTTCTTCAGAATTATTGAGAATGAATTTTGCCTTCCCTGCTTCTATGCGGAAGAACTGATCAACATTCTCATGCACCTCGTTCCCGATCTCCTCTCCCGGCTGGAGGCACATCACGACCAGCTGGCAGTGTTTCCCGGTGAACAGCACTTTGCGGAAATTCTTATTCTTCAGGGTCTGTTTTTCGATCGGACCAAAAAAGCCTGTCATGGGGACCTCCCGAATGAATTAAATTGAATTCATAATCCTACAATACAGATTAATTATACGGCGGGTCGAATCTGTTTACCACCCCCAAAAACACTAAGCTTCCCTGAGTTCAATTATCGTCGCAATTGGAACCGAATTAAGACTCCCTATTTCGGTGAAATTAAGGATATCGCCGCGAATTTTCGCGGCGATTGTTTATGGCCTCATTGATATCATCTACCAATTTTGCCGTGTGGCGGGTGAGTGGCTGGTTATATTGCGGCCGTTATCCTCCACCGGCTCGAAAGCGGACTGGATCGCGACCCGTCCCGGCCCCGTGACCCTCAACCACAGATAGCGTTGAGTGAATGACATCCAAAGATTCCAGTTGCTGTTTGGATGTTCGAAGTGTAACTGCATGGATACGGTCGGGTCTTTGAAGATCAAAGCAGTGGGCTTGATCAGGATGGATTGTCCCGCGGACAATTTGCGCACGAACACATTGCCTGAAGCATGGAGCAATAATAATCCCGGCAGATTGGCCGTTGAGAAGCGGTCCAGAAATACGCCCAGCGGATAGTGCGTTTCGGTCTCATCGCCATCCTTGGTGGTAAACCAGATGTTTGAATTGGTCCAGCTGTAAGCAACCTGGTTTGTGGCCGCCAGCATGAAATGCTCGCGCACATCCACAGCCTGGCCCGGCTGCAACGGCAGGGCCAACAATTCACCGGGCAGATCGCGCGAGAATGCGATGTGTCCCGGCCCTTTGGCTTGCATCATAAAAATAGGCATGCCGGCAAAAGCGCGCTTCCAGGCGTTCTTCATAGACATCATCGAAAAGCCGACCGAGTTTTCCTTCCATAACAAAACATGATGGGCAAAGTAAACGCCGTCGTCGGCGGAAAGGTTGAAGTCCGCCACCGGAACGTAAAGCCCTTCGATCTGACACGAGGATTTGCCGATTTGCAGTTTGGCCATATCCTTGCGGCCGGGAAGCTCCACCCAACCGGTGGGCGTGATGATCTCTTCAACATTGATGGTCGCGCCGCATGCCGGACAGCTCAGGGAGGTGCCGTCCGAAACGGTGCCGCACCAGTTACAGGTATAGCTCCGACCGGCGGCGGGAGCAGAAGGGGCTGCGCTCATGTCGACCTCTTATTCCGTTGTGTGATGAACGTACATGGATTGAATGCCGACGCGTCCCGGACCGACCATCTGCGCCAGACTCATCGCAGACCCGCCAAACAGTCCGGTCGTCAGCTGCTGCATCTGGACATTCATCTGGACGGAAGAGTCTTTATACAAAAACGCACCGGGCTCGACCAGGATCGATTCAGCGGGTTTCAATGTTCTTTCAAAGACGTTGCCATAGCCATGCAGAAGAAGTAATCCCGATTGGTTGGTGGTGACGAAGCGGTCCATATACATGCCCTGCCCGCCGAAGAGGATGTTACGCAGGCCTTTGATGCGCTCGAAGGAATAGGTGATGTTGGCAGAGGCCAATAGAAAGGCATGTTCGCGTACGTCCAATTCCATTCCGGGATGGAGGGGAAGGACAACCAGCTCGCCGGTGGCATCGCGCGAGAACGCAACACGCCCCGGTCCCTGCGCCACGCTGATAATGAAAGGCATGCCGGCCAGCACGCGTTTCATGCCACCCGGCAATTGCAGGACCGACATAGGAACAGCCGGGTCCTTCCAAAGCATCACATGGTGCTCGAAATAAATCCCGTCGCCCTGGGCCAGATTGATCTCGGCGACGGGCACGATCTCGCCTTCGACCTGACAAGAGCTGTTGAAAAAATGGAACTCGGTCATGTCTTTCAGGCGCGGGGCTTCGCGCCAGCCCGATTCGCTGACCACATCCGCGAGGTTTAGCGGTGCTCCGCAGAATTGACATGACAAGGTAGTTTTTAGATTCATCCCCTGACACCAATTGCATTTCAGGCGCTCGACCGCATCCGAAACATTTTGCGCTGGTTGAACCACGGTACCCTCCTTTAACAATAATAACAAAGTTACTTTTATACCATTCGCTGTCGTGATTAAAACATACTCAATTCTAACGTTGAATCGTCCATTAGTGGGGAGCCTTTTGCTTCAGGTAGAGAGGGGCATAGGACGAGTAATTACTCACACTTTCAGGTTACGACCTTTTTGGCCGCTGCCGTCTTGATGTGCTCAGCTTCCACCGTGATGCCGATACCACCACGTACATTGAACGTGCCAGTCACTTTTATATAGTGTGGGTTAAGGGTTTTGATCAGATCATCCAAAATCGTATTTACCACATGCTCATGGAAGGCAGCCTCTTGACGATATGACCAGAGATACAACTTTAATGATTTCGACTCAACCACCTTCTTATCCGGCACATAATCAATGCGGATATTCCCAAAATCAGGCTGGTCAGTGACCGGGCAGAGACAGGTGAATTCACTGGTTTCCAGCGTTACTTTATAGTATCGCCCAGGATTGTGATTGGGAAAGGCCTCCAGCTTCCTGCCTGGCTTTGCCTTTCTGCCAAGCAGGGTAAGACCTTTTAATTCAGATGCAGTTGTCATACATACTCCTTCTTTGATCGAGCAGATACTGCGATAGAACCGCACCCGAATTGTACCAAGCCTCCCCTTAATGGTCCCTCATTAGAACTATTTCAGTGAAAACCTGCCTTTCTTTGATTTTCGAAGCGAGCGTATCTTACTGTTGGTGGATTCATTTTAGTAATCCAGTTTTCGCACTAAAACAAGTGAATTAAAGAGCCTATTTTAACTTTCATTCACCCATTTGCAGACCACCACAGTTGTGTCGCTCTCAATCTTGGAGCGTACGAATTCGGGACAGCGGTCGATACGCAGGTCAGTAAATTCAACGCGGGCGAGTATCCTGCCGAACTGCAAGATGATTTCGCCCGTTTCGATAGCCTCGTACGCGGGCTGGAATTTAACCAACCTTAACATCCTTGAATGCGACTTCACTTTATCACGGCTGCGAGGCCGGGCCCGGTTTCGGATGGATAGGAAGGATCAGTGGCGGTAGCGGCTTCTGCGAGAAGTCAAAATCCTTGAGCAGGTCACCTAGCTGGGAAGCATTTTCGCGCACATCCGGACGGGGATCGGGGCGACCATCGGTCTGCGGGTCAATCCGTTGGCCTCCCAGGAATAGGTCTTCGATCAACTTGACGTAGGCATCGTGGCTTAAAACCTGATGGTCAATGAGGCCCTGTTTTGCATATGGGCTGATCACGAGGCCCGGAACGCGCAGCCCGTAACCGTTTTGGTCCACTGTGGGAGGAACGACGTGATCGTAGAAACCTCCCCAGTCATCCCAGGAGAGGAAGATGACCGTGCTGGACCAATCGGGGCCCTGCTCCACGGCGTTGATCAAACTCGCCGTCCAGGCCTGTCCATCGCTTAAGAGAGCCGGTGGATGTTCGCTATTGGCACCGCTGGGGGTGATCCAACTGACTGCGGGTAAAGTTCCTTGTCTGGCGTCAATATAGAAATTAGTGACGTCGGTTATATTTTGAAGCTGGCCATCCTGCTTGACGGTATCAAAGTAGGGCAAAGGATTCCAGATTCCAGGCGTCCTGGCATTCTGATGCACCGGAGGGCAATCCTCCGCATCATTGGCACAATCGGGCTGTGTGCCAGTCTGTACGTAATATTTCCAACTCACTTGATTCTTGAAGAGCAGGTAGGTGAGATCGGTCCATGCATAATCCGGGTCCGGAAGATTCAGTTTCGGAGTGAAGTCGGGTGGGTTGGCCGGTCTGTCCAATGCGTTGATACAGCTCATCGGGTCGCCGGCTTTGCTGCATTTGGCGGACCATTCTGAGACCATAAATAGGTGCTGGGGCAGGCTCCAGGATGCATTCGGTTCGAATAAGTGATCCTGCAGGACAAAGTTATTTGCCAGGGTCCAATAATTCGGAATCTCGCGGGCATCGTGATAGCCCATGATCTCCGTGCCATTCCCGCAGTTGGGTGAATTAATTATGACACACCCGGCTTTCCCGATCTCGGCCTGAGCGATAAAGCCGTCCATCTTACCGCCGTCGATATCTGCTGCTGCGGCATTGGCACCATGGGGACCCCCCAGATTTCTATCAGCAGGATCATGGAATGGATAAACGCAGACCCCGGTCGCCGGATCGCTCACGCAGACGGTGAACCTGCCGTTGGAGGTTGGTAACCCATCTGCGCCAGGGTAGGTCCCAAAGTAAGAGTCGAAGGACCGGTTTTCCTGCATAATAATGACGATATGCTTGATCTTCTTACGAGCCGATATGAGAGCGGCAGGAACGGTGGAGTCAGCAGGCGTTGGCGATACTGAATTCTGTACCTGCGGTGGACTGTTGACCTGTTGAGAGGATGAGGTGCTTGATTTAGGTGACGTCAAAGCACAAGCTTCCAACAAGATCACGACCATGGCCAGCTTTAACCCACAACCTTTGTTAAACATGAAGCCTCCTATTACCACGACTGTGATGATAGCGAGCCACGGTTAAGAAAGGGTGAGAGGGACGTTAACCCGATGTAAAAGTTTTGTATCTTTTTATTACCCTGTCACGACCAGTGCAGCATCCGTTTTAGACCAACACCGTGTTGGTAAGTCATCCAAGCGCGACTGCGTCTGTCCTTTTGGCAGGACCTTTATATAAATACGCCGCCTCTTATGTGCGATATGAACTTTTTAAATTATGGGTTTGCTTCTATCTATCGATATCAGGGAGAATTAAGGATAATCAGGATTAAACACTGCAAATTCACACAAATGACCAGTTTTGAACGCACCTCTTAAACCCTGGCTGGTTTACAAATAATTCGAATCCGCGTGCCTGCATAAGGAGCTGAGTCCAAATGGATTTCGGCATTGATCAGTTTAGCCCGTTCCACCATACCGACCAGACCGAAATGCTCATTAGCGATCAGATTATTTAATTCCAGGCCCTTTTCTGCTTCAAAGCCCAGGCCATTGTCCTCTATCAAAAGATCAATCTGCTGTGGGTCCAGCCTGCCAGAGATTGATATGGTGCCCGCCTGTCCGTGGTGCAGTGCATTCTCACAGGCTTCCTGGATAATGCGGAAAAGGTAAAGCTCGGTCAATGACTCATAACGATTCCCATTCGATTGCAGATCGACCTTTACAACCACTTTATCATTACTGCGCTCCATAAGGTTTTCAGCCAATTCATCAAAAGCCGGACCGAGACCGTAATCAAGCAAAGGCGGGCGCAGATTGCTCACGGTCTCCCTCACGCCGTGTGTCAGACTTTCATACGCCTTGAGAAAGTTCGGGGTCAGACTGACTCCCTCCAGGTTCATCAGCAGCGAGGCCAGCTGGTTAAGGATGCTGTCGTGCAAGTCACGAGCCAGGCTCAGGCGTTCCTGTTCATGGCGGTTGATATCCGCTTGATAGACCGTCTGCAGGCGTTCTGTTTGAAGGAGGTTGCTGAGTCCGATGGCTGTTTGGTTGGCCAGGGATTCGATCAGGGAGATGTCGGCTTGGGAATAATAATCATCCGGATCACGACGACCCAGCAACCACAGGCCAATTAATTCATCACCTACCTTAAGCGGCAAAGCCAGCCGGATCCATGCGAAGGGTTCGGATTGATCAACTTGATCCATCGGACGATATCTGCCAGATTGGGAAATTACCTGCTGAAGGGATCCTCCATCGGGGATCTGGGTCTGTCCCACCCCGGTTGCAAAAACCAGCCTGGGCGGCCTGCTCATCTGCATAAAAACAAATTGCTTCACCAGAAGACTGGGTAGGACTTCACTCTTTATAAGTTCTTCGAGAGCCATGAACGAATTACTGGTCGCTATGCGAGCCGAGTAAATTTCCAG
>JBGQIO010000139.1:0-9818 GCA_041498515.1 Anaerolineae bacterium
CGTTCATTACACATAAACTCCCCGTCGTGTTAACGGTTAGCAACCGGGTGACGGTTCTTAGGCGTGGGAAAGTTACAGCTCGCTTGGAGACAACCGCTGCAACGGAGAGTAGCTTGGCGAAGGAGATGGTAGGGAGAGAAGTCATTTTCAGGCTGGAGCAGGTGCAGGTGAAGAAGGGTAAACCGATCCTTGAAGTGGAGAAACTTTCCGCTCTTAATGACAAAGAATTGCCCGCTTTGAAAGATATTTCCTTTTCTGTGCATGAAGGTGAAATTCTTGGTATTGCCGGGGTTTCCGGCAATGGACAACAAGTTTTGGCGGAGGTTCTTGCCGGGCTTAGGGATTTGACGGGAGGAAAGGTTCTTCTCGATGGAGTTGATATTACGCGTTCTTCCAGTTTGGACAAATGGCAAAAAGGCATGGGATATATCCCCTCGGAACGAAGGGATGTGGGTTCGATTGGCGATTATTCCATTGCAGAGAATGTCATGATGAATTATTACTTTGATGATGGATTTTCCAGGTGGGGGATCCTGGATTTAAAGAAAATACGGAAACTCACGGAAAAAATCGTCTCCGAGTATCAAGTGGCAGTGCCGGACCCGGATACGCTCGCGAAAAGCCTATCCGGAGGAAATCTCCAGAAAGTCATCCTGGCACGCGTTTTTTCACGCAAACCGCGACTCATAATCGCCAATTTGCCCACTCAGGGACTTGATGTAGGGGCAACGGAGTTTGTCCAAAACAAGCTCCTGGAGGCGAAGAAGGAAAGGGCTGGAATTCTTCTCATCTCTGAAGACCTCGACGAGGTTCTTTCGTTAAGCGATCGAGTGGCCACGATGTATGAAGGTGAGTTTATGGATATTATCCCTATCGAGCAAGCCCGGAGAGAGGATATTGGGGCCATGATGGTGGGTTTGAAACGTAAGGTGGCAGAGACATGAAACTTGGTAACTATCAAGTGAAACTCGAAAAAAAACTGAAGGTAACCGGATGGGAGGCGGCGACGATTTCGACCCTGGCAATAGGTATTGCACTGGCGCTGGTCAGTTTGATTTTTCTAAAGGCTGGGGTCAATCCGCTGATCGGGTATACAAAGATCTTTTCCTATGCTTTTGCGAACAAGTTCGGTCTGCCATTGACAATTAACAGATCAGTTTTCATATTGCTGTGTACATGTGCATTTATCGTGCCGATCAGAGCTGGACTTTGGAACATTGGGATGGCAGGACAACTATATGCCGGCGCGCTGGGCGCATTTGCAGTCGCGTTTGCCTTCGGTGCGATGGGACCTCAAAATTTGGATCTTTCGCCGGGAATTATCATCCCTCTAATGATAGTAGGGTCGGCTTTGGGTGGCGCGCTGGTTGGAGCCATTCCGGGATTTTTGAAAGGCAGGTTCAATACTAATGAGATCGTTGTGACCATGATGCTGAACTCGATAGCATTCTGGTTGGTTGCTTTTATGATCAAAGATGGGGGTCTCTTCATGGGTGCGGGTGGGGAAGGTGAGGGCTTTAAGCTTCCCCAATCTCTTTATGCGCCTCAGATCCTGGGGGGGCCATTCACAATCCTGATCGCCCTTGGATTGGCGGGGTTTCTATACTTTATGTTTGCCAGGACTAAAACCGGTTATCAAATCAAGGCGTATGGTCTCAGTCCATCCGCGGCAAGATATGCCGGGATAAGTTCATTTAAAATACCCCTCTTGGTATTCATCATGGGGGGACTCATAGCTGGTGTAGCCGGATATCATTTATTTGTTGCGGTCCCCGGCGTCTATAAAATTACCCAGAATTATGGAGATTTCGGCGATCTATCTTTCTATGGAATAATCTGTGGGCTCATTTCTTTGGAAAACCCTTTAGCGGCGATTCCAATCGCATTGCTCTTTGGCGGATTGACCAATGGCGGCAGGTATGTCCAGGGAGAACTCAAATTAGGCTTTGGCATCGATTATGCTCTGCTGGGAATCCTGATGATTACCCTGGTCGCTTTTCAATTCTTTTATCGTTTTAAGATCGTATGGAAGAAATCAGAAGAGGAGAAATAAAATGTTAGAGTTCTTTGCCAGAAGCCTCAACGCCTCGACGATTTTTACGATTGCCGCTCTGGGCGAACTGATCGAACAGCGCTCCGGGATCCTGAACGTTGGTATCGAAGGCGTGATGCTTTTCGGTGCCACCCTCGGTTTCATCGTTGCAAAAACCACCGGGAGCTATTTGCTCGGCTTCCTGGCGGCAATTGCCATTGGAGCTCTGATCGCCCTGCTCCATGGATTCTTTTCCATAACGCTGGGAGGCAACCAGGTCGTGAATGGGATGGGTATTTGGATCCTCGGATTCGGCCTCACCGCGTATATCGGTTACCCCTACACGGAGCCCCTGGGCATGGCAAGGATTCCCGAGATCGGGGGTCTTTCTCCATTCTTCTTTGTCGGAGTTGCGCTGATTATCATTACTTGGTGGGTGTTTTCCAAGACGACTTTAGGGCTGAAGATAAGATCGGTGGGAGAGAATCCATCGGTGGCGGAAGTTTCAGGGATAAACGTCACCGGCATTCGCTATCTCAGTGTCATAACCAGTGGGATGCTCATGGGCCTTGCCGGGGCGATCTACTCTCTGGATTACAATCCGGTCTGGAGCATTAATTTCCTTTTGGGCTGGGGTTTTATCGCGCTTGCTCTGGTCTTTTTCTCCCTGTGGAATCCCTTTATTCTGCTTGGTGGTTCTGTACTTTTTGGTACCCTGTGGCAACTCTCGCTTAACCCACAATTAGTGCTCCCCGATATTTTGTCCAGGTATATCTGGAGGACTGTTCCCTTTGCTATGACCATTGGAGTTTTGGTGCTCATGTCAACAAAATGGTTTAGTTCCAGATGGGGTGCGGCTAAACCTGAAGCGCTCGGACTTCCCCATGAAAAAGAGTGAAAGGTTGATCTTGATCGTCTCTCCATATCGTGTGGAAAATGTATTTGCTTTTGAGTTCAGAAGATGCCTGGTTGATATGGCTTGCCCGAATCTGGCTTTGGCGAGGTAATCGCAAGGCAACACAATATGTGGTCGTGGCAAGGTTGGTTTTACCAAATCTCGATCACATAACTCCCGAACCTGGTCCTAACTTACTCGGTGGCAGGCAGGCTGAACGAATTCTTGGCTCCTTCTGTCGGTGGATAGGACGTCTCCAATCGAAGCCTCGATACCCGGAATAACCTCACCTTTATGGTCCAACACACGACCAGGGCTGTCTTCTGTTATTGGCTGAGTAACGACGCCGACAGATCCATTTTATTCTTTAGTAGACAATTTCTTGAATTTAGCGGTGTGTATTTTATAATTGATCCATGTCTGGGCCAATTCTCGCCACTAAACTTTTTATCCCCCCGCCTCGGCCGAAAATTGTCCTGCGCCCCCGCCTGATCGAGCGGCTGAACGAGGGCCTCCCTTCGGGTCGCAAAATGACCCTCATCTCTGCCCCGGTCGGTTATGGTAAAACCACGCTGGTCAGCGAATGGGTCGCCGGTTGCGAGAGGCCGGTCGCCTGGCTGTCGTTGGACGAAGGGGATAGCGACCCTATACGCTTTCTGACTTACCTCGTCGCTGCTTTGCAGACGATTGTGCCGAACATTGGAGCAGGGGTGTTGCGTGTGCTCCATTCCCCTCTGCCACCGCCAACCGAATCGATTTTGACAACCCTGCTCAATGAAATCACCACTATCCCGGACAATTTCATCCTCGTACTTGACGACTACCATATTTTGGATTCCAAACCGGTTGACAATGCCCTCACCTTTTTGCTCGAGCACCTGCCGCCCCAGATGCACCTGGTCATCACCACCCGTGAGGATCCAAATCTACCCCTGGCACGGTTACGTGCCCGCGGCCAATTGACCGAGTTACGCGCCTTCGACTTGCGTTTTACCCCCTCCGAAGCTGCTGAATTTCTCAACCCGCTGATGGGCCTGAACCTCTCGGCGGAAGACATCGCCGCACTGGAAAACCGCACCGAAGGGTGGATTGCGGGGCTCCAGCTGGCCGCACTCTCGATGCGGGGGCGAGAGGATGTTCCAGGGTTTATAAGGGCTTTCGCTGGAGACAACCGGTACATCGTGGACTATCTGGTCGAAGAAGTCCTGCAGCGCCAGTCCGAAGGTGTCCGGACCTTCTTACTCCAAACCTCCATCCTCGACTGGTTGAGTGGACCGCTGTGCGATGCCGTCACCGACCAGCAGGCAAGCAATGTGCTGCTGGAGGCCCTGGAGAGAGGCAACCTGTTTGTCTCCCCGCTGGATGAAAAGCGCCACTGGTTTCGCTACCACCACCTCTTTGCAGACGTTCTCCATGCGCGCCTGATGGAAGAGCAGCCCGATCAAGTACCTACATTGCATCGTCGCGCGAGCGAGTGGTACGAGCACAACGGTGATGAGGCTGGAGCGTTTCGCCATGCGATTGCTGCCAGGGATTTCAGTCGGGCGGCGGGGTTGGCTGAAACATCTTGGCAGGGAATGAATGAAAGTTTTCAATCTGCTGCCTGGCTTGGTTGGGTGAAGCAATTGCCGGAGGAGCTCATCCGCACTCGTCCTGTGCTATGCACACAGATTGCCTGGGGGTTTATGGATGCCAGTGAAGTGGATGCCAGCGAGTCTCGCCTGCGGGATGCTGAACGGTGTCTGGAAGGTCCATCCGATGGGATGGTTATCGTGGATCAAGAGCAATATCGTATACTGCCAGCCAGGATCGCGTTTGCCCGCGCTTACAATGCTCAGAATCAACGTGATTTCCTTTCCACGGTGAAATATGCGGAACTGGTGTTCAAACTCACTACCGAAGAAAACCATTTCTTGCGCGCCCAAGCCACTGCAATTCTGGGGGGCACATACTGGGCAAATGGTGATTTGGATACAGCCTGCAGATCAATGAGCGACTGGATCGATATTTCACAAAAAGATGGCAATTTCATTTTCGCCATTGCCGGTTCTTCCGGGAAGGCGGATATCCTCACGGCGCAGGGACATCTCCGAGAAGCATTAAAAACCTATCAGCAAGCCTTGCAGCTTGCTTCAGCGCATGAAAAGGAGGCGCAGCGGATCATAGCCCATCATCATTTGGGGTTGGCGATGCTGTACCATGAGATGGTAGATGATGAAGCTTTCGCACAGTACCTCCAAAAAAGCCTTGCGTCAGGTGACCAGTCCACCATGATGGACTGGCCCTATCGCAGGTGTCTTGCCCAGGCTCGACTGAAAGAGTTTGACGGAGACTTGGACGCCGCTCTTGGGTTGCTGGATGAAGCCAAACGCTTTTATGTCAGGTCTCTGATTCCTTATACGCGCCCCATGGATGCCTTAAAGGCGAGAATCTACCTCAAGCAAGGACGATTGGCCACAGCGGAGGACTGGGCACGCGAGAAAGGACTTTCGATTGAGGATGAACTTAGTTACTTGCACGAGTTCGAGCATATCACCCTGACCCGCGTATTGCTCGCCGAGTATCAGAGCGATCGGGCAGAACGCTTTATTCTCGAGGCATTGAGCTTATTGGGACGTCTTTTGAAGGCAGCTGAAGATCAAAAAAGAATGGGCAGTATGCTCGAAATACTGGTGGTGCAGACCCTCGCTTACCGGGCGCAGGGAGATACACCCCGGGCTTTCGCGTCGCTGGAACGCGTCCTGACCCTGACAGAGCCCGAGGGTTACGTCCGAACCTTTGTATATGAAGGTGAGCCAATGCGATCGTTGATTATGGATTTTAGATTGTGGATTGGAAAGCAATCGCGCGCGCAAGACCCTAAAATGATCGGTTACGTAGACAGACTCATAGCTGCTTTTGCGCCACCAGCGGCTATGCCGCAATCAAAAATCAGCAATCCAAAATCTACAATGATCGAGCCTCTGAGCCAACGCGAGTTGGAAGTATTACAACTCATTGCCCAAGGATTCTCGAATCGTGAGATTAGCAAGCGGCTTTTCCTCGCCTTGGATACCGTTAAGGGGCATAATCGAATTATTTTTAGCAAACTACGGGTCCAAAGCCGCACCGAAGCGGTAGCACGTGCCCGCGAGTTAGGTCTGTTGTAGCCGAATCGTCAGTTTGCCCGTAAAACTGATACCAAGAACTGCATACACCCTAAAGGGGGCTTTAGCCAGCAGTCTCTAAAGCCACCGCTTTAGAATTTCTTCCCTCCCAGTACCCCAACAACAACACCCCCAAACAACACTTAAGTGTCTATACCTTATATCACCTTGTAGATAAACTAACTCTACATGGAGTCAGTGGCACGGACTGCAAAAGCCGTCCACAGGAGGTGCACGATAATAACGAACATACGCGACCCCAAAACTGATCCAAGTCAATCCATGGTCTATCAGATCAGGATCGAAGGCCATCTGGGTCATCAATGGACAGACTGGTTTGGAGAAGTGACCATCACTCTGGAGGAGGACGGCAATACACTTTTAATCAGTCCGATGATCGATCAGGCCGCATTGCATGGATTGCTCAAAAAAGTGCGTGATTTAGGCATGCAATTGCTTTCGGTCAATCGTGTGAAACCCTACCAGGGAGATAACGCCGAGGTCAAAAAGGAAATTGATATAGGAAGCAGATAAGCGTTATTCATAAGATTTATTTATTCTAGATATAACCCAAAGGAGAAAATACGATGACTACCAAAGAAAAAGTAAATACATTCAGAACGACCGCAACAGTCGTGGGGATAGTGTACCTGGCGGGGTTTGTTGTAGGCATTGGAGGGAACATCCTCATCCAATCCATTCTTGGTGCGCCGAATCACCTTTCCACGGTTTTCGCGAACAGCATGATGCTGGCAATCGGCGCGGTGCTCTGGTTGATGACCGTCGCAGGCGACACGGCTCACGGAGTCCTGATGTTCCCGGTCCTGAAGCAACACAGTGAGCGCATGGCCATCGGCTACCTCGCTGCCAGGATCATCGACGCCATCTTCATTGCCGTCATGGTTCTCTTCCTTCTGATCCAAATACCCCTGAGCAGCGAGTATTTGAAGGCAACGGCCTCCAACTCTGCCTTTCTTCAATCCCTGAGCACTGTTTCCGTACAGGCGAGCCAGTATGCCTACCAGATCGGCATGACCACTCTAGGGGTAGCCGGTTTATTGCTTAACATCATGTTTTACAGGACTAAGTTAATTCCTCGTTGGATCGCCGTTTGGGGCCTCGCTGGATACGCCATCATTTTTTGCGGGATGTTGTCGAGTATTCTGGGTTCCGGTCTGGGTGATGTTTCCTCGATCCCGGGCGGCCTGTGGGAGGTGTTCGTAGGAGTGTGGCTGATCGTTAAAGGATTCAGTTCTTCTGCGTTCGTTTCCCAGACTACAAGAATCAGCAGCGCGGCAGAACCACTTTTGCCGTAGCCGAAACCAGCAAATTCGTGAATAGCCTCAATATAAATGAAATAGTTAAGAAGGAGAAAATACAATGACTACCAAAGATAAAATAAATACATACAGAACAACCGCAATAGTCGTGGGGGTGGTGTGGCTCGCGGGGTTCGTTCTAGCCGTTGTGGGGAACAATCTCATCCTATCCATTCTTGGAGTGCCGAACCACCTTGCCACGGTTTCCGCGAATAGCATGCAGGTGGCAATCGGCGGAATACTTATGTTGATTTGCTCCGCTGCCGAGGTCGCTCTCGGGGTCTTGATGTTCCCGGTCCTGAAACAACACGATGAGCGCATAGCCCTCGGCTACTTGGGTTCGAAGATTGTCGACGCTGTCTTTTTTGTCGTTTGGGTTATTTTTCTCCTCATCCAAATCCCGCTAGGTAGTGAGTACCTGAAAGCAGTAGCCCTCGACACTTCCTACCTTCAAGCTCTGAGCACTGTGTCTATACAGGCGAGCCAGTATGCCTATCAGATCAGCCAGATCGCTGTTGTTCTAGCTGGTTTCCTGCTTTGCTACATGTTCTACAGGACAAAGTTGGTTCCGCGCTGGGTAGCCGTCTGGGGCCTCGCTGGGTACGCAGTCCTGCTGTTCGGGTCTGTATTGGAAGTCTTGGGATTTGATCTGCATCTAATACAAACGATTCCGGGCGGTCTATGGGAGCTGTTCATATGTGTTTGGTTGATCGTTAAAGGATTCAGTTATTCTCCATCCGCTCCCCAGGCTACGAAAACCAGCAGCCTGGCAGAACCACTAATACCATAGCAGGATCCAGCAAATTCGAGAATAGCGCAAAAGACAAAGTATTACACAAGGCGGCCTGGGCAGGGCCAACACAGGCCGCCGCAGGTAATAGAAATTTACAAATAACTTCTGATTGCTACACATAATCAACCAAGTAAGGAAGGATAATCAAATGAAAGCGATTGTATACACAAAATACGGATCACCGGATAATCTTGAATTAAAAGATGTAGAAAAACCTACACCCAAAGACGATGAAGTCTTGATCAAAGTTCATGCGGCATCTGTAAATTCGGGTGACCTCCATCTCCTGAGGGCTGACCCGTTCTTGACCCGCCTATACTCTGGGCTTTTAAAACCAAAATTCAATATACTCGGCGCTGACATAGCTGGGCAGGTTGAGGCGGTTGGCAAAACCGTAAAGCAGTTTAAGCCAGGTGATGAGGTATTCGGGGACATATCGGCGTGTAGTTGGGGCGGTTTTGCCGAGTATGTATGTGCCCGTGAAAATGCATTGGTATTGAAACCGGCCAATATATCGTTCGAGGAAGCAGCAGCCGTGCCCATGGCGGCAGTCACCGCCTTGCAGGGTCTGCGGGAAAAAGGAAATATCCAGCCGGGGCAAAAGGTTTTGATCAACGGTGCGTCTGGCGGTGTGGGTACGTTTGCGGTGCAGATCGCCAAATCATTCGGGGCTGAGGTCACTGGCATATGCAGTACTCGGAATTTGGACGTGGTGCGCTCGATCGGTGCGGACCATGTCGTTGATTACACTCAGGTAGATTTCACTCAAAATGGACAGCATTATGACCTAGTCATTGCTGCTAATGGATATCATCCGATTTCAGATTACAGGCGTGCATTAAGTCCCAAGGGAACTTACGTCATGACCGGAGGTTCCACGGTTCAATTGTCGGAAGCCATGTTCCAAGGAGCATGGATATCCATGACCGGGAGTCAGAAAATGGGCAATCTGCTGGCGAAGCCAAACCAAAAGGATTTGGCCTTCATGAAAGAGCTTCTCGAAGCCGGCAAAGTAGTTCCTGTTATAGATAAACGTTACCCTTTAAGCGATGTTCCTGAAGCGATCCGGTATCTTGAAGCAGGACACGCCCAGGGAAAAGTAGTTATCAATGTGCAGCCAATAGCAATTGGCAACCCAGACCGCAATGACATTGCCGCTAGTTTGTTCAAGAGTCGCGCGGTTGCGGGCTCCGCAAGTCAATAAAACTAATAGCAGATATGGAGGCAGGCTACTTGGAAAGGAGATCTGCCTATGATAAATATTAAGCCAATTTCAGGACCCAGGAAAAAGTTCGGCGACCACAGCTTCATGCAAGTTCTATTTCAAGAATCTTATAAGTTCAAGGAATAGTCAAAGAGGAGAAAAACAAATGAGCATCAGTAAAGAAGTCAAACTTGCGAACACCGATCGGCAGGCTGCCCCAAGTGTGGCCTCATTGAGGAAAATCGCGTTAGCGGCGGGCGTGCTCTACCTGCTCACCTTTGTCTCGATACCGACCCTCGCTATCTACGGCCCGGTAAAGAGTACGAACTACATCCTCGGCGCCGGTCCGGACACTTCCGCCATCATCGGCGGTATCTTGGAAATCATCGTGGCCCTCGCCGGCATCGGCACCGCAGTCGTGCTGTTCCC
>JBGQIO010000140.1:0-9775 GCA_041498515.1 Anaerolineae bacterium
TATATAGACCTGCATCTCGTCCATGAGGTGACCTCACCTCAGGCATTCACAGGACTGCGACAGCGCGGGCTCAAAGTCCGCCGGCCTGAGAAGACCGTGGCTACGATGGACCATTCCATCCCGACTCATGATCCGTCGCTTCCAATCGCAGACGTTCAGGCTGCCGCGCAGATCAAACAAATGGAGACCAACGCGTCTGAGTTTGGCATCCGCTTGTACGGTATGAAGAGCCCGAACCGCGGCATCGTCCACGTGATCGGCCCAGAGCTCGGATTAACTCAGCCGGGCTACACGATTGTATGCGGCGACAGTCACACGGCCACCCACGGGGCATTCGGCGCGCTGGCCTTTGGCATCGGTACAAGCGAAGTGGAACACGTTCTCGCCACCCAGTGCTTGCTTCAAAAGAAACCGAATACTTACGAAGTCCGCGTGGTTAATACCATGCAGAAAGGTGTTTCCGCGAAGGATATTATCCTGGCGCTGATCGCGAAGATCGGTATCGGCGGTGGGACGGGCCACGTCTTTGAGTACACCGGCCCCGCCATCCGCGGCCTAACCATGGAACAACGGATGACCATCTGCAATATGTCCATTGAAGGCGGAGCGCGCGCCGGCATGGTCGCGCCCGACGATACCACCTTTGAATATCTGTATGGACGTGAGTATGTCCCCAAAGGTGTCGATTGGGACAAAGCTGTAGTGCGCTGGAAATCCCTGCCCACGGATGAAGGCGCGGCGTATGATAAATCCGTCGTGCTGGACGCCGCTGCGCTCGAGCCGATGATCACGTATGGGACGAATCCCGGCATGGCCATGAAAATCACACAACGCATCCCAACACCCGAGTCTATCAGTGATGCCTCGCAGAAAGCTGCGCTTGAAAAAGCCTTGGTTTATATGGGACTCAAACCTGGTCAGCCACTGCTCGGTCAAAAAGTGGACGTGGTCTTCATCGGATCGTGTACGAACTCACGCATTTCGGATTTGCGTTTGGCGGCATCCATGCTCAAAGGCCGCAAAGTCGCGAAAAATACACGAGTGATGGTTGTGCCCGGATCTCAGGATGTGAAGAAACAAGCCGAAGCGGAAGGTCTGGATAAGATCTTCAAGGAGGCCGGCGCTGACTGGCGTGAAGCGGGCTGCTCGATGTGTATAGCCATGAACGGCGATCAGCTCGAGCCTGGTCAGTATGCCGTTTCCACCAGCAACCGTAATTTTGAAGGTCGGCAGGGCAAAGGCGGGCGCACATTCCTCGCCTCTCCGTTGACGGCTGCTGCTACGGCGTTGTCTGGCGTGGTCTCGGACCCACGCACGGTTTTGGGTTGATTATGGTCACAGACGACGTCTGGAAATTACCTGCCATTGTAGATCGGTATTTATCCTATCGCACCGCCATCCCCATGGTAATGGAACAGGTTGGCGTCATGATGTCCATATTGCAGTCACACACGCGTCCCGTCGAGAATTTTATGGACCTGGGTTGCGGCGATGGAATTCTCGGTGCGGCAATTCTAGGCACGTATCCATCCAGCCGCGGTGTATTGCTGGATTTCTCTGAACCGATGCTTGGACAGGCGCGTGAGCAGCTCAAGAATTACCTGGATCGGCTCGTGTTCTTGAATCTCGATTATGGCGATCCCGCCTGGGTCGATGCGGTACAACCCGAAGGTCTGTTCGATGCGATCGTTTCGGGTTATTCCATCCATCATCAGCCAGACGTTCGCAAACATTCAATTTATCAAGAGGTTTTTTCTTTGCTGAAACCAGGCGGCTGGTTCATCAATATTGAACATATCGCGGCCGCCTCGCAATTGGTCATTAACTTGTTCAATAATCACGTCATTGCTGGATATTATGCGATTGAACAACGCCACGGCGGTACACGGACAAGAGAAGAGATGGCTGACGTTTATCTGAAGCGTCCTGATAAAGATGCGAACAAGCTTCTGTCTGTGGATGTGCAATGCGATTGGTTGCGCGGAATTGGCTATGAGGAAGTGGATTGTTACTTCCGCATTTATGAACTGGCTGTCTTTGGCGGCCGCCGCCCGAATTAAGATCGTTTATCAAATATTGAAAATTATTATGGCTCACTTCTCCACTCTCACTTCCCGTGTCGTCCCGCTCCCTGTCAATGACGTTGACACGGATCAAATCATCCCTGCGCGTTTTTTGAAAGCCATAGACAAAAACGGGATGGGAGACAATCTCTTTGCAGACTGGCGCTATAACCCCGACGGCACGCCGAATGCGGAGTTCATTTTGAATAAACCGGGGTCGAAAGGCGCACAGATCCTGCTGGCCGGTGCCAACTTCGGTTGTGGTTCGAGTCGCGAACATGCTCCCTGGGCGCTTACAGGCTGTGGATTCCGCGCTGTTATTAGTACATCTTTTGCAGATATTTTCCGAAATAACGCTCTTAAGAATGGATTGCTTCCTATTATTGTGGACGAAGGGACTCACAAATTGTTGTTCGATCTTGTAGAAGAAGTGCCTGTTGCTCAATTCACTGTCGATCTCGAAACGCAAACGCTTTCCTTCGATGGGGGTTCAGTCACCTTCCCGATCGATCCGTTTAATAAGACCTGCCTGCTGAACGGCGTTGACGAGCTGGGTTACATCCTGGGCTTTGAGAAGGAGATCGCTGCCTACGAGGCGAAGTAATCATTATGTCAGTGATTCAGATTTACGATACTACATTACGAGACGGTACCCAGTCTGAAGGCTTCACGCTCTCGGCCAATGACAAAGTCCGGATCGCTCAGAGGCTTGACGATCTTGGAGTTGCGTTTATCGAAGGCGGCTGGCCCGGTTCGAACCCGAAGGACGTTGAATTCTTCGAACGCGCCCGCGACCTCGAATGGAAGCAGGCACTCATCGCAGCGTTCGGTTCCACCTGTCGCGTCAAAGGCGGGCCCGAAGACGATGCCAACATCAAAGCCTTACTTGATTCTCATACCCCCGTTTGCACCCTTTTTGGCAAGACATGGACGCTGCACGTTACCGACGTATTGCTCACGACCCTAGACGATAACCTGCGCATCATCGAACAGTCGGTTGCCTATCTTAAAGCCAAAGGCAGGCGGGTCATCTATGACGCCGAACACTTCTTCGACGGCTACAAAGCGGACCACGCCTATGCCCTCGAAACCTTGAAAGCTGCCCTGCGCGGCGGCGCGGAGACGGTGGTCTTATGCGACACTAATGGCGGGACCTTGCCTTGGGAATTGGAGAAAATCATCCGTGAGGTAAAGCCGTCTTTGGCGCATCCATTCGGAATCCACACTCACAACGACTCGGAGTGCGCCGTCGTTAATTCGTTGATTGCGGTGCGGGAAGGCGCGATCCAGGTGCAGGGAACCATTAATGGTGTCGGTGAACGCTGCGGGAATGTCAACCTGATTTCCGTAATAGCGAACCTTGAACTCAAGATGGGCTATACCTGTTTGCCTGAAGGAAAAATCCTCCAGCTCAGCGACCTCTCCCACTTCGTTGCTGAAGTTGCCAACCTCACACCCGATGAACACCTGCCGTTTGTCGGTAAATCTGCTTTTGCACACAAAGGCGGTGTGCACGTGGCGGCGATGCGCCGGAGTGAGAGGTCGTACCAGCACCTTGACCCGACCCTGGTCGGGAACAGGATGCGGGTGGTCGTCTCGGATTTATCGGGCCGCGGCAACATCCTCAGCACCGCGGAAGAGCACGGCGTGGAAGCCGGCAGCAACGAGAACGTGGTCGAGGTGCTCAATGGCGTCAAAACGCTCGAAGCCAAGGGGTTCTCGTTCGAAGCCGCCGAAGCTTCTGTTGCGATGATGTTAAAACGACAGGAGGCCGATTACAAGCCTCCCTTCGAACTGCTTGACTTCTTCGTCAATGTCGAGCACCGCCAAGGACGCGGTATATTTGCCGAAGCGACGGTCAAGGTCAATGTGGAAGGAGAGGTGGTGCATACCGCAGCCGAGGGTAACGGCCCTGTCAATGCCCTAGACGCCGCCCTCCGGAAAGCTCTTCTTCCTAAATATCCGCAAATGGCTTCCTTTCATCTCTCCGATTATAAAGTCAGGATCCTGGATGGTGAAAACGGGACGAAAGCCGTCACACGTGTACTGATTGATACACAAAATGGGACGAAACGATGGAGCACCGTAGGCGCGAGCGCCAACATCATCGAAGCCTCCTGGTGCGCGTTGGCCGATTCGGTCGAATACGGGCTTTTGGTGGCGCATTGATGAGCTTCAATATCACCCTCCTCCCCGGCGACGGTATCGGTCCTGAAGTTGTGACCGAAGCTGTGCGTGTGTTAGAGATGGTGGGCCGTAAAAACGGACACACCTTTGCATTCACCGAGCACCTGATAGGCGGATGCTCAATAGATAAGTTCGGATGCTCGCTTACGGACGATACCCTGAGTTATTGCAAAGCGGCTGACGCGGTTTTGTTAGGCGCAGTCGGCGGTCCAAAATGGGATGACCCCTCCGCCAAAGAACGGCCAGAGCGAGGACTGCTGGCGCTACGCAAAGGACTCGGCGTTTATGCAAATCTGCGGCCTGTCAAGGTTCATCCAGCTTTGATCGACTCATCTCCGCTCAAACCAGAAAAGCTGCGAGATGTCGACATCCTGGTGGTGCGTGAATTAACGGGCGGCTTGTATTTTGGTCAACCGAAACTGCGGGAGATAAAGGATGGTCATGAACACGCGGTGGATACGCTTGAATATTACGACTACGAGGTATGGCGTGTGATGGAAATGGCTTTCAAGCTGGCCAAAGATCGCAGGAATAAAGTGACTTCGGTGGATAAAGCCAACATATTGGAATCGTCACGCTTGTGGCGGCAAATTGCAACGAAGATTGGAAAGGAGAACCCTCAAGTGGAACTTGAACATATGCTGGTGGATACAGCTTCCATGAGACTGATCAGCGCACCAGCCGCGCTGGATGTGATCGTCACCGAGAACATGTTTGGTGACATCCTCACCGACGAGGCCTCGGTATTGGCGGGCTCCATGGGAATGCTGCCCTCGGCTAGTTTAGGAAACGGGGATGCCGGGTTGTATGAACCGATTCACGGATCAGCTCCGGATATCGCCGGTCAGGGAGTCGCGAATCCGATTGGCGCGATTCTCTCAGTCGCCATGCTGCTGCGTTATTCACTCAAACTCGAATGGGAGGCCGCCACCATCGAAAAAGCAGTTGAGTCTACAATTACCTCGGGCGCACGCACAGCTGACCTAGGCGGAAAGTTGTCCACCCGGCAAATGACGGATGAAATCATTGGATGTTTATAAACATGGTAGAGTACAGCAGAATGGTTCTGTCGTACTCTCATCAAATTTAAAGGAGAGAGAACCATGAGCATGGAATCGAAATACATCTGGATGAACGGCGAGATGGTGCCTTTCGAAAAGGCAACCCTGCATTTTCTGACACCCGCGCTGCACTATGGTGCAGCGGTATTCGAGGGCATCCGCGCCTACAACACAGCCAAAGGCCCGGCGGTCTTCCGTTTGAAAGAACATGCCGAGCGCTTGTTGGATTCGGCGCGTGTGCTCGGCTTCAAAGAACTGCCTTGGTCGGTGAACGAGGTAAGTGCAGCGATCAAGCAAACCGTGAAGGCCAACGGCTTCAAGGATTGCTATATCCGCCCGCTGATATACCTGGATGGCGGCGGTTGGAATCTGAGTGTTGATTTTGGTAAACCCAGCCTGGCAATCGCCGTTTGGGAATGGGCGAATTATTTAGGCGAAGAGGCGCTGGACAAAGGCATACGCGCAAACATCTCGTCGTTTACCCGCCATCACCCGAACGTGATGATGACCAAAGCCAAGATCTCAGGGAATTATGCGAACAGCATTCTGGCGAAAACCGAGTCGATGCGACTGGGGTTTGACGAAGCCATTTTGCTTGACCCACAGGGATATGTAGCCGAATGTACGGGTGAAAATCTCTTCCTGGTACGAGGCGGCAAGATCATGACACCCTCTACGGCTCCAGTATTGGAGGGCATCACCCGTCAATCGATCTTGACCATCGCAACCGACTTGGGTTATGAAGTCTTTGAGCAAGCCATCTCCCGCGATCAACTTTACATTGCGGACGAGGTCTTTGTGTGCGGCACGGCTGCTGAGTGTATCGGCTTGAGTGAAGTTGATTTACGCGTGATCGGGGACGGCAAGACCGGACCGGTAACACGCGCGATCCAGAAGGTTTTCCATGATGCGATCCGCGGAAAATTGGCGCAGTATGATCATTGGCTGGACTATGTTGAAGAGGCTGCGATTGTAAAGCAGCAACTCCCGGTAAAAGCCTCTTGACTTATTTCTCCCTCGCGCATAGAATACCGTCCAATATCATACCTAAAACGCTGACGAGGACGAGTACGCTTCAAAGCGATTTCCAGCGAGCCAGGCAGTACGTGGTGCAAGCCGGGCAGAAGCGCAGAAGCCGAATGGCCCTTCGAGTTGAAAGTGAGAACGCGCAAAGGTGGAGTAGTTTGATGACCGTAACGAAACCCGGCGCAAGTACCACAATTCGGGACGCTCCCGTTATAGGGCAAGGGTATAAGTCTCATAAGAGACCGTACCTGAAAGAGTGAAGCTGGCTTCCAATCCCTGTTGCATCACAACAGGGATTTTTTTATTAACCGATCAGCTTTATAGCCTGGGTGGCACCACGGGAGTCCCCTCTCGTCCCTATGGACGGAGGGGATTTTTTTATTGACCGATTTTTAATTCGGATTTCAACACGGATACATACAAATGAACACTGAGCTTTAGTCAAAGTCTTGATAATAGAGGAAAACGATATGTTACTCGAATCAGCCGCGGTTAAAACCATCTTCCGTGAACTGCCCGCCGATCTTGAGACTCCCGTCAGTGTATATCTTAAGCTGCGGGGCCAGGGTGAATCATTTCTGCTCGAATCTATCGAGGGCGGCGAACGGATCGCCCGCTACTCGTTCATTGGCATCGCGCCACGGGCACGCTACCTTCTGCGAAACGACTATATCCAGGTGATCGAAAACACGACGGAGCGAATCTTGCCCTTCTCTGATGATCCCCTCGTCGTTTTGGAGGCTGAGCTTAAGCGTTTTCAATATTCCCCTCAACAGGACCTTCCGCGCTTTATCGGCGGTCTGGTCGGCTATCTTGGGTATGAGACCGTACGGTATTTCGAACCAACCCTGAAGGCTCATATGCCAGCAGCCACCCTGCCTGGAGGTATTTTCCTGCTGGCAGACACGATCATTGCCTTCGACCACGCCCGCCGTTCGTTATTCTTGATCGCCAATGTCATGGATGGGGATGAGGGTGCCGCCCAGGCCAAACTGGACGAGATCGCAGTCCGGCTCCATCAGCCTCTGCCCGCAATACTCTCACGACCGGTTTCTGCCGCACAGATACGTTCCAACAAAACACAGGCTGAATTCGAGCAAATGGTGCGGGCAGCTAGGGAATATATCGCGGCTGGTGACATATTTCAGGTTGTCCCTTCGCAGCGTTTCACACGTCCAACAAATGCGGATGCATTTGATATCTATCGCGCTGTTCGCCGCATCAACCCTTCGCCATATATGTTCTTTTTTGACTTCGGGGTCGTGGACGGCGAACCGCTTCATCTGGTGGGTGCTTCGCCGGAAATGTTAGTCCGCCTGGAGGGGAGACACGCCTCGCTCCGCCCGATCGCCGGGACGCGCCCCCGCGGAGCCGATGCCATCGCCGACGCTGCTCTTGCTGGAGAACTGCTGGCGGATCCTAAAGAACGCGCCGAACATGTGATGCTCGTTGATTTAAGCCGGAACGATCTCGGGCGGGTCTGTGAATACGGATCGGTCAGTGTCCCTGAGTTTTTCAACGTGGAGCGCTATTCACATGTAATGCATATAGTGTCTCACGTGGAGGGAACGCTGCGTCCGGATAAGTCGGCTTTCGACCTTGTGCGTGCTTCTTTCCCGGCCGGCACCGTTTCTGGCGCGCCGAAGGTGCGTGCCATGGAGATCATCGCAGAACTCGAAGGCGAGCCGCGCGACATTTATTCCGGCATGGTCGGTTACTTTGGCTTCGACGGCGCGATGGATACCTGTATTGCCATCCGTACGCTCGTCGCTCATGGGGATAATGTCACTGTCCAGGCAGGAGCGGGCATCGTGGCCGATTCAGACCCCGAGAGTGAATATAACGAAACCGTCAATAAAGCCAAAGCTATGCTGAGCGCCATTGAAGCCGCGGAGACGAATGGATAATCTCGTGTTGAAGAGCTGAGTAACGAAGCCTCTCTTACTTAAGATGGCGGGTCATTGCTAGGCTCAGAGTGACACTACCTGAAAGGATCAACCATGCTCATCCTCATAGATAATTATGACTCCTTCACTTACAACCTCGTTCAGTATTTCGGTGAATTGGGAGCGGAGATCCGCGTCTATCGCAACAACCAGGTTACCCTCAAAGAGTTGATTGCGCTCAACCCGGCCTATCTGGTGGTCTCACCTGGGCCGGGTAACCCGGATGACGGCGGCATTTCGAGTGAAACCCTCCGTTACTTTACGGGCAGGATACCTATCCTGGGGGTATGTCTGGGTCATCAATGCCTAGGAGCGATCTATGGCGGTAAAGTGGAGCGCGCTCCGCGCTTGATGCATGGGAAGACTTCACAGATAATCCATAACGGCAAAGACATCTTCAAAGGCCTCCCCTCGCCTTTCGAAGCGATGCGCTATCACTCTCTCATTGTTAATGAACCGGTACCTGTCGAATTGGAGGTGACCGCCTCCACTGCCGAGGGAGAGATCATGGCTCTCCGGCACAAAAAATATCCCACCTTCGGGGTTCAATTTCATCCCGAGTCGATTCTTACGGGATATGGCAAAGCGATCCTGAAGAATTTTCTTGAAATCAAACCACCAGTTGATATGAAAACTGGAGAAGATGTCATGCTTAAGCCATTTATTGCCAAAGCCATAAACCGGGTTGACCTCACGGCGGCGGAAGCCCAGGAAGCCATGAACATCATCATGACCGGGCAGGCGACACAAGCTCAAATCGGCGCTTATCTCGTGGCGCTGCGCATGAAAGGCGAGACGGTTGATGAGATCACAGGTTCCGCCCGCGCCATGCGCGCCAACGCTGTAAAAGTTGAGCTCGGCGACCACAGCACCCCCATCTACGACACCGCCGGCACTGGCGGCGACGGCGCACACACCTTCAACATTTCCACGGCGGCCGCTTTTATCATTGCAGGCACCGGGCGAAAGGTTGCCAAACATGGGAACCGGGCGGCTTCATCGCAATGCGGCAGCGCGGACGTCCTGGCAGCCCTCGGCCTCAACCTCGACCTGAGCGCTGAACAGGTCAGCCATGCTATTGGGGATATCGGCATCGGATTTTTGTTTGCTCCCAAATTCCACCCCGCCATGAAATATGCCGTTGGGCCGCGCAAGGAGATCGGGCAGCGCACCATTTTCAATGTGCTCGGACCTCTCACCAACCCGGTCGGAGCCGACGTTCAGCTCATCGGCATTTATTCTCCAACTCTTACAGAACCCATCGCAAATGTACTGAATGAACTGGGTGCGCGTGCGGCGCTCATCATCCACGGCGCGGGCGGCATGGACGAACTGAATCCTTGCGGTCTTAACCGGGTCAGCCATCTTAAAGACGGGGCTGTCCGTACCTACGATCTGGATCCTGCCGAATTAGGTCTTGCTCGGGCCTCTGTTGCGGACTTGCGCGGGGGTACACCTGAAGAAGCCGCGTTGATGATGCGCGACCTGTTCA
>JBGQIO010000141.1:0-9497 GCA_041498515.1 Anaerolineae bacterium
AGTCAGCCCTCGAAAAAGGGGCTTTGGGGGCGAAAGTCACCGGAGGGGGCAGAGGAGGCTATATGGTTGCTTTGACTCCCGGAAAAAAACTCCAGGAGACGATCGCTTCGACTTTCGCAAAGGAAGGATATCAGCTTATCCGGGCAACGATTGGTGGAAGTTGATTGCAGTAGGGTTCCTCATCGACTTACGTGATGATGAGTGAATTGGTTCATACCCGATACTATCTTCCTGCCATACTGTCCAGGAGGCTCGTGTGACCGCTATAGGCCCGGCAACTTGCACTACTTCCAGCATGGGATAGGAGCTGTTTCGATCCACTTACACGGATACGGTTTGAAAGATATGTTGTACTAATCAGGGGGTAGGCGACCGGGTTGTTCTTGCCGCCGGTTGCCGTGTTGCAAAGTTAACCGTTGAGATGCGGTTCGACCGTGGTCAATCCTCATCGAAGACGGAGAGTTCTGCCTTATACCTTGCCGGATCTATATATCGACGAAGTAAGCTTGGGCGGCGCGATCGATCATTTCACGCGTCATGGTCGGAGGGACCGATAAGTAGGCTGAAATGTCGAGGATTTGATCGCACAGGTCGCGCGGATGAGAAGCACGCAGCTTGCGGTTGCGCTTGATATACCATTCTTGCAAGAGATAGGCCAAACCCTGGTCGTTATATTCCACTTTCTTATCAGCGGCAACCCGGCGGAAAATTTCCCGATACTCTTCGTAGTTCGGGTCACCGATCTCAACTTTATGACGCAGGCGGCGCAGGAAGGCCTCATCCACCAGGTCTTTGGGTGGGAGGTTTGTCGAGAAGACGATCAACACATCAAACGGCACCTCAATCTTTCGTCCGGTATGCAGGCGCAGGAAATCGACGCGGTTCTCGAGCGGTACGATCCAGCGGTTCAACAGGTCGCGCGGGCGGACTTGCTGGCGTCCGAAATCATCGATCAATAAAATTCCACCATTGGCCTTGATCTGGAACGGCGCCTCGTAGAATTTATGCGTATCGTCAAAGACGAGGTCGAGGCCTTCCAGGGTAAGTTCGCCGCCGACCACAATGAATGGACGACGGATCTTCACCCAGCGAAGATCTCGGCGCGTATTGGAACGCAGGCCGCCGGTGCTTACCCCACCCGGTTCAGTATCGGGCGCCAGCTTATGGCTGACCGCATCATAGACCTTGATCACCTGTCCTTCCAGGTAAAGAGAATAGGGTATATACATGGTTTGGCTCAGGACCAGGTTGCCAAAGGCGCGGGCAATGCTGGTCTTGCCGTTTCCGGGCGGACCGTACAGGAAGATGGAGGTGCCTGAGTTTAGTGCCGGACCAAGCCGTTGGAAGGCGTTTTCAGAAATCACCATCTGGGAAAGGATTTGGCGCATAGTGCGTGTGGTGACTGCCAAATGTCCGCTTTTCTGCCGACGGATGGCCTCATTGTAGACTTCGAACGGTACCGGCGCTGGGCCTGCATATTGGCTGCGTTCAAGGGCTTCACGAGCGCGCAAAACACCGGCACCGGTAATGCCGTAAGTATATGCGCCTTCACCCAGGCCTCCCTGCGAAGACTTGACTTCGATCAATTTATCTTGTTTGAGAGCGATCAATAATTGGTCCGTCACCCCCGCAAATGGTAAAGTCATATCCTCGGCGATCTTGAAACCGGTGATGTAACCGCGCGCATACAGAACTTTAAGCGCCAGGTCTTGTAACCAGAGTGAAGAAAGGCCGGTATCGTCAACGCTGTTGATCTGAGGCGGAGAAAAAGGATTATTGGATGAAGGCGAACGTCCGAGAGGATTTGTCATGCCACCTGGCCTGCCGAGAACATAAGATCATGAATAAATAAAACACATCGAACCCGCGTTATCCCCATGGGGGAAAGAGGAAACTCTCTAAATTATAGCACGGCAAGCTGATTCCTCTTCCTGACAAACTCATTTCGATTGGAATTCTGTCAAGGAGAACAACCAGCTGTCACAATTCACTGCATTTCGTGGAAAAGCCGGCAAGAAATACGGTGAAAGAGGTTTATTTATAAGCTGGAGGAACCCATATTTTTTCGCTTATAATCACGAAACCATGAAGCTCTCTGTTGTCATTCCCGTTTTCAACGAAGTAGGCAATATAGAAGAGATCCTGAAACGTGTAAAAGCCACCAAACTGGCCTCCGAAATCGTGGTCGTCGATGATGGCTCCCAGGACGGGACTCCAACTTTGCTCAAGAAACTGGATGGAAAGAGCGGAGTACGCGTCATCTTGCACCAGAAGAATCAAGGCAAAGGAGCCGCGGTTTGCACCGGGCTTCAGGCAGCAAAGGGCGACGTGATTCTGATCCAGGATGCAGATCTTGAGTACAGCCCCCATGATTATCCGGCATTACTGCAGCCGATCAAGGACGGTATAGCGGACGTGGTCTACGGCTCTCGTTTTCTCGGCGGACCGCGGCGGGCGGTTATGTTCTGGCATATGATCGCCAACCAATTACTGACATTCATGACCAATATACTGTACGACACGATCTTGAGCGATATGGAAACGGGTTATAAGGTTTTCCGCCGAAAGGTTATCGAAGGTATGACCTTACACGCCCGCCGCTTTGACTTTGAACCCGAGTTCACAGCTAAAGTGTTGAAACGGCATTATCGTATTTACGAAATTCCGATAACTTTCAACCCGCGCGATTATTCGGAAGGGAAGAAGATCAAACTTCAAGATGCCTTCGTAGCGGTCTGGACCCTGTTAAAGTATAGGTTTATGGATTAGATCCTATCCGTAAACTCTAAGAGCGATCACCCCGCGCTGCGGAGCAGTTTCCATAATTTATGGCTGGACCTTAATAAAAAGAGACGACCTGCTGGGTCGTCTCTCTCTAATTCGAGGATGTTACTTTTTATGGTTGGACGTTCACAGTGTAATCGAGCACGTAATCGCCGGCCGCGTAATCAGATGTGCCATCGTTGATCTTTCCGGTAAAGGTCGCGGTAGTAGTGATATGATGCGAACCTGTCGGCCAATTGCTGAGCGCAGTATAGGTGGTTTGACATTGCTGTCCCCCGGACTGTGTATTGTCAACTTGCATCGCCGAAACAGGGACATCTTTGCCATCCAGGGTAAATTTCAACTTAATGCTTTTGAGATTGGTGTTCAAAATATCCTGGGTCGTTGCACACCAGCCGTAGCCCCAGATCACCTGGTCCGATGGTGTCAACGAGACAGTATAGGATAATTTACCTGGCTTTGCAGTATCAGAAGGCTGATATTGTTCGCTGGCTTTCTGCTCCAGATAAGGTACATTGGACGAGAGGGCCGTAGCGGCGTCGCTCTTACTGGCCATCGTCGGCGCGCCTGTGGCGGCCGGGAGCGCGCCTGCCGGGGGCTGACCCGCTGGAGCCGGGCCGGAAGAGCTTGGTTGCCCTAATGCCTTTTCAGCAGCTTCCAACACCACGTCTTCGCCGTTGGCTTGCTTTTGAAGGGTGTCGGCGGTTACTGGGACCTTAACGGTGGGCACAACACCCTTTCCTTCGAGGTGAATGTTTCCATTGGCATCTACTGCGCGGCCAATTGTCAACTGGACCTGTGTATTTTCAGGCATTATAAAATCTTCTACGCTTCCACCCGCACCCTCCGTTGGGTACTGGCCAACGATGGTGGCCCGGTTATTGACCGTCATATCGTACGAGAAAAATTCGCATGCGCTCGCACATGCCGGCCCGACCATGACTGCAACCGGACCGCTGTATTGTAAATTGGCAGGCGGCGGGATCATGCTGGTCTGATCACCGGGGTCCATATAAAAAGTGCCGCTTCCTTTATTGTAATAAGCAGTATTGCCAACCACTGTTTCCTTATCGAAAAAGTAGGCGGCCATCTGGTCTGCCAGCCAGCCGTTACCGCCGCCGTTGTGTCGCATATCGAGTATAACGCCCGGGATCTTATTATCATTGAAGTATTTAATGGCACGTTCCCAGACCTGGATCGAAAGGACATCGTTATCTAAAAAGCTGCTGATCTTGATATATCCGAACCCGTCTGGCAGTATCGAGAAGTCCACAGGCAATTGAGTTTGCGGTTCGCCTGCATAAAAGGATGCAGACGAGAAGCTGTCAGTCTCATTAACAACAGCCAAATTCGCGGTTTGTTGACTTCCGCCGGGGTTTTGGAATTTCACCACCACCTGGCCCTTATCGAGCGTAAAGCGGGTAGCATACCGTAATTGTTGCAAGCGCTTGATGATCGGATTGCTGAACGGCGACGACCACGGCACGGTGGCGTTAACCACATCATTGGTGGGTTTTCCGTCGAGTGAGATGATCTCGGCGCCCCATTTCATACCGGCTTTGTCGGCAGGCCCGCCTTTTAAGATGAAGTTTGCGATGATCTTGCCATCATCGGTCTCCCGAATTGCAAATCCAAGGCCACCGGCAGTGTCCGTTTGGAAGTCCTTCTGAAGCGAGCTTTCATCGAACCCGATGTGTGTATCAGGGATGGACCACAGAAAATCGCGCAGTGCCAGCGCGTAAGCATGCGGGTCATTGTTCTTCTCGGCGTCTGCAAAGCGGGGGCGGAATTCTGCGGCCGTAGCAGTCCAATCGATATTTTTCAACTGGGTCCATGCGTACTGCTTCGTGAACTTGTCAACCATCTTATCGAAAGCCTGGGTATAGGAGAGCTTTGAGAAGTCGTCCAGCGCAGAACTGGTGGACTCGTAAAGGTCTATGGTAGGCGTCTCGGAGCGGTCGATGCTGAATGGGGTCGTGTCTAGGTTGACCACTGACCAGCCTGCTTGGATCTTCATGAGCGGGTCGTCATTGGTAAATAACTTTTTGTCCGCACCGAAACCGGAAGGGAACTGTTCTTTGTCATCCGGCGCATACACCAGATACTTGCCGCCGTAAACTTCGAGATAGGTATCACGGTTATCGCTGACCTTGGTAGAAGCGTAATCCGAGGACCAGCCGCCACCGCCCTGATCACGCTTTTCCAGATACGGGTCCCCCCAGGTATTGGTCCAATAGGCAACGGCAAAGACCATCACCCCCGTGCTTTGGTTGCCATCATGGGCTACATCGTGCAAGGTACCGTTCGGTTCCGCGGGTAAAGAAAGACTATAAGTAAAAGGCGACGTATAAAAGTCAGATGTAATCTGACCGATGACTTGAGACTGGATAGGGATCAGGAACTTGCGGTTGCGGGTTACAAAACCTCCCTCGTCTTCGAGGATGACCTCTGGCTCGGCGACCCCGGCTGTAAAAAATGTATTGGTGTAGGTTACCTTTCCGGTAACAATTTTAGGCCCGCTGCTCTGAACCACTGCTGGAATGACATTCCCCGGAAGAGCACAAGCCGTGATCGCCAAAACAACTGCAGCCAAACCGGCGATCATTTGAAAAAATCGTGATTTCATCTCTGCCTCCATATGATTTAGCAAGCCCATGGGAAGTAATCTCCATCTTAAAGAGAAAATTACTTCCTATTCCTTCTCCTCAATCCGCTGATTATAATACCGCAGGATTATGGTAGGTATAATCCATATTATGGATTGGCGATCACAAATTCAAGCTGAATTCGATCAAGCCGAACAGGCCCGCGACCAGGGTAATGAAGGAAAAGCTCGCGTCTGTGCCCGTCGCGCGGCTGGCCTCGCTGCGCGGGAATACTTTGCTCGTCGAGGACAGCTTGTAAGAACACCTAGTGCGTTCGATGTACTTAATCTATTGATGGAAGATCGATCCCTGGCTGATGATTTACGCCAGGCCGCGCAGTACCTGACGATGCGCGTGAATGAAGAGTTCAAACTTCCTGTGGATGTAGACCTGCTGGCTGTAGCCAGGAAGTTGTGCGAGGGATTATTGGTGGATGACAAATGACCCGGTTTCTTTAAAGAGATCGGACTGCTTGGGATGATAATCTTCCGAAGTCTTGCCGTAATAGGACGCTTCGGAGGTTTTATTCCTTATGGGGCAGGGTCACGGCGGAGTATCCTTCAAGGCTGCCTTGTTCCAATCGCAGACCCAAGGTTTACTTTCTATCCCCCGTTCCTTCTTCCAAACAAGTGATACATGGCCCGTGCAACGGTGATAATGACCAGCGTTCCGGAGAGAACCCCGCTGAACACAAGCACCAATGTCCGCCAATCGCTTAGCCGGACGGCGATCTCACTGCGCTGCGGAATGTGGATGCGTCCGCGCAATCGTTTCACAAAATCCCTGGGAGGAGTGACCGGTTTAAGGGTTCCCGCTAGATGCGCTTCAATGGCATCCAATTGTTCTTCAGAAAGGTTTTTCATCTTGCTGTTCGGGCTCATAATCTTCTCTATTTGAAATACTTGGCGCACGCTGAAAAGTGCTGATCTCATCCTATATCTTAATCTCGCTAGGGCAAACCTGTTCTTTGCCTGTTGATTAGGGGTGGCTCTACCGGCGGTCCGAAAAATATTACTCTACTGGATACAACACCAAACCTACCGTACCCGGTCCGAGGTTGGCGGCTACCGAAATTGAAAGGTCGGTCAATACCGGTTCGCCTACAACATTGAAGTGTTTTTTAGCCTCGGCCATTAAGGTCTCCCCGGACGGTTTATCGTTCGCCTGGAGTACGCCAAGATAGACCGGCGTCTTGCCAAATTCGTCTTCTCCCATTGCGATCACCCGCGCAACCGAAGCCTTGCGGGTCCGGACTCTTTCGGCCATGTTGAGCACGCCGCCTTTCAAGACAGCAATCGGCTTGACGTTCATGACCGAGGCCAGCGCGGCCTGAAGCGTACCCACACGGCCGCTCATTCTGGCATATTCGAGGGTATCCAGGGTAAAGATGGCGCGCACCCGTTCACGAATGCCTTCCAGCTTTGCCACGATTTCCTCGGGGCTCTTACCGGCCCTGTCCATCTTGCGTGCTTCGCGGCACATGAGGCCAATGGCGACTGAACCGACCATCGAGTCTACAGGATAGATCTTGAAGGTCTCTTTCAGTTCATCGGCAGCTTGAATCGCGGATGCATATGTACCGGAGAGTTTGCTCGTCACATGGATCGAAATGATCGTATCGCCTTTTTGAGCGATCTTTTTGTAAAACTCGGTGAACTGGTGTGGCGACGGCTGCGAGGTCTTGGGGATCGTTCGGGTCTCGTCCACCATCCTATAGAAACCGGCGTTATCGAGGTCAACACCCTGTAGATAGGTTTTCTCTCCGAATTGGATGTTGATGGGAATGACTTGAATATCGAACTCCTTTTCCCACTCGGGTGGCATATCTGCAGCACCATCGGTAACGATCCTCAACATGGCTCAATCTCCTTCCAAATTGATTTTTTGATCTCCGAGCTCGTCTCGTAATGCCAGGAGCGTCCTATGATAGAGGCTTTTTACGGCGCCTTCGCTGCGTCCCATGATCTGACCGATCTCCGCATTCGACATGTTCTCGACGAACTTAAGAATAAGAAGGGTTTGTCTTTCAGGCGGTAGTTGGCGGATGAGCCTGAGAAGCGAATCCTGTTCCTGCGAGCGGACCAGCGTTGTTTCCGGTCGATCCTCCCGGGAGGGTAGTACGGGAACTTCGTTGAGCGGAATTTCCTGCCGGCGGCTTCGATCACGGTGCCAGTTGGCGATCAGGTTGTGTGCGATGCGGTACAACCAGGCGGAGAACGGTACGCCTCGGTCGGTGTAATTGTGAATGTGATTCATCGCCCTTTGAAAGACACGGGCGGTCAGGTCCTCCGCATCGTGGGTGTTCCCCGTCCGGTAATAAACATAGTTGAAGATTCGGTCGATATAGCGCTCGTAGAGCAGACCGAACGAATCACGATCGCCTTGCGAAGCGTGTAATAAAACCTCTTCTTCGTTGAACTCCGGTTCCGGCACAGATTAACCTTACCGGCGGGGTCTGCTAAAAATAACCCCGCCCGATTTGATAAGTTGCACCGAGTATAACATGGCGGTCAAATCGAACCTGAGTGAGCGCAAATGCTAAATGCTCTGGAACAATAGGCCAAATTCTTCGTTAATAAAATGAGATTGTCCAGACGCGTCCCTATTTACGCGCCTGCAAGTTTCTCTTTGAAATTACAAGTGACATCGATAGTCTCATTGAATTGGACGATCTTAGCCCGAATTCCTCACGAAACCTGAGAAACAATTAATCTTTCAGGCCTATAATGAACAGCTCTTAAAGGGGTAGTCTCTTGCCCAACCATTATGGTAGGTTCCCGTCATACCAAAGGTGCCGTTGTCCGACCTACTAAAGTTGTAGGTTCTCGTCCTACCGTTATGGTAGGTTCTTGCCCTACCAAAAAGGAGATTCAAACGATGCGTATAAAAGATATCCATGCAAGGCACATTTTGATTGTGCTTCCGGTGATCCTGATGTTGACCCTCAGTGCATGTGGAGCGGGAAATGAGAATACCACTCCCACCCTCTCTGTTGATGCGATCTTCACCGCTGCGTTTCAAACTCTCTCAGCCCAGCAAGCTACTCAATTGGCTTTAACACCGCCGACGCAAACACCCCCTCCAACCTCTTTACCAACTTTGACCGCATTGCCAACACAGTCTACGGGCTTGTTGTTGATGAGTCCCACAACTTCAACCGGTGGCGCTGTCGGGAGTTGCAATAATGCTGCCTTCGTCAAGGATGTAACCATACCCGATGGTACCGCCATAAACCAGGGGAAAAGCTTCGTAAAGACCTGGTTGATACAAAATACCGGTTCCTGCGCCTGGAGCACAAGTTACAAATTTTCCTTCATCAGTGGCGACGCGATGAATGGGTCATCGGTCGTAGTTCCAAATTCTGTCCCGTCCGGCCAACAAGTACAGATCTCTGTTACTCTGACTGCCCCAACCTCTTCCGGAAATTTCAAAGGATACTGGAGAATGCAAACCGATCAGGGACAATACTTTGGAGACTCTCCCTGGGTCGCGATCACGGTATCCGGTGCGGCGGCTGCGACCGACACACCCTCCGCATCAACGAATACGCCTTCCGGACCAACGAATACAACTGCTCCTCCAACAAATACACCTACACCAATTGTATCGCCACCCTAAAACAAAAATTACGGAGCCATGAACGGCTCCGTAATTTTTGTAAATAAAATGGAGGTTGGTATAATAATCTTTTGCACATTGATCAATCAATATCTATAAATGAAACATATGTGCTATAATTCGCTTGTATCTACTCATAGCCCTCTGGAAAGTTTCCGAAAAAATGGACGTGTGCGGGGCGCACACCCCGCACACGTCCATTTTCCGAAGGCCGAAGGTGCAGGTGGTCTCCCTGCAAAGGTGATCTTCGCGCAGCATGCCACGCTGAAAGTCGCAGATGCCGAGTGTTATTCTCGGCGCGAAGATGGCAAGTGTTCTTCTTGCCGCGAAGATCCTGTTCTTTAGGGCGTGGGACGAAGGTGTGATGCGAAGCATAGCGTAGCGTATCCTGCGGATAGCGGAGCGTACCGCGAAGCGTGCGGATAAGCGAAGCGCATCCTGTGGATAACC
>JBGQIO010000142.1:0-9338 GCA_041498515.1 Anaerolineae bacterium
TAGTCGGGTTTGCACGCAGCGAAGAATCCATTCAGGCGGCCATCAAAATTGGTGCGCAAGGAGCGCATTCTTTGGAAGAAGTCGTAAGCAAGCTCAAAGCGCCGCGAGTCGTTTGGGTCATGGTGCCTGCGGGTCAAACCACAGATAATACGATTGAGAAATTATCAAAGCTGCTTGGAACTGGGGACACGGTAATTGACGGCGGTAATTCAAACTATAAAGATACGATACGACATGCCGGGTTATTGGAAGGGAAGGGGATTGACTTTCTCGATAGCGGCACCAGCGGTGGCGTATGGGGCCTTGAAGAGGGTTACAGCCTGATGATCGGCGGTCAGGCCAAAGTTGCAGAAAAGATGCGTCCCATCTTTGAAACGCTGGCTCCGGCAGCAGACAAAGGCTGGGGTTACGTGGGTCCACACGGTGCAGGGCACTATGTCAAAATGATCCACAACGGTATCGAGTATGGCATGATGCAGGCCCTGGCTGAGGGTTTCAATATTATGAAAGCCAAACAGGAATTTGGCCTGGACCTGGCGAAGATATCGGAGATCTGGCGCTATGGAAGCGTCGTCCGCTCGTGGCTGCTGGACTTGACGGCGCTCGCCTTGAAGGCAGATCCAACTCTTTCAGATATAGAACCTTGGGTGGCAGATTCTGGCGAGGGCCGCTGGACCGTAGCGGAAGCAATTGACCACGATGTGCCGGCGCCAATCATTACGCTGGCTTTACAGATGCGCTTCGTTAGCCGGGATAATGAGAATTATGCAGCGCGATTACTGGCTGCCATGCGTAATCAGTTTGGCGGACATGCCGTTAAGAAAGCAGATTAGCTGGATGCCGTCATCTACTTTCGATTGATACCTTAAAGGTGCAGAAATGGATAACAATCTTCCAACTTCAATTGTCATCTTCGGCGCATCAGGCGATTTGACCCAGCGAAAATTGATGCCGTCGTTGTTCAATCTCTTTCGCAAGGGACGCCTCCCCAAAATATTCCGGATAACAGGCTCGGGTAACACCCCTTTCACCGACGAACAGTTCCAGGCACATCTGCTGGAGGGTGTGAAAAAGTATGCCTCCTACAAATATAAAGATGATGAATGGGCAGCTTTTGCGCCGAACCTGGCTTACCACCAGGGGCGTTATACAGACCTGGCTGATTTCAAGAAATTAAGTGATAACTTGAGTAAATGGGAAAAGGGAGCAGCGCATCGTCTCTATTACATGGCAACACCGCCGGGTATTTTCACAAATATCATCGACTTGCTCGGTCTCACAGGACAATTGCATGAGAACGGAGGCTGGCGCCGCGTGGTCATTGAAAAACCATTCGGTACCGACCTTTCAACTGCACACAGCCTGAATGAACAGATCCATAAAACACTCGGTGAGGATCAAATTTATCGAATTGACCATTATCTGGGTAAAGAGACTGTTCAGAACATATTAGTGACCCGGTTCGCGAACACCATCTTTGAACCGCTTTGGAACCGCAACTATATCGATCACATTGAGATCACCGTCAGCGAACAGGTTGGCGTTGAGCACCGGGCTGGCTACTATGACACGGTCGGCGTATTACGCGACATGTTCCAGAACCATCTGCTGCAGCTCGTTTCGCTGGTGGCAATGGAACCGCCGGCATCTTTCAACGCCGATGCGCTGCGCAATGAGAAAGTCAAAGTGTTGAGTTCCATCCAACCGATCCAGGGTGAGAACATAGCCCTAAACACCGTGCGCGGGCAATATATGGGTTATCGTGCGGAAGAGGGTGTCAAACCCAATTCGACCACACCTACGTACGGAGCTGTGCGGTTGCAAATTGACAATTGGCGCTGGCAGGGTGTCCCTTTTTACCTGCGTTCGGGCAAATGTCTTCAAGAGAAAATGTCACAGATCACCATCGAATTCAAGCAACCTCCCCATCTGCTTTTTCCGCGTGCGGACTCCAAAATGACGCCCAATGTTCTGGTGCTTTACCTCCAGCCAGATGAGGGCATTCATTGGCGCTTTGAAGCCAAAGTACCGGACACCATAGCCGATATGCGTTCCGTGGATATGGAATTTCATTATGCTGACTCGTTTGGCCAGAGTTCCATTCCCGAATCATACGAGCGGCTTCTATTGGATGCGCTCCAAGGAGATGCTTCCCTTTTCACTCGCGCCGACGAAGTGGAGACGGCCTGGTTGTTGATTGACCCGATCCTGCAATCGTGGGAGACGAATGAGACCCCTCCTTTAACCTTCTACAAGCCGGACACTTGGGGACCGTCCGAAGCCGACTCCCTTCTTGCCCGGGATAGTCGAACCTGGATGCAGGATGTAGCCAAGCAAATGCTAGAAAGCTAGTACCCCCTGAATCAGAAACGAGAACTCCTAGCCCCAAACGACTAGGAGTTTTTTTATAAAGGCAAGTAATCGAACCCTTAGCCCAAGACTAAAACATCTATCTAAATCACACTATTATGATATACAATGGCAAATATCAGCAACTTAACCCTTGTGTGAACGTAAATCTCCAAAAGAGGCTGGCTTCCTACTCTATCCCAACCTATCCTTCTGACCAGGATAAAGACTCCCCCGAAGAAGGAGGGGATTTTTGACCGATAGTTATATCATTCGGTTAGATTGAACACACAGGAGATGTGAGAATGAAAAAAATTAAGTTTTTTACACTTGTGATAATCATAACTCTCATGGCGTCGAGCTTGTTATTAACCGCCTGTGGATCAGGGTCTCCTACAAATGCTGCAGCGCAGACCATACCCACCGTTAAAGCAGACACTGTCATCGTCTCCGAGGGACGGGTGGAACCGATCCATTATGCCGAGATTTCCTTGAATGCCAGCGGGCTGGTCAGTGAGGTATTGAGCAAGGAAGGCGACCAGGTTCAGGCCGGACAGGTGATCGCAAGTATACAGAACAGCCAAGCCCAAACTCTGGAAGTCGCCCAGGCGAACGCGCTTCAACAATTGACGAGCGCTTACCAGGCAGTGCGCGATGCACAATTTAAACTGGACAACTTCGATATCCCTGGCGATTTTTCGGGGATGACGCCTACTCAGGCTGTGCAGATGACACTGGATAAATTGAATGCCGCCCGCGACGCTTTTGAACCCTATAAGGTTCTCAGTGAGAAAAGACTGAAACTGACCGGTCCAGAAGAGGAGAACGGGGTTATCAAAGATTTAGCGAAACAGACAAAGAAGCGGATGGACGACGCCTGGGAAAAATATCGCAAGGCCGTCCAATATTTGGATCTGGATTCATCCCTGGAAACCGCCAAGTCCCAACTCGTGCAGGCCCAGAAAGATTACAACAGCTTGCAAGATCCTTCCTTTGCGGAAAATACCGCCGGCACCCGCGCCGCTCTAGCCAATGCCGAAGTACGCGCTCCCTTTGCAGGCACCCTGACCAATCTGGACCTCAAGGTGGGTGAGTTTGCCGCCTCCGGTCAGCCCGTGCTTACCGTTGCCGACCTGACCGGTTGGGTGGTGAAGACCACGGACCTGACGGAAATTGATGTAGTCAATCTAACCGAAGGTCAGCCGGTGGACATTACCCTGGATGCCATTCCGAATGTTACTCTGCGAGGCAACATCCTTTCGATCAGCCAGAACTATACCGAAAGGCAGGGTGACATTGTCTATAAAGTGACCGTCCTGCTCACCGACAATAATCCCGCCATTCGTTGGGGTATGACTGCCCAGGTTAAATTCCAGAAGTGATCTCTTCTTTTAGTGCCGAAGTAATCCTGGAGAGAGAGGTATTATGGTTTCCTTACCGTTCTTTAAAAATAATCAAACTGCTGAGGGTAACGGAAAGGTTGACTCGAACGCTATCATCGAACTTCGCAGCGTTCAAAAGTCTTATAAGACCGCGGTCGGTGATTATCCGGCACTAAAAGAAATAAATCTGCACATCGACGCCGGTGATTTTGTCAGCGTCATCGGTAAATCAGGAAGCGGTAAGACCACCTTGATCAACATGATTACCGGCATTGACCGTCCGACTTCGGGCGAAGTGTGGGTAAACAATACGGCCGTGCATACCTTGAGCGAAGGTCAAATGGCCCGCTGGCGCGGCAAAAATCTTGGAATCGTATTCCAGTTCTTTCAGTTGCTGCCCATGATCTCGGTAGTCGAGAATATCATGCTGCCGATGGATTTCTGCAAATCCTATCCCATGCGTGAACGTGAACCGCGCGCGATGCACCTGCTCGACCTGGTCGGCTTGGCAGACCATGCTTACAAACTTCCTTCAGCGCTCTCAGGCGGACAGCAGCAGCGTGTTGCTATCGCCCGCGCCCTGGCCAATGACCCGCCATTGCTGATCGCGGATGAACCAACCGGCAACCTCGATTCCAGGACCGCCGAATCTGTCTTTACGCTCTTCAATGAGCTCGTCTCCCAAGGCAAGACCATCATTATCGTTACACATGACAGCGGTCTCGCCAAACGCACAAACCGAACTGCGCTTATCACCGACGGAGAGATCGTCAACGAATATGTGGTAAAAGCACTGCCAACTCTTACACCTGCACAGCTGTTAGTTGCTACACGAAATATTAAGCCTCGTCTTTATGAGCCGGGTGCAATGATCCTGGCCGAAGGCAAGAACAGCGAGAACTTTTATATTGTTTCAAAAGGGACGGTGGAGATTGTTTTACCGCGGCCCAATCAATCGGATGTGATCGCCCTGCAGCTCGGTCCGGGAAAATATTTTGGTGAAATGGAATTTTTCCATGAGCATAAGAACCGGGCATCGATCCGGGCTTCAGAAAGGACCGCGGTGGAAGTCCTGGCAATGGATTACGAGGTCTTGAGAGCCCTGCTGAACGAGTCCGAGCCAACACGTGAAGCATTGAGTCAAGCCGCAGAGCTACACGAGCAGGAAAACCTCCAAAAACGGGGATTTACTCAATGAGCAGCCGCTGGAAGAAGGTCTGGTCGGATTTCTGGAGTAACAAGACCCGCACAACGCTTACGATTCTGATCATCACGGTCGGTGTCTTTGCAGTTGGATTCAACAATAATGTTGGGCTGTTCATGAACCGCGACATGGACGCAGACTTCCTCTCGGCGAATCCTGCGGAAGCGCACATTTACGTCAGCCCGCTGAATGACGACCTGGTCAAAATGGCCAGCCGGGTTCCAGGTGTAGACGCGGTAGAAGGTCGGACCACGACCAATGTGCAGCTTGTAATGTCCGATAACCGTCTCATTCTCACCCAGGTTACCTCGGTTAAAACTCCTTCGGCCTTGAAGGTCGATATCCTCAAGCCTGCCGATCCCAAAGAAAAATCCCTCCCACCGCTCAATGATAAGGAAGTGTTGCTCGACCGTTCTGTCAGCGCGCTCGGCATCAAACCAGGAGATACCATCACATTTAAACTGAGCGATGGCAAACTACGCCAGTTACGGGTGGCGGGATTCATCCATGACGTGACAGGCTTTCCATATTCCCTGTCGAACCAGGTGACAGCCTATGTGACTGACACGACCATGGTATGGCTGGGTGGGCCATCGGACTACACCCAACTGGCAGTTAGTGTGTCCGAAAATCCTACAGACCAGAAACATGTAGAACAAATTGCACAAACCGTTGCTGACCGTTTACAAAATGCTGGTAGCACAGTCTACTATGTTTCTGTTTATCAGCCGGGTCATCATTTCGCTTGGGGTGTCACTCAAGGGGTGATCTTTGTCCTGGCGGTCCTTGGCTGGATGACAGTGCTGTTAAGCGCTTTCCTCATCGTCAATACGATCACATCCCTGATGGCACAACAGACGCGCCAGATCGGGATCATGAAAGCTACAGGCGCTGGATCAGGTCAAATACTGGGTATGTATATTGTGTTAATCCTCGGCTTCGGCCTGGTTGCGCTGGGTATTTCCATCCCGCTGGCAGGCTGGCTCGGCTATCGCACGGGCGGGTTTATGGGTTCTTGGTTGAACTTTGACTTGAGATCATTCACTTTCTATCCTGAGACCATTATTCAACAGGCATTTGTAGCACTGGTCGTGCCTCTTTTGGCAGCCATATTCCCTATTGCCAGAAGTGTTCGCATCACGGTACGTGAAGCTATCAGCGATTACGGCCTAGGCGGAAGTCCAAAGGCGAAGACCGACTCAGTAAATAAAGGTGCAGTATCGATCCCGCGCCCCATTCGCATTTCGCTTCGCAATGCCTTCCGGCGCAAGACTCGTCTGGCCCTGACCTTGTTTACTCTTGTCCTGGGTGGAGCAATCTTTATTGGTGTCTTCAATTTATGGGCCTCGTTCGACAAAACCATGCAGGACATCCAAGGCTATTTCCTGGCTGACATCAATGTGTCCTTCGACCACTCTTATCGCTTTGATAAAGTAGCCGCAATGGCAGAAAGCGTGCCCGGAGTAAAGAGTGTGGAAGGTTGGATGGAAATCAGCGGAACACTAATGACAGATAACAAGAATGATAAGGGTAGTCAAATCCTTTTCGTTGCGCCGCCCTCCTCCTCGACATTGATCAAACCTATCATAACAGACGGACGCTGGCTAACGCCAGCTGATGAGAATGCGTTGGTTATCGGTAATCAGTTATTGAAGATCAGACCTGATCTTAAAGTTGGCGATTGGCTGACGATCAAGATCAACGACAAAGAATACAAATGGCAGGTGATCGGCATATACAGGCTGACAGGCAACGTCAACCCGCCTTTGGTGTATACGAACGATGAATATATCAGCCGTCTGATCGACCAGCCGGGACAGGTATATTCGTTGCGAGTCATCACGAGTGGGCACGATGCTGCCAGCCAAAAAGCCGTCAACGATCAGTTGGGAAAGCTTTTCGACGCTAACGGAGTCAAGGTCACGTCCACGCAAACGAGCGTAGAGTGGGCAGCGCAGCAGAAATCCCAGACGGATATATTGGTCTATTTCATGCTGGTGATGGCGATCCTGATCGCTGTGGTAGGCGGTCTGGGTTTGATGGGCACGATGAGCATCAACGTCCTGGAGAGGACACGTGAAATAGGTGTCATGCGCGCCATTGGCGCTTCGAACATGAATATCCAAGCCATCGTGCTCGTCGAGGGCATGGTGATCGGACTGATCAGTTGGGCGATCAGTGTCTTGCTCTCCTTCCCGATCACGAATGTGCTGACGTTTGGCGTAGGTACAGCCATCCTGCAGGCGCCTATGCCCTCTGTATATAGCATAAGCGGCATTATCGCCTGGTTGCTCGGTATTCTATTCATAGGCATTATAGCCAGTGCGCTCCCCGCGCACCGGGCCTCGAGTTTGACGGTCAGAGATACCCTGGCATATGAGTAAATCGACCATAATTTTTGGTCGTGCATAAGGCCAGCCAGAGAAAGAAGTGCAGCCATAGCGAATAAAAGGATCGAAACCATCACCTCCCGGACAGCAGAGTGGACCTGCCTTTCGCGGGCGATGTCGTCGCTCGAGAAAAACGAATGCTACCGAAGCGAAGATACGATCGCACAGCAGCTATTGCCTGACTATATAAAAGTTTTAATCGCCTTTCCCCCGGTTAGGAAATACTTTTGGAAACTCATTCCTGCAAAAGGAATGTATGAATACGTTATTGCGAGGACGAAGTACATCGATACGGTCTTCAAAGAAGCCCTCGCCGAGCGGTTCAACCAGATCCTTATTTTCGGTGCAGGATTCGACACACGAGCTTTGCGGTTTCAGGAAATTGGCAGAAAGACGAAAATATTCGAGTTGGATGCCGCCGTTACTCAGGAGGCAAAGATCGTTCAGTATCAGAAGCGCGGCCTGGACTTCCCTCCCAACTTGACGTTCATTCCAATTGACTTTGATAAGGAACCGCTATCAGATAAACTCGATAAAGCCGGGTTCGAGCGGCATGTAAGGAGTCTCTTCATCCTGGAGGGGTTGCTTATGTATCTGCAGCCTGAGTCTGTTGATGAAACGTTCCGGATTATTCGGGATTTTGCCGGGGCAGGCAGCCAGGTTGTCTTCGATCATGTATATTCGTCCGTGCTACGACATGAAGAGCTCTACGATGACGAAAGACGGATCGTAGAGCAAGTATCGAAGGCCGGCGAGAATTGGCATTTCGGCATTGAGAAGGGTAAGATCGACCAATTCTTATCCGCTTACGGTTTTAGATTATGTGATCAACTGGATTCGAAACAGCTAGATCAGAGGTATTTCAAAGACCCGACCGGTATGATATTGGGACATGTAAACGGCACTCATTGTCTGGTGAGAGCAGAGAAAATATAAGGCCCAATTACGATCAAATACACTATCTTGTCACACCGAATATATTGACGGGTTGCAGCTTGCCCTTAAATAGGACGGGGCCTAAACTCTCCGCTGCGATGTTTTCCGGCAATCCATTGCAAGTATGCTCATCGATCAGAATCGGGCGACCGGCGATCTTGGTATGAGCTTCAATACGTGAAGCAAGGTTGACCGTGTCTCCGACACATGTGTAGGTGGCGCGGTGCTGCGTCCCTGTATAACCCGCGATCATCTGACCCGAGGCGATGCCAATCCCAATATTGACCTGCGACCTATTTAATGCGGCTTGTTCTGCATTGAAGACTACCAGGTTATCCACCATGTCCAGCGCCGCGCGCACCGCGCGTTCACGATGATCTTCCATGGTAATAGGCGCTCCAAAGACAGCCATCAAACCGTCTCCAACCATTTGATTCACCGTACCCCCATAACTGGCAATGGCATCGAACATCAGGGCAAAATAATTATTTAGTAATTCGATCGTGACGGCCGGTTCCTGGCTTTCAGCAATCGTGGTGAAAGAGCGGATATCTGCAAACATGGCGGTCGCATCCACATATTTACCGCCCAGCGCGAAGCCGCTTTTCATCAATTCTTCGGCTACCTCGGGAGTAGCAAATGTGCGAAAGAGTTTAAGCTGCTGATCGCGCAAACGTTTCTTTTCCAAGCTGGCATTCACACGCGCCCGTAATAAGATCGGGTTGAGCGGCTTTGTGAGAAAATCTTCCGCACCCATTTCTATGCATTTGACCACCCGGTCAAGCTCATCGGAAGCCGAAGTCATAATCACTGGGACATCGTGCAGGTTTGAGTCCTGCAGCATGGCCTCGAGCACCTGAAAACCGTTCATGCGAGGCATATCAATATCAAGCAGCACCAGATCGAAGGGTTTGTCGCGCAACATATCCATTGCGATCTTACCGTCTTCTGCCAGCGCAACTTCATGTCCCTGTTGTTCGAGACCGTGGGCAAGTAAAAGACGATTAACCCTGTTATCGTCAACAACGAGTAAGTGACCTGGCTCACGGGCGGCCATCATTCGTGCAATTCCTTTAA
>JBGQIO010000143.1:0-9307 GCA_041498515.1 Anaerolineae bacterium
GGAGAATGAGGAAGTGGTTTTCAACGCCGGCCGCCTGGACCGTTCCATCTTCATGAAAATGGAAGATTACTTCAGAATTGCCGAGCCCCGGTTGGTAAATATCGCCAAACGAATGACTTAAGTAGGGTAAAGGCTGTCCACCTTTTCTTATTGCAGCACAATATCTTAGTAACTACTCACCACTCTTGAAGAATAACCGAAAAAATGAATTTGGAACGGGCATTCTTCCCGTTCCAAATTCATTTTCCGAAGGCCGAAGGTGCAGGTGCTCTACCTGCAAAGATGTTCCTTCTGCTAGGAATTCCTTTTCCCTTCCGTGGCCACGGAAGGGAAAAGGTGATGCGAAGCATAGCAGAGCGTACCGCGAAGCGTGTGGACGCGAAGCGGGATCACCATCATTGTCACCACCAGTAAATACAAATCTTATTAATCCGGCATAGCACGACAAGGTATTACGTAATTACAAGGTACTGCGTTCTTTCAGTATCTAAACCAAAGTTTAGTTTATTGCCCTATAATTGATGAAAACAAGTTTACAAGGTGCTGCGGAATAATATCGACAAAGTATCGTTTATCGCCCTACGCTTTCTGAATTCAAAGTTAAAGGTAGATGCTATAAGCAGTAGAGATTTATGCATTATGGTAGGCTCTTGCCCTACCGAGAAGCAGTAATTGACGCAATAAGTTAAGATAAGCCCCGAATCGTCTCCAGGACTTTGGGGGCTACCGCTCATGAATACATTGCTCCTCAAACTCATCCTCACGCCCGCCCTGATCGGCACCGCTAGCCTGGCTGGTCGGCGCTGGGGACATTCGATTAGTGGCTGGCTAGTGGCTCTCCCCTTGACCACCGGTCCGATCACTTTTTTCCTGGCGCTGACGCATGGCCCGGCCTTCGCAGCCACAACGGCCGCAGGGACCCTGGCGGGCGGTTTCTCGCAGGCGGCATTTGTGCTGTGTTATGCGCGCCTAGCTCCACACTGGAAGTGGCTTCCGACATTGGCGGCTTCCATCCTTAGCTTTGCGGTGATCACTGCCGTGCTTCAACAATTGACCGTGCCGCTCGTGCCGCTTTGTTTGTTCGTTTTCATGGGTTTCACGCTGTCCATCCGTCTGCTGCCTCGTACCGCAAATTCTGTAGTCCAACCTGAAGGTCTGCCGGCGCGCTGGGACATCCCGCTGCGCATGACCATCGCAACGTTCTTCGTGCTGCTGATCACCAGCCTTGCGCCGGCCTTCGGTCCACGCCTCACCGGATTATTGTCCCCTTTTCCGATCTTCACCGCCACCCTTGCAGCTTTTGCGCATCATCAATACGGATTGGACGCAACGGTTAATGTTCTGCGCGGCTTGCTGATGGGGTTGTTCTCTTTTGCAAGCTTCTTTTTTGTCTTAGCCATCATGCTCGAACCGGCAGGCATCCTCGCCTCTTTCGTTGTCGCCATTCTGGTTGTGATCGTCCTTCAGAGCATTGCTTTTTCGCTGTTGCGCCGCAGATTGAGCTAAAACTTCCCGCATGAAACGATTCGCTCTATCCCTGCTTGGTGGGTTGATTTTCCTGGCAGGCGTTCTGCTGGAATTATCCCTTTCTGGAGCAGTGTTGTGGGGCGAATTGGAGGCCAGGACATATACACCGCAGATTGGCTTTGCAGGCTTGGGAGTGAAATGTCCTTTTGTGCTGTCGCCCTCCGAATCAGGCATGGTGAGCGCGGCGATCACGAATACTTTGGATGAAGAGGCCAGTCCGGTTGTCACGGCAGAGATTAGCCGCGCCGACGGCGAACAGCAGCTAAGCCAGACTCTGACTCTCATTGCTCACGAGACCCGGACTCTTCACTGGACAGTGGATTCCTCGGAAATAATATTCGGCAGGCTTATCCTTGTGAATATCGTCCAATCGCCCTACAGCGATTTGCCATCCCGTCAGGGTGCCTGCGGTATTCTCGTTTTGAGTTTTTTCAATCTGAACGGGATGCAGGTATTTCTATTGCTCTTCTTTACAAGCATCATAACTACTTTGCTGGGGGCCGCGGTATGGCTTCGCGCGATCGGGCCGCTTAACGACCTTCAACGCAGCATGGGTCAGGCTTCCATGATCATGGCCGGTATCGCGACAGCCGGCTTATTAGCAGCTTTGCCGCGTTGGTGGGGATTGATCCTGTTCTTTGACTTTATCACGCTCATTATCATGGCGGTCATCCTTACCGAGTTCGTGCTTTTTCCCGGACGCCATGGAAATTAAAGTCCTCCATATCAACGCTTAGTGCATCTACCCCAAAAAAGCGGTTTCCTCCGGTTACAACGGATAGGGTCTTACGCAAATGCCGCGGTTAAGGTTCCTTTTCAATTGTTGTACATTTGTGCTAATATTGGCGGGATACTTAAAAGCCAGCATGGACCTCAGCCTATCCGCCCGCCGGCCATTTAACTTTTTATCCGTGGTCAATTCGCACGGATGGGTGCAGCTCGCACCTTTCCGTTTTAACGAAACGGACCGGGTATTATTCTACACAGATCGTCTTTCGAACGGCCGCATGATCGATTACCAAATTAGGGAAACACCGAACGGTGTCGATGTTAATATCACGGGGAGATTGAGCAAGGCAGAGCAAAGCGAGATAGCAGAAAAAGTAACCTGGATGCTGGGCCTGGATCAGGAGTTTAAAACCTTTTACAAATCCGCCCAGAAAGAACCCAAATTGAGGCAGGCTCAAAAACTGGCGCGCGGCCGCGTCCTGCGCTCGCCGACTTTCTTTGAAGATGTCTTGAAAACCATATTGACCACCAACACACTGTGGGCGGCGACCAAACGCATGAACCTAAATTTGATCGCATCTTTCGGAGAACCAGTACCGGGGATCGATTTCAAGGTGTTTCCCACACCCGCAAAGATCGCGGCTTCCGGTCCCGAGGTCCTGCGCGAAATGATCCGTGTTGGCTACCGGGCGCCTTACATCCACGAACTGGCTGTCCGTGTAGCTTCCGGTGAACTCGACCTGGAGTCATATAAAACGTCCAGATTGCCAACCCTTGAACTGCGAAAAGAGTTGATGAAGATCGCGGGCGTGGGACCCTATGCAGCCGCCAACCTGCTGATGATCCTCGGTCGCTCGGATTTCATCCCGATCGATTCCTACGCAATGAAGATGGTTTCCCTTGAGTGGTACAGGGGTAAGCCCGTTACCGCCAAACAAGTGGAGAAGCGCTTTGAGAAGTGGGGTGAGTTTAAAGGACTGGCATTCTGGTTCTGGGATTGGAAGTAGCATTACAATATCATGCTCGGACTCATCTGAATATTCTGAGATCGTGGAAGTGAACAGAGGCTGAGATGCTTAAAAATTTCGAACACCGTAAAGAGCCGCTGGCCAGCACCGGCGATTTTTTGAGACGCATGGTGCGTTTCGCCGCCCTTGCCATTGGCATCATCCTGGTTTCGCTGGGGATCGGGATCCTGGGCTATCACTATCTGGAAGGCCTGTCATGGATCGACTCGCTGTTGAACGCATCGATGATACTGGGCGGTATGGGGCCGGTAGCCCCTCTGCAAACCGTAGCAGGCAAGCTCTTCGCCTCTTTTTATGCTTTATTCGCGGGGATGGTCTTCCTGGTGGCAGTCGGTGTACTGATCGCGCCGATCTTCCACCGCTTTTTGCACCACTTCCACCTTGAGATCGAAGAGGGCCAGGATAATTGATGGACGAGTAAAAACACTTGAATACCCCTGAGCTGCAGCCTCTTCGATTCGTTGACCGGCCCGTAGAAGTCTTCTTCAACTCCCCGCTCGTCCATGAAAAATTGCCGCCCTGCCCCGATGGCTTCGTGTGGGAAAGGCAGACCTACCTCATCGTCGAAAAACTTTCCGAATGGACCGACTTCACCCGCCGCGGACGCGCTGCGCGCAACATGCGTCCAAGCCACGCCGAAGTGGCCTCGGGCCGAGGTTCGCTTAACGTGGGTCGCTTTTTCTTCCGGGTGCGGGTGGACACCGGTCAGATCTTCGACCTGACCTATGACCGTGCCATGAAAAATGTGGACGACCGCAAGGGTCAGTGGCTCCTGTATCGAGAAATGAAAGCGGAATGACAAACCTGGGATCCGTCGACACAACTCCTTCACAGGAAAATACAGACCTTACTCTGCCATGGACTTTCGATGACACCTGGATCGGTGTGGGCTTGTTGGTGATTATCCAGATCGCGGTCGTGGCAGCGGTTTTGATATTTAGACCTCTTAAAATATATGGCACTTTTACGGTCGTGCTTCTCGAGCTAGTCTATTTATTCCCCACTGTGGTCATCCTGTCCATCAGACACGCGGACTATAAGCTCCTCGGCTACCGCAAATTCAACATTAATTTTATATTGATCGGCTGCGGCCTCTTGGTGCCTGCCTACCTTATTGTACTTATTAACAATACCTTGTTCCTGATGTTCGGTAAGAACATTCAGGCTAACGAAATAGTACAGCTTTTAAGCACCTTGTCATCCCCTTATTCTTTCATCTTCACGGGTGTGATCCTTGCCCCTATCGTGGAAGAGACTTTCTTCCGTGGTTTCCTCTTCGCCGGGTTCCGCCAGCGCTACGGTTACAACCGGGCCGCTTTATTAAGCTCGGCCATTTTTGCGGCGGCGCATCTCCAACCCTCCGTGCTCATCCCGACCTTTGTGCTCGGATACCTATTTTCCTATTTGTACCAGAAATCCAATTCCATTTTCCCTGGCATGCTCATGCATTTCCTGGTCAATGCCTTTGGCATTTTTACGATTTTCGCATTAATGCGCTCGGGACTGCCTATTCCTCGGTGATCAATCGGACTTGGCTGTCGTAGAAAATATAATCCCAGGCCCAGTTGATCAGTACGACCAGCCGGTTGCGAAAACCGATGATGCGGAAGATATGCAGGCCCACCCAGATCATCCAGGCAATAAAGCCGCTGAATGACAGGCCCCAGATGCGCGCCACAGCTGCATTGCGTCCGATCGTCGCCAATAGGCCGGGGTCTTTGTAAAGAAATGCTTCGGGTTGCTTTCCTCTCAGCAGTCTTTGAATGTTTAAGGCGGTAGCCTTTGCCTCTTGCTGCGCAACCGTTGCCAGCATGGGCAGCGGCTGAACGTTACCATGGGCGGGATGAGCCGCATCGCCGATGACGAAGACCTCGGGGTGACCTGGCATTTGCAGGGTCGCCTCGGTCCGGATCTGGCCGGAAGCGGCTTGCTTAACTCCCAGCTCGCCTGCCAGGTCGGCCGCGCGCACGCCTGCCGTCCAAATGAGCGTCTGGGTTTCAACCCGGGTGCCATCTCCCAGGGTGACTTGTCTGCCGTCGTAATCGGTCAATTTTGTATTTAGTAATATTTCCACGTTCTTGCCGGATAGAAGATCAAAGGTGGCTTTGCGCAATTCCTTCGGATAGGTTCCCATCAAATGGTCGCCCGCCTCGAGCAGCAAAACGCGCACCTCTTTTAGATCCATATGTGGATAATCTTTGGCCAGGACGTGGCTGATCAACTCGGCCAGCGCGCCGGCGGTTTCCACGCCGGTTGGCCCGCCGCCCACGACGACGAAGGTCAACAAGGCGCGGCGTTTATCGGCGTCGGCTTCACGACTGGCTTGCTCGAACATCGCCAGTAAGTGGTTACGCGTGGCCACGGCGCTTTCGATGTTCTTCAGTTGGAATCCGTTCTGTTCGATGGATTGCAGGCCGTAGAAATTGGTCTGTCCGCCTACGGATAGGATCAAATAATCGTAAGCGATGACCGAGCCGTTCATCTTGACGTAGCGAGAGTCGAAATCAACCGCCGTCACTTCTCCCATTTGGAAAGTCAGGTTTTTCTGGCGCCGGAATATCGTCCTCACCGGATAGGCGATCTGGGAGGGGACCAGGCCTGCAATGGCAACCTGATAGAGCAATGGCTGGAAGAGATGGTAGTTCTGCCTGTCGATGAGCGTAATGCGGATGGGGGCTTTCGCCAGCTTTTGAGCGGCTGACAGGCCTCCAAAGCCTGCGCCCACGATTACTACATGGGGGAGTGTTTGTGCGTTCATATTAACCTCTAAGTAACTTCACGTATACGAAGTATTAAATGTGTGATATTATTCACTAATATTATAACAAATATTGTCTAATTTGTAAAGATTATCACAAGTGTCCCCCATAACGTAAGCTCCTGCACCCGCCGGAGGTTCACCTAACCCAAAACTGGAAGCCTTTTAATCCCAACTGCGCGAGCTGGAGCGGCACGCCCGCCAGCTGGGATAGAGAAATGACCAGGCCCCAGAAAGCATCATTGATGAAAGGAATGTACCAGAGCAGAAAGAAGACCGCAATCGATAACATCCCTCGCGTTTGCATTAGGCTTGCCCGCAGGCTCATCGGCAGATAAGGTTCGATAGCACCGAAACCGTCAAAAGGTGGCAGCGGGATCAGGTTCAGCACAAGAGCGGAGACCTGCAAAAAGGCCAGGAAGCCCAACCCTGGCCAGATCCCTCCGGTTGTGACGGGCGCAAAGCGCAGGAGCAGGCCGAGTAAGATCGCAAGCAGCAGGTTCGCCGTCGGCCCGGCCAGCGAAACCGCACTGACCCATCCTCGGCTGCGCAAGCGCCACGTCTCGATGTAGACCGCCCCGCCCGGCAGGCCGATCCCGCCGAGGAAAAGGAATAGCAAAGGCAGGAGCAGTGAATAGACCGGATGAGTGTACTTGAGTGGATTGAAAGTGAGATAACCTTTTTCACGGACGGTGGTATCACCGCCGTAATAAGCGACGAGGGCGTGCGAGAACTCGTGCAGGCAAAGTGAGAAGACCCAACCGACAAGCACGACAATAAAGGTCATCTGCTCTCATAACCTTTCGGATGTGATTTGTGCCAATCCCAGGCGCTGGCAATGATATCTTGAAGATCAGCATGCTGGGGTTTCCAACCTAATTCCGTCCGTATCCGTTCCGACGTGGCCACCAACCGCGCAGGGTCGCCCGGGCGCCGCGCCGATTCTGTGATCGGGATCGGATGGCCCGTTACTTTTCTGGCCGTCTCGATCACCTCCAGCACCGAGAAACCCCTTCCGTTCCCCAGGTTATAGATCAGTCTGTCTGAGCCGCCGAGAGCTTCGAGGGCTAGCAGATGGGCGGATACCAGGTCCGCGATATGGATGTAATCGCGGATGCAGGTACCGTCGGGCGTCAGATAATCTTTGCCAAAGATGGGAACCGATTCGCTTTGACCCAATGGGACACGCAGCACCAGCGGGATGAGATGCGATTCGGGCTGGTGCGCTTCGCCGCGTCCGGGCATTGCCCCGCACGCGTTGAAGTAGCGCAAAGCCGCGAAATGCAGGCCGTGGATCTGTCGATACCAATCCAGGGTTTGCTCCACCATCAGTTTGGTATGTCCGTAAACGTTCGTCGGGCCGAGAGGCGATTCTTCCGTCAGGGGTTTGTCGCTGGATCGATAGACCGCGGCTGTGGAAGAAAGCACGAATCGTTTTATGCCGGCGAGCACGGCCACCTCGATCAGGGATAAGGAATTGCCCAGGTTATTGAAATAGAAGCGCCCGGGCTCTTTCATTGATTCGCCGGCCTCGATAAAGGCCGCGAAATGCATGACTGCATCGTACGTCTGGGTGGTCAATGCCTTCGACAGGCTGCGGTGGTCTTCCAGGGCACCCTCGATGAATCGCGCGCCCTTAGGCACCGCAGCCGCATGTCCCGTGACGAGCGAGTCGTAAACTGTGACGGAATGCCCCGCCTTGAGCAAGGCTTCGGCGGTGGCAGAACCGATATAGCCTGCACCGCCCGTGAGGAAAATATTCATGATGAAATGTCCGTCCATCTTACGGGAAACGCAGGGCGGCGTCAAGCGCCCTTGCGAATCGGAAAGGTCTTGCTTTCGCCGCCTCTGTTTCTAGGGCGTAAACGTGATCGTATCTGTTACACACGTACCGCTTTGTCCAGTATCCGAGCAAAGTGTGATGGTGGCGCGCAGCTTGTGCCCGGTGGGGTCGTAAACAAATCCCGGCGCGCTGACGGTAACAGCCTTCCCGGCTAACAGGGTTTTCCGACTGGTCGACGTGGTGCAGTCCGGGTTATCGTTAAAACCGTCGGACGAACTGTATACGGAAGTGGAGGTATTTGTGTCCTTCAAGCTGATGCCGACCGATCGAAAAGTGAGCAGGCCCGTGTTCTTGAGTCTGATCTCCGGCCACCAACCGGTGCATACCACCAGACCGGAAAACGAAGCATCGAAACTTGGCAGCGGCGTAGCCGTCGCAGTAGGCGTTGGCGGCGGGGTATACACGGGCAGTATGTAGGTAAGGCCTGTGACTGTGGCATACTTACCCCACACCCAGCAATATTCATTGCTCGAGTCCGGGTTTTGAATATACCAGAAGTCGCCGGTAGGATCGCGGGCATAGACCTGGACGGTCTCTCCCACCAACAGCGCACCTACCCGTTCGTACTGATTTCCCGGACCAACCCGGCAGTTGGTCGGTACGGAAACGCTGATCTGGGGAAAGAAGGGAGTGGGTGTATGGATCAGTAGGACCGTAGCCGTTTCTGTGGGCGTCTTTGTTGCGGGCCCGGGTGAAATTGTCCCGTTAAGGGTAGGTGATGGTTGAATAGTGGGGGAGGAAGTCACCGGTAAAGCGTTCTGTGTTGCTTCGATGATCGCATTCAAAGTCACCGCCAGCGAAGTGCCCAGGGCCCCTGAATCTGTTTGAGGCAAGCCTGGCACGGCACAGGCGAGCATACCTGATAATAAAACGAATACCAGTAAGGCAGATCGATGGGTGGTACGCATTCTGCCTCCTTACCTTACACCGGCGGCGATTTGCTAACTGATGTTACACGTCAACATCCCGCCGGTCCTCTTTGAAAGAGAACCCTTTCAAAACTTTCTATGATCGTCAACGAATCTATCTTTGGAATGTTTCAAATGAGCTCAATGAATCTTTGCGTTCTTAGCGAGCTAAGTGGTAGGTACTTTTCCTACCATGGCGTTAAATCTTTGTTTTTTCATTAAATTCATCTAGAGCTTCGGTTCACTCTTATGCCAGTCGGTCACTTGCTGATAGGCATAGGCGACCCGCAGCAGCAGTTCCTCCCGGAAATAAGGCGCGATCAGTTGCAAACCCACCGGTAAATGATTTGAGTCAAAGCCGGCGTTGAGCGATATCCCCGGCACGCCCGCCAGGTTGGCGGGCAGGGTGAAAACGTCTTCCAAATACATCGCGATCGGGTCGTTCACGTGCTCGCCGATCTTGAAAGCCGTCTCCGGGGCGGTGGGGGCGGCGATCAGGTCCACGTCGTGGAAA
>JBGQIO010000144.1:0-9239 GCA_041498515.1 Anaerolineae bacterium
AGCGAAATAAAGATAGCGTATACGGGCGCCATTTACGAAGCCCAGCTCGATGCGGTTCGGAACCTGCTGGCTGCTTTGGATTTGCTTCGCTCCCCGGCGGTAAAGCTGCACCTATATACAGTAACATCGCCCTCCGGCCTGATGTCGAAAGGAATCGATGGTCCGGTCGTTTTTCATAGAGCGCGGCCACTATCCGAGATGCCTGACATCCAACGGCGTGCTGATATTCTCTTTCTGCCGCTCTCATTCAACTCACCTTATCCTGAGGTTATTAAGACCTCCGCGCCAGGCAAGTTAGGAGAGTATCTAGCTTCTCGGCGGCCCATTTTAGTGCACGCGCCGGCTGATTCATTCGTTGCCTGGTACTTTCGGCGGTACGATTGCGGTGTGGTCGTGGACCGGGAAGATCCGGAAGCCCTGCGACGAGCCATTGAAGAGATCTTGAATAATGTGGAGCTGCGACAAAGGCTCTGCGCAAATGCTTGGGATCGTGCGCTGGCTGACTTTTCTTGCCAAATTGTTCAAACCAGGTTTGCCGAACTGATGAGCATAGAGCCCAACTTGTGGGCCTCCTCAGCAGCTTTCTGGGCGGCAAGCATCCTTCACTGGCGAGCCCAAAAACCAATATCTCCTTGAGGGTAATGGTATCGTGAAAACTCGAATTCTCTTTGTTGTCTACACCGTTGCATACGGTGGATTAGAAAAATACCTTTGTAGACGATCTCAGGGTTATCCGTCGCAACTATGTGGTCGGCAATGGCGCGTTTCTAATGAAGCACATCCTGAAAGGTGACCTCTACGCCCTGAAAATGGCCTACTGGCAACTCAGATGGCTGATCCATGATGGTTCGCGTGAGACTATGCTTCCTGATCGGAAAACGATTATGAGGGCGATGCTTGTAGGAGCCGGCGTTCGGCTTGTCTGCCGGGGGCGTTCCTGAAATGGTACGCACTGACCGAACAGGCTGGTTTACGAAAGAGGTGTCCGCCTCTGCGCTTTCCTGCTTAGGGCCTAGGAGTTGAATCATGAGTGACATCGCTATCCGCGTCGAAAATCTCTCAAAGCTTTACAAAATCGGCGCGCGGAAAAATCGCCACGATACTCTGCGCGACCATCTTGCGCACGGTTTCAAGTCTCTTTTTTCCCGTAACGGCCGTTCTTCTTCTCTCGCCTCTCAACCCTCAACTCTCAGCGGTCAGCAGTCAGCAGTCAGCGGCCATCCGTCTTCCGTAGACGGCCGATCCGACACCTTCTGGGCCCTCAAAGACGTTTCCTTTGAGATCAAACATGGCGAAGTGATCGGCTTTATTGGCCGCAATGGCGCCGGTAAGAGCACGCTGCTAAAGATTCTATCCCGCATCACCCAGCCCAGCGAAGGTCGCGGGGAAATTTACGGCCGGGTAGCTTCGCTGCTGGAGGTGGGTACGGGTTTTCATCCAGATCTGAGCGGACGAGAGAACATCTACCTTAACGGTGCCATTCTAGGGATGAAAAAGGCGGAGATTGAGCGTAAGTTCGACGAGATCGTTGCGTTTTCTGAAATAGAAAAGTTCATTGACACGCCGGTCAAGCGGTACTCCAGCGGTATGTATGTCCGGCTAGCTTTCGCAGTTGCTGCGCACCTTGAACCTGAAATCTTAATTGTAGATGAGGTATTGGCGGTGGGTGATGCTGCATTCCAGAAGAAATGTTTAGGAAAGATAGAGGATACGGCGCAGAAGGGACGAACCGTCTTATTCGTGAGTCATAACATGGGAGCGGTTAGCCGACTATGTGGGAGGGTTATCTCGCTTAAAAATGGGAACTTGCAAATGGATGGGTTAACCGAAGAAGTAATTTCCAAATATCTAACGGATCATGCAAGTGTAGAAGGACAATATTTCTGTAAAGATGGCATAGCCAATAGAGGAGTTGACGAACTAAAAGTATTTTCTGTCGGTGTTCTCAATGAGCACGGTGAAATAACATCCAGAGTTGATGTTCGCAAGCCATTTTTTGTAGACGTCTGCTACCGCATTAATAAGCGGCTACCCTGCTTTCGTATCGGATTTTTGTTAAATACTCAATATGGCGTCACCATTTTTGAAACGTACGATTCGGATAACGAGCAATACGCTGGGCCACGAGAACCAGGGGATTACAGAATAAGGTGCGAAGTCCCTGCCAATCTGTTGAATTCCGGACGCCACGTTATCTCGGTCAATGCCGGCATACCAGGCGTTCGAAATTTGGCCTTCCTAGAAGGAGTGTTGACGCTAAATGTCGAAAATGTCGATGACGCTAGTTCCTTTATGCATTTCAAACGCCAAGGTATTATCCGTCCAAAATTAAAATGGCAGCGTAAGGAGGTTTAAGATGTCACACATGCGTGCTTTGGCTAAGCTAATCGTTCAACCCGTTGAGCGATTCTTTATAAATCGAAAAATAGATTCTCACATTTTGGCTCTCACAAGGCAAATCCCCATTACCGAGTTTGCGGATCATGATGTGTTTATCGTCGGGTATCCAAAGTCAGGAAATACTTGGTTTCAGAATCTGGTCTCAGGTATAGTATACGGACTAGATCTTGATCTCGTTCAGGATAGCTTGGTTCAAGATCTCGTTCCGGATGTACACTATAAACGCTATTACAAACGATACCGGACTCCCATGTACTTTAAGTCGCATTTGCTTCCGAGACCCGACTACAAGCGGATTGTATACCTGCTTCGCGACGGGCGCGATGCAATGGTTTCATATTTTTCTCATCTCACAGCTCTTAAGGAGACAGAGATTGACTTTTTGAGACTTGTAAACGGCAAAGGCCTATTCCCATGTAAATGGCACGAGCATGTCGATGCCTGGCTATCTAACCCTTACAATGCAGAAATGATTGTCGTCAAATATGAGGATCTTAAAAAGGACACGCTCAATGAATTGAAACGGTTCTGTGCATTTGTAGGTATAGAGAAAGATGATTCATCTCTGCAAGTGGTTGCCGACAAAGCCTCCTTTGAAAAGATGCATCACAGGGAAATTTTATATGGGTGGGATAACCCTCGTGCGTCCACGCTTCGTACATTTGTGCGTCGAGGTGAAGTGGGTAGCTTTAAGGACGAAATGCCTCCCAAAGTTTTGGAATCATTTATCAATGATGCACGTGAAACCCTTCGCAAGTGTGACTATTTGACTAACGCTTAATAAGTTCGCCTACGGGTACAAATCGCGGTAAGCCGTACGCCGGTAAACTCTCGATTTAGTTCGTGAGACACGGCGGTACAGGTCCAGAGATGAAGCATAATTTGACTGAAATCTGCAGTCGCACGCTAAGGCAGAGCGCGAAAAGCATGCTACCTATTCGCGTGCAGCGACAGTTAAGGGCATTTCTCTCTCTTGTTGAACATGAAGGTCTTCCTAGAGTCATTGAACGATATTGGTATCAAAGAATCGCTGCCAATCACCTGCGGAAGATCCAACGTGATACGCGCGAGCTTTGTTGGTGCGGCGGACAGTTATCACCGCTTCAATGGCACTTGAGTTACGGTGTCTGCCAGGCATGCGGTTGTTACGTTAATCGTCGTCCTCCGCTTCCAGAGGAATTAAAAAAGCTCTACTCGCTGGACCTATATTGGCACATCAAGCAGAAGGCAGATGGCAACCCTGCAATTGAGGAGCGGTCAGCTCATGACAAGCGAGATGGGCGTGTGGGCTTTTGGCTCAACTTAATCAGCAAATACGGGCCAGATAAGGGGCAAGTTGTTGAGATTGGTTGCGCTCATGGAGTCTTATTGAAGGAACTGAAGGAGCGTGGATATGGGTGCATTGGGGTGGAAGTGGATGAGAAAACCGCCGCTTGGACATCGAACGCAATAGGCGTGCCGATCCGAACGGGGTTTTTCCCAGGTGTCGACCTGCCCTCATGTAATCTCTTTATTGCATGTGACGTTCTTGAACACGTCAATAACCCGGAAGCGTTTATATGTGAAGCTGCGAGACTGCTGAAGCCGGGAGGTATTGCTATTATCCAGACAGCTATCGATCGATACGACTATGTACCTCCGTTCGGCGAGAGATTTAGGGATGCTTTTGACGATATTGAGCACTTGTTCATCTTCACTGATAAAGCTTTATTGGAATTAGCACGGCGCTCTGGGCTGAAGGTTGTTACTCTATCCGAACGCATCTGGCTCATGGGCGAGATATGTGTATTGGAAAAGAATAGCGGACGAACCGGGAAATGGACCAAAGAAAATATCTCAAAGTGGCAATGGACACCCAAACCATGCCTGGCACAAGTAAGGAAAGAAAACTAATGCGAAAGACATTAAAGCAAACAGCTAACGCGATCCTTAAACCTCTTGGCCTCGAACTATGCCGACGAAATGATCACACGCTGCCGGCTCGTGAGGATACCTGGCTGACGGAGCAATACAGAGCCTTAATTAACGAGATTCATGGGTGCTTTTGCGAAATAGTATTTCCTGAGTTGCCGCATTGTAATCGCAGGGTTGAATTGTTGGAAAAGCTACTTGGGACCCCCGTTAGTGAGGCGATGTGTATCGTTAAATATTTGCATAATTCGTTACACTTGGATGGTGATGTGTGTGAATTTGGCGTAGCCCAGGGAGCCACATCGGCACTTCTGGCGAACGAAATACGCGAAACGAAGAAAAGCCTATGGCTATTTGACTCTTTTAAAGGCCTTGGTAAGCCAGGTGAGAAGGACATGCTTATAAATGATATTTTTAACCTCGGGTCCATAGAGAAATACGAAGGTACTATGGCCTGTCGACTTGACGAAGTAGAATCTAGGCTTATGTATATATCGTTTCCTTTTTCACGAGTTAAAATAGTCGCCGGATTTATTGAAGAAACTATTAAATCCGCAGCGTTGCCGGAAAAGGTGTGTTTTGCGTACGTCGACTTTGATTTTTACAGTCCCATCTTGACGGCGTTGAGGTTCTTACACCGGCATTTGTCCGTTGGAGGATCTGTAGTTGTTGATGATTATGGCTTCTTCTCATCAGGAGCGAAAAGTGCCGTTGATGAATTTTTAGCAGAACATGGCGACAATTATAAGATTATTTTCCCGTATCACTTTGCGGCGCTATCTACGCCGTTTTGTATACTGTACAAAAAGGCATAGCTAACATTGAAGGATATACTGTGAGCGCCAATAGTATACCTTAATACGAGCGGTGGGATTATGTCGGGTCAACTTAAAGTTGCGATTGCTGCTCCAATCACTCCTGGTACAAGCGGGGGTGTAGCCACGTTTATAATGGGTTTGGTCCGTGCCCTTGGCCGGCTACACGACGGCCCTGAAATCTATACCATTGTTGTCGAGTCGCAGCAGCAATTAGATTGCCTTAAGCCGCATAGTGGCGCAAACCAGCAGCTTGTGCTCAAGACCTCGTTGCCTAACCAAGACAAGCGCATGCGTGCTAATGGCCGCATTACCTTTCCTGGCTTGCTCAAATGCGCCTTGGGGCCATTGTTACCTGCAGCTAAGTATATTCAGAGACTTATATGCACTCCTGCCCCACGGTATTGGCCTGAAGTGCCTATCTCGGACGGGTTTTATGAGAGTCTTGGATGCGATGTGGTTCATAACCCAACCCAAAATTTCGTTCTGTACGCTTTGCCTACCATTTATAATCCCCATGACTTGCAGCATCTGCACTATCCCCAATTCTTCAACCATGCGACCATTGCCTGGCGGGAAACAATCTACCCCGCAGGATGTCGTTTGGCCCATACGGTGGTTGTTGGGTCGCAGTGGGCAAAGGACGATGTCGTCCGGCAGTACGGAGTTAGCCCAGAGAAAGTACAGGTGATTCCTGAAGGGCCTGCCACCCAAAGTTACCCAGAGCCATCCCCGGAGTTTTTAGTCAAAGTAAAATACAAATATCAACTTGAAGAACCTTTTGTTGTATATCCTGCCGTAACATGGCCGCATAAGAATCATATTCGTTTACTCGAAGCCTTGGCATACCTGCGGGACAATTGTGGACTGACCGTCCGTCTTGTTTGTACTGGTTCGCTTTATCAAGACTTTTGGAATCAAATCGAAAACTGTATAGATCAGCTTAAACTTCGGCCTCAAGTGAAGTTCTTGGGTTTCGTGCCCGGGGAAGATCTCCGCGCCATCTATCGCTTATCTCAGTGTCTTGTCGAGCCGACACTTTTCGAAGCTTGCAGTTTGCCGATTTTTGAAGCTTGGTTAGAGGGAGTACCGGTCGCTTGTTCGAATGCCACTGCGCTTCCGGAGCAAGTCAAGAATGCAGCATTATTGTTTGAGCCTCGTGATGTGCAATCTGTTGCAAATGCCATCAGAGAAATCGCGACAGATAGTGAACTACGGCGAGAGTTGCGGAGCCGGGGCTATCAGCGCCTCGAAGATTTTGATTGGGAGCGTACCGCTAAGGCCTATCGTGCAGTTTACCGTCGTGCCGCAGGATTTCCTCTCACAGAAGAAGACTGCTGGCTTCTGAAGTGGAACTGGATGACGGAGCCGCAAAGAGAAATGGAGAGTCGGTCATAATGGAAAAGCCATGGATTCCGGTAGCGGCCCCTGCCCTCGCAGGGAACGAGAAGAAATACGTGATGGATTGCTTGGAGTCCACTTGGATTTCCTCCACAGGCAGCTATATTGCGCGATTTGAAAGTGCCTTCGCCGACTTCTGTGGCGTGAAGCACGCCGTCTCCTGTTCCAATGGGACGGCCGCGTTGCACCTCGCCCTCATGGCGCTCGGCATAGGGCCCGGCGATGAGGTTATCGTTCCCACGTTAACTTTCGTGGCTACCGCCAATGCGGTGACTTATTGTAAGGCGCGTCCAGTTTTTGTGGATGCCGAGCCGGAGACATGGAACATCGACCCATCTTTGATCGAGGCCAAGATCACGCCGCGCACTAAAGGTATCATTGTGGTTCATCTGTTTGGACATCCCGTGGATATGGATGCCGTTTTGTCGGTGGCGCGCCGGCACCGTCTTTTCGTGCTCGAAGACGCCGCCCAAGCGCACGGCGCCGACTACAAGGGAAAGAAGGTAGGCTCCCTCGGGGACGTCGCTACGTTTAGTTTTTTCGGTAACAAGATCATTACCACTGGCGAGGGAGGAATGGTGGTCACCAACGATGACGCCATTGCCAGCAAAGTAAATCTGCTCAAGAATCATGGCATGGATCCGAACCGGCGTTACTGGCATCCTGTCGTCGGCTATAACTACCGCATGACCAACGTGGCCGCTGCCATCGGTCTTGCCCAGGTCGAGAAATTTGATTGGCAATTGGCACGCCGTCTTGAAGTCGTTGACTGGTATAGAGAACATCTCCGGAGCGTCCCTGGTCTGGTCTGGCAAATGGAGAAGGAATGGGCGAAGCACGTCTGGTGGATGTTCAGTGTTGTATTCGATGATGACTTCTCCGCAGACCGGGATGAGGTCATGAAAAATCTTTACAAGCAAGGCATCGAAACGCGCCCCTTTGTTCATCCTTTGCATACGTTGCCGCCTTATCGTGAGTCATGCGAGGGAGATATATTTCCGGTTGCTGAGCGCATTGCGCGGTGCGGTCTTAACTTGCCCACTTGGGTCGGGTTGACCCGTGAAGACGTGCACTATGTCTGCGAGAGGCTCCTAGGATACTTCAAAGATCGAAAGGTCCTTTGAGCGATGGCCAGCTGGCCTTTGAGATAGCCCGCGTCGCGGCTTTCGTGTTTGGGCTTGCGTGTGGTCTCTACCCCACTCGCACTGGTCCCACCAGAAGGCCTTGTGATTACCATCTCAATTTCTTCCCCACAAAATCTCAAATCCGATTTCAATTAGGTCTAGCAAATGTCTCCGTACGGACGATCGACGGAGATTGGGGGAGCGCAGCTGACCTAGGTAAGGAAGATTCATTACGCATAAATGAACCATGGCAGTATTAGGACTTTTGGCCGGCGAGAAAGATTTGGTCGTACGGGTGGACTACATACGCTATACGCTCCGATGAATCAGAATGGTTTGCAACTCGTCACTATAACAAGGCTAGAACGAGGAGTAATGAAGAAGATCCCAGACTTCAGCCGAATTGCCTCCGATGTCAAGCTGGGGCGTGACGTTATAATCCATGGTTTTGTTAACCTTTACGGCTGTAGCATTGGCGACGATACCAGGATCGGTGCGTTTGTGGAGATTCAAAAGAACGCGCATATCGGAGCACGATGCAAGATATCCAGCCATACATTCGTCTGCGAGGGGGTCACGATTGAGGATGAATGTTTCATTGGTCACGGAGTTATCTTCATAAATGACCCGTATCCCCGGGCCACCACTGAGGAAGGTTTGCCTCAGGCGGCAGCGAACTGGCAGGTGATCCCCACGCGAATCTGCCGTGGGGCGTCCATCGGATCGGGGGCCGTTATCTTGTGCGGCGTAACGATCGGTGAAAGAGCCATTATCGGCGCAGGCGCGGTGGTCACTAAGAACGTTCCTGCCGACGCTGTTGTGGCGGGTGTGCCAGCCAGAGTCGTTCGGAACGTGCGCGAGCGGGGGAGAAAAAAATGATAGGCGTTGGGATTATTGGCTATGGTTATTGGGGGCCTAATTTAGTCCGCAATTTCAGCGAGGTCCCTGGGTCGCGAGTGGTGGCCGTGAGTGATCTGCGCCCGGCCAGACTTGAGCAATTGAAGCTTCGTTATCCGCAAATCAATGGGACTACGGATCATCATGACCTGTTGACAGACCCGGCCATTGATGCCATCGCCATCGCGACGCCGGTATCGACGCATTTTGACCTTGCCATGCAAGCCTTGCACGCCGGTAAGCATGTCCTCGTTGAGAAACCTCTTACGGCAACGTCGGAACAAGGTGAGCGTCTAATAGAACAAGCGCAGAAGTGCCGGCGCGTGCTGATGGTTGACCACACGTTCCTCTATACTGGTGCGGTGCGAAAGATTAAGGAATTGGTGGAACAGGGAAAACTAGGGCAGCTCTATTATTACGATTCGGTTCGGGTGAACCTGGGTTTGTTTCAGCATGACGTGAGCGTTTTATGGGATCTTGCTGTGCATGATCTGTCGATCATGGACTATGTGCTAGGAGATCGGCCCTGCGCTGTCTCCGCCGTAGGGGTGGCGCATGTGCCGGGGCAACCCAAGGACGTGGCGTATTTGAACTGCTTTTTCAACGACAATCTCATCGCGCACTTTCATGTCAACTGGCTGGCACCGGTTAAGATACGACGCACCCTTATTGGCGGCGATCGTCAGATGAT
>JBGQIO010000145.1:0-9189 GCA_041498515.1 Anaerolineae bacterium
AAATCATTCCAGGCTGGTCGGTTGAGAAAGCCAAACGCATGGGTGCAAATGCCATCAAGTTGTTAGTCTATTACCACCCTGATTCATCCACTGCAAAAGAAACCGAAGAGCTCACATCGAAAATCGCAGAAGATTGCAGAAGACACGACATGGTGCTCATGCTTGAACCGCTTTCGTATTCGCTGGATGAAAACCGGAAATTAACTTCTGAAGAGAAACGATACGTTGTTATTGAAACGACCAAGCGCCTGACCTCGCTCAACATCGATATTCTCAAAGCAGAATTCCCGCTCGATGTGAGCGATACCGATGAATCGAAATGGATGAAAGCCTGTGAAGGAATTTCCGTTGCCTCCGTCACACCGTGGATTCTCCTTTCAGCCGCTGTGGATTATGAAACTTTCATGCGCCAGGTCAGTGTCGCCTGCAAAGCAGGCGCAAGCGGGATCGCGGTTGGGCGCGCCGTGTGGCAGGAAGCAGTCATGATGACCCGCGATGAACGGATCAAGTTTCTGTCCGGCGCGGCACGCGAGCGCATGGCGCGCCTCCGCTCCTTGTGTCACGCGCTTGCCAAACCCTATACCGATTTCTATACTGCCGACGCTCCGTTCGATTGGTACAAGACCTACTAATGTTCGATATTCTCGTTGCGGGCGAAATCAATCCGGATCTGATCCTCTCGGGTAATGTGCAGGCTGAATTTGGGCAGGTTGAAAAAATTGTCGATTCTGCACTGCTTACCATCGGTTCCTCTTCCGCCATCTTTGCGTGCGGCGCGGCACGGCTCGGGTTAAAGGTCGCGTTCATCGGCGTATGCGGCCGGGATGTCTTCGGGCGCTTCATGCTCGACGAAATGCAAAAACGGGGTGTGGATGTGAGCAATGTGGTGATCCGCGCAAACGGAGCAACCGGGCTGAGCGTGATTTTGAATCAAAAAACGGACCGTGCAATCCTGACTCACATTGGGCTGATCGCCGATCTACAAGCGGCGGACATCCCTGAAAATTTGCTCGCCAAAACCCGTCACTTGCATGTGGCTTCCTATTTTTTACAGACAAAACTTCAACCTGATTTACCTGCCTTATTCCAACATGCACATTCACTCGGGTTGACCACTTCCCTTGACGCCAATTATGACCCGTCTGAAAAATGGCTCGGATTTGATGAGCTGCTTTCCGCTACAAATGTTTTTCTGCCAAACAAAACGGAAGCGCTCTCGATCACACACGCAAATGATATTGAATCCGCTTCAAAACAACTCGCAGGCAAAAGCGAAATCGTCGCCATCAAACTCGGTGCGGAAGGGGCGCTGGCTTGCAAGCAAAATAAAATCACCTATGCCAGATCCGTTGTATTAAATGTAGTGGATACCGTCGGAGCCGGGGACGCCTTCGATGCAGGCTTCTTGTATGGCTATTTCAATGATTGGCCGTTGGAAAGGTCTCTGAGACTGGCTTGCGTGTGTGGGGCATTATCCACGCAACAGGCGGGAGGAACCGAGGGCCAGCCAACTCTGGAAGAAGCAATGAAATATGTACCTTGATAAAATTATTTCCGCCCAAAAAAGGGGAGAGGCCAAAGGTATACCTTCAATTTGCTCTGCCCATCCGTGGGTATTAAAAGCCACCATGCAACAAAAAAGCGGCCTCATGTTGATCGAATCCACATGTAATCAGGTCAATCAATATGGTGGATACACCGGCATGGTCCCTGCGGACTTCGTCCGCTATGTGCGGGGGATTGCCGAGGAAAACAACATTCCATTTGAAAATGTTATTTTGGGTGGTGACCACCTTGGCCCGAACGTCTGGCAAAATGAACCCGCAGAATTATCCATGCAAAAAGCGGAGGTGATGATCCACGATTATGTGGAGGCAGGCTTTGTCAAAATTCACCTGGATTGCAGCATGAGCCTGGCAGACGACCCTGCAGGCGGATTGGATGTGGAAGTCTCTGCGGCGCGGACAGCGCGATTGGCAAAGGTAGCGGAGAGACCTGGCAACAAAAATTTATATTATGTGATCGGCACGGAAGTCCCCATCCCGGGCGGCGCGCGTCAGTATGAAGAATCAGTCAGCGTGACAAAAGTTGAAAACGTGCAGCATACCATCGAGGCCACGCGCGAGGCTTTTTTGAGGGCAGGATTAGGGTCCGCGTTGGAAAGAGTCATAGCGGTCGTCGTCCAACCAGGGGTTGAATTTGGCGATGATTTTATCCTGCCCTACGATCCTCTTGCCGCCAGGGAGTTATCGCGGTTCATAGAATCACGTCCCATGACCTACGAGACCCACTCCACAGATTATCAAACGCGTGATTCATTAAAGAATCTCGTGCGCGATCATTTTGCCATTCTCAAGGTTGGGCCGGCGTTGACGTTTGCCTTTCGAGAATCGGTGTTCGCGCTGGCGATGATCGAGAAGGAGTTGTACCCCGCAGCAGAGCGTTCGGATTTGATGGAGACGCTCGAAGCCGTGATGCTGAAAAATCCCGAGCATTGGCGCAAGTATTATCACGGCAACGATAAGGAACAAGCTTTCAAACGTAAATTCAGTTTAAGCGACCGTATCCGCTATTATTGGGTTCAACCTGAAATACAAGCTGCGTTCGAACGAATGATGAAAAACCTGGGCGAACATGCCCTGCCTTATTCATTGTTGAGCCAGTATGTGGGAGAAACAAATCTTAATGCCGCGCAAGTGATTGGATGGAAGGTGAAAAAAGTGTTGGATGATTACATGGCAGCGTGCGGCGAAAATAAAGAGTAGGAAAAAATCCTCTTTGTTTTCATATTAAGTTGAACTGAAATTTGCTGACAAAATCATTATGATCAAACAGAGACAATTTGAATCACCTGCCTGATACGTGCCTTCAACACCATCTTTTTATTTTTAGGTGAATTACGGAAGATCTCCGCAGGCGATCGCCGTACGATCCTGGGTTGATCGATAGAGAATGACTGCCATAGGTTTTTGCGCATTGAATTGTTTCAGGTTGATAGAAAGGTCGGTTTCTGATTCTTCGGCGTCTGGGGTGACGAGGACGTAGGCGAGGGGTCCGGAGGTCGCACACGCACCATAGTGAAGCTCAATTGCCGCCAGACTATCTTCCTCCAGACCATCAATATGCAGCCGAATTGCGAGTGCTCCAGAAACATCTTCAAAAGTAGCTGTGCCTGTTACTCCTGAATATCCAAGGCTGTGAACGACTACCGTATAGGCAGGGGCAGATGGTGGAACGGTTGGATACTGACCGGTTGGAATGTTGAAGTGGGATATTTGGCTTCCTGCTCGATGACGTATGATTACTGCAGCTACCAGGAAAGAGACAGCGACAATACCGATGATAATGTAAAGTTTCGTTTTCTTTATGCGTTTTTCCTGGTTTATAAATGTCATCATCTTATGCTATCAGTGCGTATTTGATGAGTCAATACGTAACGAGGTGGGGGTAATTCGGCTAACAATAACCCGGTTTCTAACTCAAAACATGTCAAGCTTTTATCCTCCATTTTCGAAGTCTTTGCGCCTTGGCTTTGTTACAAATATCTCAAATATTCCCTATTGACTTTTCGCAAAAAATTGTCATAATATGTGTAAATGTTATAACATTATATTATTATGGCACAACTCCCCGACCGAAGTTTACCTAATCCTTTGTACGCTCAAATCAAGGAAATTCTGTTCGAGCGGATTCAGAGTGCCGAGTGGCAGCCGGGCTCATTCATTCCTACAGAAACTGAGTTATGCCAATCTTTCAACGTCAGCCGTATTACCGTCCGAAGGGCATTGAGCGAGTTGGTCGCCGAAGGATATTTGGAACGGATTTCGGGACGAGGTACATTTGTATCTCAGCCGCCTATCAACCAGTCTTTGAAGCAATTGACCAGCTTCACGGATGACCTGCAAAGACGCGGTCAGCGCCCAGGCGGAGTGGTGCTGGATATTCAGAGGATTCCCGCGGAACCGGATCTTGCCTCCAAACTAAGTATCGGAACGGGAGAAAATATCATTCTGCTGAAACGCTTGCGCCTTGCGAATGACGAGCCGATCGCGGTTGAAACAGCCCATTTGCCAGCCCGATATTTCGACGGTCTGCAGAGCGAAAACCTTGAAGGACGGTCGCTCTATAAAATCATGCGCGAGAAATTCGGGATCGTTCCGACCCGGGCGATCCAACGAATTTCCGCATCGGCTTGCCCAGATCATGAAGCGGATTTGTTGTATGTTCCCAGGAAGAGCCCTGCCTTGCATATTTTTCGTACCACGTATGATCAGTCAGAAAGGGTGGTTGAATTAGTGGAATCTTTCTATCGCGGCGATAAATATGTCTTTCAGGCGGAACTAGGAGTGGAGGGATAAATTGGATCAGCAGGCTCAAGGCATAACGGCTTATTTGAATTCCATTAATTCCCTGCAGGAAGTGATCTTGCAGCAGGCCGGCACGTTGACCCACATCGCTGATCTGATGGTGGAGTCCGTGACGCAGGACCGCCGCATATTCGTCTTTGGGACCGGTCACTCGCATATGGTAGCGGAAGAAGGTCATTACCGCGCCGGGGGATTGGCTTGTGTAGTTCCCATCCTGTTTTCATCCCTGATGGTGCACGAGAGCGCTTATATGGCAACAAAAATTGAGCGCATACCTGGCTTGGCCTCAACCCTTCTCGAGCGCTATAAACCGGATCCGCGGGAAATCATTTTCATATTCTCTGCCAGCGGTGTGAACGCTGTACCCGTCGAAATGGCATTGATGGCTAAGGAGCGCGGCATGACCGTGATCGGTGTGACGAACATCGCTTATTGCAAGGTCGCTCCAACCTCTTCGTTGGGAAAACGCTTAATTGAAGTATCCGACCACGTGATTGACTGCGGGGGCATTCCCGGAGACAGCATAGTTCCCATCCCAGGTACCTCATGGCGTGTTGGCCCTACATCTACCATCATGTACGCCACGATATGGAACTGCCTGGTCACCGAGACGGTCTTCCGATTGCAGTCGGGAGGATATGAAATTCCAATCTATCTGAGCAACAATATGCTTGGCGCGGCCGAGCACAACCAGAAACTAATTCAAATGTGGTCTGGCCGTAATCCCCATCTTTAGCCAACCGGAGTCGGCAAATCATCCATGGAAAAAGTCTATCTCCTGAACATTCCAAAATATGACCCGGCGCTCATCGCGCAAGGATTGAAAAAGGCTTCGATGGAGCTCAACATTGGCCTTGAGCAGAAATCCGCCGTCCTGCTTGCAGATTGTCCCTGGGCGCATCCGAAGTATGCGCCGATTTCCTACACTCATCCGGGGTTGATCGAGGGCGTGGCGCAGGCATTGGAACCTGCTGCGATCACTATCGCAGCAAACAGCCTTCCGGGTATTCCCACGCGCTACAGCCTCAATTACGCTGGATATAACACGCTCGTTTCTCACCTGAAAGGAAAGCTGATTCCTCTTGACGAGGCTGTTAATCGAAAAGTATCCATTGAAAGTGGAAAGGTCATTTCTCAAGTGAAATTGCCAGCCGTTTGGTTGAATGCTTCTTTCCGGGTGGCCATGCCCAAGTTACGCCAAAGCACGCTGGTTCCATTTGCCGGTGTGCTGCGCCAGATGCAGACTCTTCTTGCACAGAATGATCAGCTAAAGGAGTGCCATCGGTTGCCTGAAAAGATGGTGGATTTGATCGCCTCCACCCCGCTTGACTTGATCGTTGTAGACGCGATCCAGGTATTGCATAGAGGAGGTGAAATTTCGGGTCAACTGAAGGACCTCGGCGTCATTATCGTGGGGACAAATCCACTCGCCGTGGACATGGTTTGTGCAGTTGCCATGGGACTCGATCCCGCCCAGGTTGACTTCATCAGGGAAGCCAGGGAGCGCAACCTCGGCCCGAGCGGACTCGACCAGATCCAAATTCTAGGCGAATTGAATCTTGATGAGCTGCGCCGCAGGTCGGCCGGCATCGAGCTCGCTGATCCGAATCCAGCCAATTTTCCATTGCCCAGCCAGATAAAAGTGGTCCGTTCTGTTAAGGCGCGCCAACCGGGTGTATCCGGGATCCTGGCGGATGTGTTTTACATGTTGAGAAATGCCGGTGTGTCCTGGAAGTCTGCTCCACGTACCACGATAGTGCTTGGAGCCGTCGATCAGATTCCCCCGGGAATAGATGAATACTCAACGCTGATTTTTATGGATGATACTTCACGAGGTGAATTCAAGGGATATGGACGCATTGTTCGTCTCCCTGGACGCAATATTCCATTGATCCAGGTTCTGAACGATGTTCCCTATGCCATGAAGATTATCAACATGCGAGCGGAGCTCGGTATGGAGTTTATGACCGCAAAACTCATCGCAAGTGTTAAACGTTTGTTACCGCAGAACTGAAGATGCCGAGGCTTTGGTACTTGCAAAGGAGGTGACCCGAAGAATTTTTGGCAGTGTCGTCCGTGATCCATGCAAAATTGCCTCATTTCAATCAAAATAAAGGAGAATGACATGTTCGCTTATCTTCAAAGGATTGGACGTTCCCTGATGCTTCCGGTTGCCGTGCTCCCTGCAGCCGCCATATTGCTGCGCTTTGGTCAGCCTGACATGCTGAACTGGCCGTGGATGGCTGCCGCTGGTGATGCCATCTTTGGCAACCTGCCCCTGCTCTTTGCAGTGGGTGTGGCAGTCGGCTTTACCTCCGATGTGGGTACGGCTGGCGTGGCCGGTGCTGTGGGTTACTGGGTGCTGACCAAAGTCATGGCTAACATCGCCACTTCCGTTTACGGCAAGGACGCCGATACCAATATGGGCGTGCTCGCCGGAATCGTGATCGGTCTGATTGCGGCCGCGTTGTATGAACGATATCACGATATCAAGCTGCCTGAGTGGCTGGCCTTTTTCGGCGGCCGGCGCTTTGTCCCGATCGTGACTTCCTTTGCTGCCCTGGTGCTGGGCGTGATCGCCGGCCTCGTTTGGAAGTGGCCGGGTGGCTGGCTTACCGACTTGGCTACCTGGACCATCGGTCAAGGGGCGCTTGGCGCAGCAATCCACGCTTTCCTCAACCGCCTGCTGATCCCGCTCGGCCTGCACCACATCATCAATTCGGTGGTTTGGTTCCAATTCAAAGATCTGACCAATTTCTTTGATTCGCACGGCGCGCAGGGCGGTCAGTTCATGACCGGCTTCTTCCCGATCATGATGTTCGGCCTGCCCGCTGCCGCGCTGGCCATGTATGTGATGGCCAAGGACGAGAACAAGAAGCTCATAGGCGGCATCATGCTTTCCGCTGCCCTGACCTCCTTCCTGACCGGCATCACCGAGCCGATCGAGTTCGCCTTCATGTTCGTCGCCCCGGTGCTGTATGTCGTCCACGCTTTCCTGACGGCGCTTTCAGCCTATATCACGATTTCCCTTGGTATGCGCGATGGCTTCGGCTTTTCAGCCGGCTTGATCGATTACGTGATCAACTTCAAGATCGCCACGAATCCAATCGGCCTGCTCGGGGTCGGCGTGGTCTTTGGCGTAATCTACTACTTCGTGTTTGTGTGGCTGATCAAAGCCATGAACATCCCCACTCCGGGCCGCGAACCCGAAGTGGAAGAGTAACCTATCGGTATTCCAGTGTGTGTCGTGAACGTTGTTCACGACACACACTCGTGATCGTTCATGGAGATTCGAGATGGAAATAGAAGATAAGGCGCGCCAATTCATTGAGGCCCTCGGGGGCAAAGAAAATATCGTTGAAATCGAAGGCTGCATCACCCGCTTGCGCGGGACTTTGAAAGACACATCCAAGATTAATATAAAAAAAATGATGCCGCTGGGTGTTGTCGGACGTCCGATCATCATGGGCACCGGCGTTCAAATTGTTGTCGGGACCTATGCTGAGTTGATCGGTTCGGCCATGAATAAGATCATGCGTGAAGGTAAATAGTGAGCAAACTGGCGGTCCTTTCACCCTTCACAGGCAGCGTGATTTCAATTGAAGATGTGCCCGATCCCGTCTTTGCAGAAAAAATGGTGGGAGACGGCGTCGCTCTTCACCCAACCGAAGGGATGGCTCTAGCCCCAATAGATGGCAAGATAACCATATTGCACAGTTCAGGGCATGCCTTTGCCGTACAGGCCGGGGACAGCCTGATAACGGTGCTGGTCCATATCGGGTTGGATACCGTCAAGCTGAAAGGACAGGGGTTCATGCTGCGCGCCAAAGTGGGCGATGTGATCAAAGTTGGGCAGCCTGTCATTGAATTCGACCTGGCAGTGATAGCAGCGGCTGGCTATTCCTCCATCTCGCCCGTCATTTTGCCTGACCTGCCTGAGCAGGCCGTCATTGAAAAGAAGGTTCTTTCGCAGGCCCGGGCAGGAAGAGATGTGCTCTATACCGTCGAAATCTAGTACTCCGTTATTCACTGTGAGTTATGCATCATGACCAAACGCTTGTTGGATGCAAACGCATCGGATTTCATCGCGATGACGTCCCGGCAAATTGTGGAAGGAATTCGTCTCTCTGAGGGCCGCATTGTCGCGGCCGAGGTGGTCGCCATTGCGCCTCCGCTGATCGACAAGGTTTCCAACCCCGAGCTGGCCGCCAGCATGGGCGCGGACCTGATCCTGATGAATTTCTATGATGTCACTGCGCCGCAAGTCCTGGGCTTCCCAACGGAGAATTCCTCATCCGATTCAAAGATCTTCGGTAGCTTTCCCTCCGGGCAGGGTGTCACGCTGAACCAGGTTAAATCATGGATTGGGCGACCGGTGGGATTGAATCTGGAACCCATTGAGGACCCGGCAGCAGTCACCTCCTCTGGCAGGTTGGCGACCGCGGAAAATGCGCGCCTCGCTCTGGAACAGGGTGCAGACTTCATTGCCATTACCGGGAACCCGCACACCGGCGTGACAACCCAAGGGATTTGCCGTTCGGCGGCAGAGATCCGCGCGTCGGTCGGGGACAAGGTTATTATCTTCGCCGGAAAAATGCACGCCGCAGGATCATCCAGTGCGGTGATGAGCGTAGAAGACATACACAGCCTGGCCCAGGGAGGCACGGATGGGATTTTGCTCCCGGCACCGGCGACTGTTCCGGGTATGACCGTTGAGGCTGTGCACGCGTTGATAGAGGTCGCGCATAAACTTAATCTGTTGGTGATGAATACCGTCGGCACTTCCCAGGAGGGCGCCAGCCGCTCCACCATAGAACAACTG
>JBGQIO010000146.1:0-9144 GCA_041498515.1 Anaerolineae bacterium
CCGTTCAAAGCTTGAGGCATTAACGGGCAAACGTATTGGCGTGTTAATTATTGACTCACATGGACGGGCCTGGCGGAATGGCACAGTGGGCATGTCCATCGGTCTGAGCGGTATCCCCGGGGTTCTTGATGAACGCGGTTGGAAAGACCTATTTGGCTACACGCTTAAAATTACCGTCGTCGGCGTCGCTGATGAACTGGCCGCGGCAGCCTCGTTGCTTATGGGTCATGCAGCAGAAGGGACCCCTGTGATCCACGTGCGCGGATTTCCTTATTCTTTAAGTGAGGGTTCGCTGAAAGAATTAATTCGATCTAAGGACCAGGACTTATTTCGATAATCGAATTACAGCAGCGACTTCTTACCGTAAGTGGGCCTGTTCCAATATGGGGTTGTCTATTTTAAAAGGCGGAAGAAATTTCAACCTATTATCAATATTGTTTGGTCTGATTTCTGGACATGATTAACTTTATACATTAAGATTTCTATTCCCAATCCCATATTGCACGCCTGCTGATCTGTCCGGTTTGGATAAAGGCGCTAACAGAAAACTTATAAACCATGGATACAATTCCGTACGGCGCACAGCAATGCTTTTGTTCGATGGATTATTCTAAGACAAGTGGGTCCGTCGCGTTTTTCGTTCGGATGGTATGGCAAACCCTCTGTCCCGATTCCTAAAATTTTACTCAAGGAAAGTATGAATGTCATCCCTGACTCGCATAAAGATTTGCTCGAAGATGAAGCTGGTGCTTTTGCATTTCTTTCTACATTGATGGCAGATGGTTCGCCACAGTTGACGCCGCTTTGGTTTAATACCGATGGAAAATACATACTCATCAATTCCGCAAGAGGACGCGTCAAGGATATAAATATGCGCGCTCGTCCGCAGATTGCTTTGTTGATTACCGATCCGAAGGATCCGTTTTATCGCTATCTTCAGATACGAGGTCGTGTCATGGAGATTATGGAAGAGGGTGCATTGGAACATATCAATCTTCTCTCTATAAAATATGACCACAAACCCTGGCAGGCGGTAGCCGGTCAGACTCGGGTCATATATAAGATCCTGCCGGAAAATTATTCTGCGCGCAATTAGCCTTCATGGACCTGCATGATTTCTTGCGTTCTCGTCGTTCTATCCGTCGCTTCAATCCGGGCCCCGTTCCTGAAGCTGTCATAAAAAAAATTATCACAACGGCAACTTTTGCAGCTTCCGCGCACAATCGTCAACCTTGGCGATTCGTCGTAATGACCGACGCTTCTACGAAGTCGCATCTTGCGGAGGCAATGTCTTTGGAGTACCGCCGCGATCTCGAACATGATAATTTACCTGCAGTCGAAATCCAGGCCCGCATCGAGAACTCACGTCTTCGGATAATTTCCTCTCCTGTTGTAATACTTCTCTGTATGGACATGTCTGAAATGGATGTTTATCCCGATGCCCGCCGCGCAGAAGCAGAGAAGATCATGGCGATTCAGTCCACCGCGAATGCGGGGATGCAAATGTTGCTTGCTGTTCATGCGGAGGGGCTGGGTGGCGTTTGGACCTGTGCGCCGTTGTTCACTCCGGAGGTTATTAGAACGACGTTGAATTTGCCGAAAACATGGGAACCCCAGGGGATGTTCTTTATTGGGGATCCTGCAGAAACTCCCAAGCCCCGTGAAAGAAAATCATTTCAGGAAATATTGCGATTTACATGAAAATCGTCGCGCTTGCGGGCGGTGTTGGCGGTGCAAAACTTGTTGACGGCCTTGCCGGGTTGTTATCACCGGAAGACCTGACCGTCGTTGTAAACACCGGCGATGACTTCGAACATGTAGGCCTTTATATTTGTCCTGATTTGGATACCATTTGCTACACGCTGGCTGGAATAGCCAACCCGGAGACCGGTTGGGGACGGATCAACGAGACCTGGAGAACCATGGAGGAAATGAGAAGGCTCGGGGGACCAGGTTGGTTTAAGGTCGGTGATCAAGATCTCGCTACTCATCTTGAACGTACACGACGAATGAAGGAACATCAACCTCTGAGTCAGATCGTTTGTGAGTTTTGTCGAACGTGGAAGATCGAGCAATCTGTCCTCCCCATGTCAGATCAAATTGTCAGAACGGTTGTGAAAACCGATCAAGGCGATCTTGATTTCCAGCAATATTTTGTGCAGCTTGAGTGCAAGCCGCGTGTGAATGGGTTTATATTCTCGGGTATTGAGACAGCCGCGCCGGCACCCGGCGTGATTCGGGCGATCGATGAATCTGATGCAGTCGTGATTTGTCCGTCTAACCCATGGGTCAGCATCGGACCAATTCTAGCCGTAGCAGGGTTGAGATCGAAAATTGAAACGAAACACGTCTTTGCAGTATCGCCCTTGATCGGGGGGAAGGCGATTAAAGGACCGGCTGCCAAAATGTATCTTGAATTAGGGGTCCAACCGACAGCTCTCGCCGTAGCGGAACACTATAAAGGTCTTGCCACTGGATTCATCCTGGATAATATCGATGCACAATTTCTAGAGGAGATTCGCGACCTCAAAATGCTGCCTCTTTTAACAGATACTTTGATGAAAACATCCGAAGATCGGCGGCGCTTGGCTCACTCAGTGTTAAACTTTATAGGATCGACTCTCTAATGACACTTTGGGCCATCGTCCCTGTAAAGCCCTTGCGACGCGGTAAATCGCGATTGGCTGGTGCTTTATCCGAGAACGAACGGGTTGAGCTTAACCGCATGTTATTGGAACGTACCCTTACGACACTTACGGACCTCAAGGAAGTTGAGCAGGTGCTTGTGGTTAGCCGGGACTCTTCGGTGTTGGCGATCGCGCGCGATTTGGGAGCACGCACCGTACAGGAAGATGGCGCACCCACTTTGAACACCGCATTGAAGCGGGCGACGGTAGTTGCTCAAGTTTATGCCTCCCGCGGGGTGTTGGTCATACCCGCAGATCTGCCCTTGCTCTCGCGTCAGGACATTTTGACGTTGATTGAACGGGCGACGGATCCGCCAGTAATGGTCATCGCTCCTGACCGGCATCAAAAAGGTACGAATGCTCTCCTGCTTTCTCCTGCCGACATTATCGAGTACGACTTTGGTCAGGACTCCTTCAAACGACACTGCGAGCGGGCGCGGAAAGCAGGCGCTCGCCTGGAGATTGTCGACTTGCCCTCGCTTGGATTGGATCTGGATTTACCGGAAGATCTTGAACTTGTCCGCAAATTGGAAACCCTAAAACCACAAAAGTGACGGTCATTTAATTTGTAATAGCCCCTCATTATTTCTGAAGTAAGTCTGGAATGTGAGAGATATTCTATTTTAAGATTCCTCTGAACCATGGGGGTTGGGTTTCATTTCCAACGATTAAGGATCAGACAAATTAATATGACATAACACACTCCGGATACGGAGCTTATTCATTCTGTATATTTCTTCCGGATGCTATAATTAATTTGGGTTTTTTCAGCGTAAAAATCCTAAATATTGATTAAAGAGGTGTTCCATGGAAAAGAATCACCAGGCAAGTTCTCTTATCATGACCAAACACCAACTCCAGGCAGAACTTCTCAGATGCGAATATTGCGAAGAAAAACCTTGTCAGGCTGCCTGCCCCGCAAATTGCTCCCCGTTCAATTTCATCATGGCAGCCCTGGTGGGGCACCCATCGGATATCAAACGCGCCGCGGCAGAAATAATGCGGAATAATCCTCTGGGAGGCGTCTGTGGCCTCGTTTGTCCGGACCGGTTTTGCATGGCTGCTTGTTCGAGAAAAGACTTTGATGGCTCGATCCATATTCCACAGATTCAGGCGACCCTCGTCGAAATGGCTAAACACCAGGGAGGGATTCCGAAATTTTCGACACCGATTCCTAACGGAAAGAAGGTCGCAGTAATTGGCGGAGGTCCTTCAGGTCTTTCAACAGCCGCGGCATTGGCGCAAATGGGGTTTTTGGTTGATATTTTTGAGGCCCGCGATAAGTTGGGCGGTATGATGAATCTCATCCCCGATGACCGCTTGGATAAGAAAGTGGTTCAATCCGATATTGAATTCCTGCTTTCAATGGGAGCCATTACTGTCAAAACTGGGGTAAAGGTGGAGAACCCGGAGAGGTTGCTTGCTCAAGGTTATAAAGCTGTCTGCGTTACCGTTGGTCTATGGAAACCGATTGAGCTTGGGATCGAGAATGAAGATCTTGCAATTAAAATGATCGATCTTCTCTCTAACCCAAAAGCCTATAACTTCGATGGATCTATAGCTATTATTGGTGGCGGTGCAACCGCGGTTGATTGCGCGATCATAGCAAAAGAACGAGGTGCGAAACACGTGGAAATGTTCATGCTGGAGAAGCTTTCTGAAATGCCGTTAACTCCCTTGGAACGGCAGGAGTTGCTCGATTACGATATCGAAGTGAACGGACGGATCCGCCTGAGTAGGATCGCCAGGGACAGTCATGGGATTTCAAGAATAGAAACAACAAAAGTCCATCTTCCGGACGGTCAACCATTCAAACCCGCCAATGTCCGCGATATGGAAGAAACCGAAGGTGTCAGGACGGGTTTAACCGCTGTGGTGATGGCAATTGGGATGCGATCCACTCTGCAAAAAGTGAAGACGGAGGGAATCTTTTATGCCGGCGATATTTCCCATGGCCCGACCACAGTAGTGGAAGCCGTTGCCTCAGGCAAAAATACGGCTATGGAAATTAACGCATACATCAACCATAGCCTCAAACCGGCTATTGATAAACCGACCAAATCGTTCTATGACTTGCCCGGTTATAACCCGCTGCCGGTCTCCTTGGCAACCGACTTCTTTGGACGACAAATTCGATCGCCTTTTCTACTATCAGCTTCTCCATTAACGGATGGATTGGACCAGATGCAAAAAGCCTATGAAAATGGCTGGGCGGGTGGGATCATGAAAACCGCCTTCGATAATGTTCCTATACATATTCCGGGTGAATATATGTTCACCTTTAGTCCTAATACGTTTGCGAATGCAGACAACGTATCCGGTCATCCCCTCGATCGCGTCTGTCGCGAAGTAAAACAGTTGGTCACCGCTTGGCCGGATAGGCTGACAATGGCCTCCACAGGTGGACCTGTAACCGGTCATGATGAAAGCGATAAAGTGGGATGGCAGTCGAATACCCGCAAGCTTGAGGCGGCAGGGGTGATGGGTATCGAATATTCGCTATCTTGTCCGCAAGGAGGCGATGGGACGGAAGGTGACATCGTATCCCAAAATGCGGCGCTTACGGCCAAGATCGTTGATTGGATCATGGAGGTTGGAGCGCCGGATATTCCCAAACTATTCAAATTAACTGCCGCAGTGACTTCCATCGTTCCGATCTTGCGTGCTATTCGGAAAGTGCTGGAAAAGTATCCCGGCAAGAAAGCCGGCGTAACTCTGGCGAACTCCTTCCCCACACTCGCTTTCCGACCGGTCGACAAGGACAATTTATGGGAGTCAGGTGTAGTCGTGGGCATGAGCGGTGAGGGAGTCACACCCATCTCAAATCTCACTTTATCGCAGGCTGTGCCGGAGGGAATTGAGCTCTCGGGTAACGGTGGCCCGATGAACTACAAAGCCGCGATGGATTTCCTGGCCCTTGGAGTTAAAACCGTTCAATTTTGTACGATCGCCACAAAACATGGTTACGGGATAATTCATGAGCTCGAGACCGGAACTTCGTTCCTGATGCAGGAACGAGGGATAACGTCGATGAAAAAATTAATTGGGATTGCTCAACCCCATCCGATTACCGAGTTTATGGCTCTCTCTCCTATTAAGCGACTATCTGACGTCAATTTCGAATTGTGCGTAACATGTGGAAACTGCGCCCGCTGTCCTTATTTGGCGATTGAGCTGGACAGCCGAGGTTTTCCTCATACCGATCCATCCAGGTGCATCGGCTGCTCGATCTGTGCGAAAAAGTGCTTTATTGGTGCTATCAATATGCGGGAGCGCAGCCCTGAAGAGCTTGCCGTACTTAGAGAGAATTGATGAAAACCTAACACCATCGCTGGAACTTATACAAAGGACTAACCGAAAGGATGGAAAATGACGACCCGATTTGAAAATGGCATTGTGGTTACCTTAGGCCATAATAATAAAGTACTTTGGAAAGGCTCGGTTGTCACCGAGGGCGAGAATATTACCGCGGTCGGCGCTGCCTCCGAGTTGAAAACGCGTTTCCCAAAAGCTGAAAGTGTCGACTGTACGGGCAAGATTATCCTGCCTGGTTTTATATGCACCCACCATCATTTCTACTCTACCATGGCCCGCGGGATGGCGATTCCTGGAGAACCTGCCTCGAATTTTGTAGAAATCCTCGAACGTCTATGGTGGAGGCTCGACAATGCGCTTTCTGATGAAGACATTACGCTTTCTGCGCAGTTACCTCTCATTGATTGTATTCGCAATGGTACGACGACGGTCATCGATCATCATGCCTCTCCAGCTTCTCGAGATGGATCGCTCGACCTGATCGAGAAGGCGGTCCGTCAAGCTGGCCTCCGAGCCTCACTGTGTTACGAAGTATCGGACCGGAATAAGCCGGGTGGCGGTATCGAAGAGAATGAGCGTTTTATCAAAAAGGTTGGCAAAGGAGATGGACAGATCGCAGCCATGATGGGGTTACATGCCTCTTTTACGCTCTCCGATGAGACGCTCGAGAAATGCGTAGGCATTGCCAGGGATGCGGGCGTTGGATGTCACATCCACGTAGCGGAAGACGCAGCGGATAGGGAAGACTCCCTCAAGAAGTATGGTATGCCAACGGTAAATCGACTGGAAAAAAGAGGCGTTTCCGGAGAGAAGTCCCTCTTTATCCATTGCGTACACATTGATGAAGCGGAAATGGACATTATTAGCAAATCAAAAACAGGTGTTGTCCATAACCCGGAATCGAATATGAACAACGCCGTAGGCGTCACTAAAGTTTTGGACCTGATAAAAAAAGGGGTACTTGTCGGCCTCGGGTCGGATGGCATGTCCTCTGATATGCTCGCCCAGATGCGTTGTGCCTACCTGCTTCACCGGCTTGCCAATCACGATCCCCGTGTGGCCTTTATGGAAGCCCCTCAGATGCTGTTACAGAATAACGCTGATATTTGTGAACGTCAATTCGGGATTCGCTTGGGAGAGATCGCACCGGGACGACCGGCAGATCTTGCTATCCTTGATTACCAGCCGCCTACCCCTCTCACCGAAGCGAACTTCCTCGGGCACCTGATTTTTGGCTTGGTGGATGCAACCGTGGACACTACTGTCTGCAAAGGAAAGATCTTGATGAGAGACAAGAAAATACTTGTCCTCGATGAGCCGCGTATTGCTGCCCGCTCGCGAGAGCTCGCCCCACAGATGTGGCAGCGGCTGTAAGTAAATCTAGCATGGAGCCTTTTATGTGTTAATCATGACTTACCCCGAATCTCATAATTCTGCGGAAAAACAGGGAGGGGTCGGGGGTGAGGGCCCTCGCAAATTCAAATATTGCCAATAATAATATTTGGGGTTAATCTTGTTCCATCTCTTGCGGTATTCCAGAGTTATCGCCTTAAGGGATAAATTTCAAAATACTTAATTCCGAACGATTTTATTCGCTCCTGAAATTTTTGTATTTTCGACGATCTCACTTAAGCGTGGATGTTGGCATAAAAAACAATATCCGAAAGGCAGCGCATAGGAGCAAGAGTTCGGACCTTCTAGTAGGCATTCAGCGAAGGTAGTTTCCTCTAAACTGATAGCCCTGCAGCTATGGATATCTTGAAATGTTTTTGCCTCTGAATTTAGAAGATGCTTATTCATTGTATATTTCTCCGCTTTGACAACCTTGCGAAAAACTTTCTCGCTTATCAAATTATCTAAGCTTCAGTATAGGCTAAAGAAGTCTCATAATCAAGATGATTATCCTCCTAATCGACCAAGAATATCATCCTTCTTTTATCAAATACATTCTGGGAATCCCACAGCTAAGGTTCGCCTTCGATAAAAACTCTGGGAACTTTCAGGTATAATGACAATTCTTATCTAGATACTAAAACTTCCCTTGAAATTTAGAATGCCCATACATGGAGTAGGCCTGCTTAGCCTTATTATTGGATCCACCCATTCTCGTTCATGTTAAATCGGAGGAATGTAAACCGTGGAAAGAGTAGCGTTATATATGCAGGATTCTCATGATCTCCGGGATGGGCTCGATTATGCTCGCTATGCCGAAGAGCGCGGCTTCGAAGCCGTTTGGCAGGCTGAATCCCGGTTGGTACGAGATGCAATTGTCCCCATGGCTGCTTATGCAGCGGTGACAAACCGGATAAAGATCGGTTCAGGTGTAATTAATAATTGGACACGTAATATAGGCTTGCTGGCCGCGACATTTCTCACCCTTGATGATCTAGCCCCTAATCGTATCATCTGTGGGATCGGTGCCTGGTGGGATCCGTTGGCGAGCAACGTCGGTATCAAGCGCAATAAACCATCGACCGCCATGCGTGAGACTGTGGATGTGATGCGGCGTTTGCTTCGGATGGAGCGTGTCACCTTTCATGGTGAATTTCATAATGTGGAAGGTATCGAGTTGGATGTGGTTCATGGACGCAGGGAACCGCGTAATATCCCGATCATGATCGGTGCGACCGGCGATCAAATGATGGAGTTGACTGGCGAGATCGCGGATGGTGTCGTGCTGAACTACTGTGTACCCCCCGAATACAATGACAAAGCCTTGGAATTACTGGAAAAAGGATTGCAGAAATCAGGTCGGAAATTGGATGATTTTGATCGCCCTCAATTGATCGTATGTTCGGTTGATGAAGACCATGAAAAGGCTATTGACACGACCAAAATGCTTCTCTGCCAGTATCTGGCCCAGCAACCTCATATCGCAAAAGCCTCAGGCGTGTCACAAGAAGTGATTTCACAAATACAGGCAACCCTGGGCTGGCCCGCTACGAAAGAACAGATCACGAAAGCTAAACACCTTGTTCCTGATGCATTAGTTTACCGAATAACCGCCTCCGGTACACCCGAAGAAGCGCGCGTGAAGGTAAATGAATATCGTAAACGCGGGGCGACCTGCCCGATCCTGTATCCTGCCGGGGGAAATTTCAAATTGCTGATTGATACTTTTGCGCAGAGCTGATCGTTTTAG
>JBGQIO010000147.1:0-9060 GCA_041498515.1 Anaerolineae bacterium
CTATCGTGATGCGCGGCTGATGACCATCGGTGAAGGGACTAGCGAAGTCCAGCGAATTGTAATCGCTCGAAACGTGCTTAATGAAAGACACAGTATCTGATCGATCTTAAAACCACCGGGTTTGATCTAATTTTCAATGATCACCCATGCATTTTCCGGATGCCTTAAAGGGGCTGTAAGCAGTTACGTCTGTTTTAAAGAGGCGCTATCAAGTGGTTATGGTCGAAAGGCAAATCACTGGACGCTAATTAACCCCTGAATACGATCAAAAGTCGCCGGACCGATCCCGGCCACATTCATGATATCCGAGATGCTGCTGAAAGGACCGTGCTGGGTTCGATAATTAATGATATTTTGGGCAGTCGTCGGACCAATTCCCGGCAGGGTATCCAGTTCACTGAGAGTAGCAGTATTTATATTTACTAAATCTGTGATCGACGGAGAACCCCCGGGTGTAGGTATCACCGTGAATGGTCCACTGGAGGTGGGTCCGAATACCAAGCCCGGTCCACCTGAAATATTAAGTTGCTGCCCGTCCTGTAACTTTGCCACCAGGTTGATCGAATTTGGGTCGACCCCTGCCAACAACCCCCCCGCTGCCGTAACAGCATCCTGCACCCGGCTGCCATCCGGGAAAGAATAAACGCCAGGGTGCACCACAGAGCCAATCACCTGCACCTCGATGGACACTTTCGTTGGCGATGGCTCAAGAGCGATCGGCTTACCGTCAGGTAAACGGGTCACCAAAAATAGTGCGCCCGCCAAGATGAATCCAACCAGCAAGCCGATCAATACATAGGCGACCTGTTTCATACTTTGATTTTACATCAACTTCATGACTAGCAGGTCCTCTCCGGGTGAGCCCCAGGCAGGCATCAAGGAAACCAGGTGAACCAAACGGCGAAAATAACCCGGCATCTCATTTGTTTTCAACCGGCGAAAGCCCCATTTTTCATAGAACGAGCCCATGCTGGAAAGACAGGTCAGGTAAAGAGGACGCGGGGCTCGTGAGAGCAAATTATCGATGACGGCACCGGCAACACCATTATGCCGATGCTCTGGCTCAACGGCAATGGAGGCCAACTCAATAATTCCGCCTCGATGCGGCTTGAGCTGTCCACAACCCAACATCCGTCCGGAACCGTCAACAGCAATGACGAAGCGATGCCAAGCGAGCCCTGTTGGATTGATCTGAACTTGATGGATGAGTCTTTTAATCGCAGGAAAATCTTCCGAAGTGGCGGGTCTCAGACTAAATTCGGTCATAGGCATGCAGATTATCCAAGCAAACCAGCAGCCACAATAATAGTGAATGAGGCGACAAACCAGTGGATGAGGAACGGATAGACGAATGATCGGGTGCGGTATGCAACCCAGGCAAAAGCAAATCCGCCAAAAATAGTGGACAAGGTTTCCACTTCCGGCTTTCCTATATGCGCCAGAGCGAACGGGACAGCCTGCAACCATAAAGCTTCGGGTCCGAACTTGCGAGCATAGGAAAAAAGAATAAAACCGCGAAAGAAGAATTCCCACCCGAACAAATCAATAAAGGTATTCCACGGCAAACCACTGACCTGCGGTTTATAGTAATCCTTCATCGTTCCACCGTGAGCTGCAAACCACAGAACCGGAGCGATAAGAAGGATCCCAAGGCTCGTAAGAATCAAACCGGCTTTCCAATCTCCAAAAGTAAATCCAAAGGTGACGGGGTTTTCACGAAATGCTACCAGAATAATAAACAAGGGGATTAGCAAGTATAGAATAAGGCGATCGAACCCTTTATTCGGAGTCAACTGATGGTAGGCATCAACGATCAATAACAAAGTACTGACGATGGTAACGGTACCTATTTTCCAATCAAAGGCAAGACGGGGTCCGAAGAGGGTTTTCATAAAGTTAGTTACCCGAGCTCAATAAGGGAGATAGATTTGATTTCCCTTAGGACCAAGCATTTGGATAAGTACATGACCATCCCGGGCAATTTCAAACCCCCAGTTCACGATCAGAAGCATAACTAAAATGCTTGCAATCAGGATAATCAGAATTCCACGGGATTTCAAGGCGCCCAAACCATAACTCCACATATTCGCGGCAAAAATCGCAAAAACCGGTATCAGCGTCAAATGGAACCGTTCTTCAGAAAGAATGAGGACATGCGGGAGCAGGTAACCAATCAACAGCAATACTAGTAACACTATTTGCGGACGGATCGTAAACAGGACTGCGCCGAATATAGCGGATAAACTCAGGATCACAAAAGGCAAGGCGAGGAGTAAAAGGATCAGAAATAAAACGGGTGAAGGGATGAAACCCAAATAATCATTGACATAAAAATAGGTAAACGCACGCAGCTCCAAGTTGAAAAAGTAACCCAACCTGCGTAAAGCCAGATAAGGAAACCGAGAGGGGTCCTGCCGGATGAATTCAATCGCTTTTTGTGTACCTAGCGCATCGCGAGCCTGGTCGTCAAGGATCGAAAGAAGATCAAGCGAAGGGCCGAATATAAAGGTCCCGGTCGATTGCGGATGATAGCCTACATATAAGTTGTAGCCCATTGACGTCTCTATACCAGTCAATTTATGTGAAAGCACCGAATTGCGAACGATCCAGGGTGCAACGGTGATTGCCAAGGCCAGCGCTGTTATAACAGCTGCGCGAGGCCGTTTCAAAGAAAACCAGATCCAAAGGATCGCCAGACCTGCAAAGGGCAGAATAACCGAGCGGGTCAGAGCAGCCAGACCCAATAGGAAGCCTGAGAGTAAAGAATAGAGAATGAAGACAGGACTGTTCGAATCAACCGAGATCTGAGAAAGCTTTAATAGAGCCACTACACTTGCCAGTACAAGCAGGAAAAATAAATTCTCCGTAGCAAGAGCAAGAGGAAAGATCACGAGCATTGGATATCCTGTTACCACCCAGGCTGCGATACGGGAAGTACGGTCACCGATAAAAAGTTTATCATTCTCTTCATCCTTACCATCAGAATGAGGTAGGGAAGAAAGATTTTGCGAAGCGTAGTAAGTCAGTGGCGCCAGCAGGGCGCCGAGTATTGTCTGGGCCAGGCGTGCCGCGAAGAAACGCTCGGTATTGATACCATTGAAAAGGTAGATCAGAGATAGAAACGCCGGGTATAGGGGAGCGCGGAACGTCGTAAGCACGCCGCGAGGGTCAAGCGAGACGGAAGCTGGGTCAAGATGAAGATACGGAGCGATGCGCGCCAGGTCCGCTGTCGCATACCAGCGGAATCCATTCCCCGAGGCGAGGCTGCGCGCCAACATATCATATTGAAACATGTCATCCAGACCGATACTTAACCCCCGCGCTAAAATAACGGGAATCAACCGCATTACCAACGCGACCAGGAAAATTTGCGCCGGGAAAGACTTAACCCACTGCCACTTTACGTTCTTGATGTACTTCTTTCCTCAGCGCCGCGATACGGCGCTGCAGGTACGGTGAAAAATATCCGTCATAACGTTCCCATAATTCAGGACGTTTCCAATCTTCACCCGTTACACGACCGCGGCAATTCGCCGAGCCGCATGAGCACTCGAATTCGTCATAATTGGAGCCATCACACATCGCGTAATCAAGGCAGATCTCTTCGCCTTCATGGATATCGCGCATGGCGATTAACCCAATCTGCCCGGTGAGGCCTACATTTGGATCGCAGGAATGGTTGAAACAATCCGCTGGCTCCATGGAGGGAGTTAACAGGTAGAAGTTGTCTTCGATCTGCAAAACCTGTTGTGTGAAATTCACCATTTCACGATCAATCTCGTCCGCAGAGAGTATCTTGCCGCCCCATAATGAGATCAATTCACCTTTCTTTATGGGCTGGCGGGCAAAAACACCACAATCGCCTTTTCCGGGATGCGGGCGATTTTCGAGTTTGGGTGAAAGATAGGAAAAATATTGTCCAGTCATTATTCTCCTTGTAAGCCGCTACTGTGGTATAAGCCGCGCATTAAATATCGAAAAAGAAAATCCAGGCTGAGAATTGAAGAATATCCAATCCTAGCAGACAGAACAACGATATCGACAGGGCATCGGGATCCATATGCAGCGGTATTAACACAACCAACCTTATTTCTTAGCCAATAAATGATGAAAAAAGAATGAAGAGATTTATATGAGCTGCTGTAAATCCCATTAATTACATCCGCCGCCTCACTGAGGGATCATTCCTCAACAGGCGGCGGTGTGCGGCAAACGCACGAAATGTCGTTAAAACGACGAAAGCGAGAATCGTTCTCTATCATTCTCCTTTATAAGCATCACATTTTACTGCTTATCCACAAAATCTACTAGGATTTTTCTCCCTCCGTATCGGTGGTCTGTGCGGTTAAGCGCTGTGCCAGAATAATCGGCAGCGCGGTGATCAATACAACCAACATCGCGGTGACATTGGTAATCGGCCGGTTGCGGGGTTTCAACATCTGGCTGAACATCCAGATCGGCAAAGTCTGTTGCTGGCCGGCTGTGAAGGTGGTAACAATGACTTCGTCAAACGAAAGTGAAAAGGCCAGGATACCGCCAGCCAGCAGCGCAGTACCGATGTTTGGCAATACGATATGCCAAAAGGTCTGAAAGGAATTCGCGCCGAGATCCATAGAGGCCTCGACCATTGAACCGCTCGTCCGCCGGAAACGCGCCAGGACATTGTTATAGACCGTGACCACGCAGAATGTTGCATGACCGATCACAATCGTCCAGAAAGAGAACGGGATCAGGAGCAGACTAATCGCAGACCGCATTGCAATACCGGTCACGATCCCCGGCAAGGCAAGCGGAAGAATCAGAACGAAGGAAATAGCTTCCTTTCCAAAGAAATCATAACGGAATACAGCGGCGGCGGCCAAGGTCCCCAAAATTAATGCTGTGAATGTTGCGAGGGTTGCGACGCGTATGGTAAGGACGAGGGAGGATTGCATATCGGGATTGGCAATCGCCTGCGGAATCCATTTGAACGTCAGGCCTGGAGGCGGAAAGGTGTAGGCTGAGGTCTCTGTTGTAAATGAATATATAAAGATCAGCCAGAGTGGTATGTGGAGGAAGAGAAGCGCCCCGAATGCGCTCATTTTCAAGCCCCAGGAAGTATGTTCACCGGAGGGAGGAGGAATCTTCTTAGAGTGCATCGAAAGCTCCTAATCTTCGAGCAAGTAATAGATAGGCGATCATGATCACAATAGGACCCATAGTAAAGGCAGCCGCCAACGGTATATTGCCGGAGGTGCCCATATAGGTCAGTACTGCCTTGCCGATAAAAAAGCTGGAGTTTCCAAATAACGATGGAACAATAAAGTCTCCCAGTGTAAGAGAAAAAGTGAAGATCGATCCTGCAACCACACCGGGAAAAGCCAACGGGAGGATCACATTAAGAAAAGTTTGGGAAGGATTTGCACCAAGATCGCTCGAGGCTTCCACCAGAGATTTCGGAACACGTTCAAGAGCGGTTTGGATCGGAAGGATCATGTATGGGAGCCATATGTAGACAAACACCAGGAAAATGCCGGTGGAAGATACCGAAAGAGAGGGGCCGCCAAGCAACGGCAAATTCAAGTACCAGTTTAGTGCACCATCCAAATGAGCAAGCCGGGCAAACCAAGAAATGATCCCTTCCTGTGCGAGGATCAGTTTCCAGGAATAAACACGCACCACATAACTCGACCAAAGAGGTAAAGTAACCGCCAGATATAAAAACGTCTTCATACGCCGGGAGGCAAAGCGAGCCGAATAATAAGAAAGCGGGAAGGCAATGAAGATACAGGCGATCGTCACAAGGGCGGCCATTAAGGTGGTCCGAGAAAAAATCTGTAAATTTGTGGGATCCAATAATTTCAAATACGTTTGTAAAGTGAATTGGTGGACAACCTGGCCTGTGAAGCCATCAAGATAGAAAAAACTATTAAGCAGCATCGTGCTCAAAGATCCTAAATACACAACCACGAACCAAATCAAAGGCGGCAGGAGCAAAAGCCCGAGCACCAGTTTTGGGCGTTGATACAAAAAGGTCGAGAGCCGGTTAAGCATCATGACCACCCACGTAACGTACGTGCTCCTTTTTCCATAACAAACGTACTTTCTGGCCGCGGGCTTTCATCACCTCCATGGAGGTAGTGTTTAAATTCTGCTCAACCACAACCAAATCACCGCCACCAGCCAATTCAACGAGATAACGGGTATAGAGCCCAAGATAAACCACATCACGCACTTTCCCATCCACGGAGAACATATCCGTTCCGATCTTCTGATCGGCTGCAGATAAATGGATCTTTTCGGGTCGAATGGAAAATTTTGAATCTGAACCTGTGATACGCTTTGCCATTTCCCCTTCGACCAGATTCGAGGTACCGACAAAACCGGCAACGAATGGAGTAGATGGGTGCTCATAAACCTCGGCCGGGCTGCCCACCTGTTCGACCCTGCCCTCGCTGAACACCGCAATCCGGTCGCTCATGGTCAATGCCTCTTCCTGATCGTGCGTTACAAATACAAAGGTAATCCCGACTTGCTGCTGGATATTTTTGAGTTCCACCTGCATTTGCTGACGAAGTTTCAGATCCAGCGCTCCCAAAGGCTCGTCCAGGAGAAGGACGCGCGGATGATTAATCAAGGCGCGGGCCAATGCAACGCGTTGACGTTGTCCACCTGAAAGCTGAGAAGGCTTCCGATGGCCGAAACCCGGTAAACGCACCAGGTCGAGCATTTCGTCAACTCTCTTCACTCGTTCCTCCTTTGATACCTTTTTGATCATCAATCCATAACCGATATTTTGATCTACCGTCATGTGGGGAAAAAGTGCGTAGTCCTGAAAAACCGTATTGACCGGACGGTCATACGGGGGAAGGTTGGATACATCCTCCCCAAAAAGAAATATTTGACCGGCGGTTGGGCGATCAAAGCCCGCGATCATGCGCAAACATGTCGTTTTGCCCGAACCGGACGGTCCGAGCATCGAGAAAAATTCCCCGTCTACAATTTCAAGCATTACATCATCTACCGCCTTGAGTTCCCCAAAGTGGCGGCTTACGTTTTTAAAGATGATCGCGGAACCACTCATCAGATACCCTCAACATTTTCCTGGGCGCACCAGAGACCCGGTACGCCCAGGATCTTCTCATGAATCTATTGACCGACGATCGCCGTGAAAGCTTCGACCCACTTATCGTAGGTCACGCAATTAGTCTGGCCGTTGCCACAGTCTGCAATCGGTGTCTTCCAAAAAGCGATCTTATCAAAATTATCATAGCCATTGGTTTTGCAGCCATCAGGACCCAATAAATCGCTGGAAGTACAACCTGCAGGGACCGCCGGGTTCGAACCAAACCAGGAGGCCACATCTCCCTGAACCTTTGGATCTATGGAATGCTCAAGCCACATATAAGCACAATTGGGATGTGCGGATTTGGTGGCCATCATCGTGGTATCAGCCCAACCGGTTGTGCCTTCTTGAGGAATGGTACTGGCGATAGGTTGTTTGGCTCCTACAAGGAGGTTGACCTGTAACGGCCAGGATGGTGCCGCAACAAAGCCTTCGTTCGTGAAATCTGAAATCTGGGCGGTGTAATCTCCCCAATATTTTGAAGCGATCTTCCGCTGGCCTTGAAGGAGGGCAATCGCAGCATCAAATTGAGGCTGGGTCAGTTCGTAAGGATCGGTTATGCCAAGTTCAGGATTGTGGAATTTCAAGTAATTAGATGCATCTGCAATATAGATCGGGCCGACATATCCTTGAACACGTCCGCTGTTTGATTTTCCATCCGGCAAGGTCATTTGAGTGAAGACCACATTCCACGAGGTTGGCGGAGTTGGAAATACCTTTGTGTTATACATCAATACATTAGGACCCCATTGGTAGGAAACACCGTAATGTTTGCCTGCAACCGTATGCCAGGGAGCATTCTGCAAACGTGGATCCACATTCTTATAGGAGGGTATTCTGCTGATATCAATTTCCTGGACCGACTTGCCGTACACCAGGCGCAGACTTGCATCACCGGAGGCTGTCACGAGGTCAAAGCCGCCACTATTGATCAATTGCACCATTTCATCAGAAGTCGCAGCTTCCTTAGCCTTGACCATACAACCAGTTTGTTTTTCAAAACCGGTAACCCAATCATATTTTGGATCGTTCGCGCCGCGCTCGACATATCCAGCCCAGTCGACTATATCAACTTCACCTTCGCCGGTCACGGCTGTGGGTGCTACGGTCGCGGCCGGAGCAGCCTGAGTTGCTGCCGGAGCTTGGGTAGCAGGTGGCTGGGTTGGTGTAGCTGCGCTACCACAGGCCGATAGAACAATACTAATTAGTGAAAGTATTACGAACAATTTAAATGCATACTTTGGCTTCATTCTCTCTCCTTTGGCAATCATAGATTCCACTGAGAATAAAAATCGAATTATGAACTTGTGAAAGATGTCACCTCCATTCCGGATAATACAGGAAAAAATTTCCAGATTGGTATTCTTCCTTGGCTACCAATTGGATGAATTATAGCCATTTCAATCGAACCGTCAATTGATTTATTTCATACCCAGTAAACTGCCAGCCTATTTCCAAATCCTCACAGCCTGTTTAATATCAAAAGAGACCATCTTATTCGTATCAATATGATAACCGAGTCGTTTAATAAAGGTTTCGAATTATTGTTCCGGTCTCAGCGTGGATACGATAAAAGAACAAGCGCCCGAAAAGCGGAGTATGCTTTGGGCATATCTTCTGCCGTAAAAGATAGCTTACGGTCTTCGCGGATAACTCCCGGAAGAAGCGCAGCTCGGTCAGCCATATCCGAGCTCTGTAATTCCACGGTTACATTTATTGGAGTTTTAAGCCTGAACGGGGGAAGAGCATCTTTTTTCAAGAGTCTCTGAACAGAATGTTTTGCACATTGTTCGATCATCTTTTGGGTGGTAATTGGGGGCAAACATTCAGCGGCGTATCGCCCAGTTCCTCGTTTTACAACCACGGTCTCTAGCGCTCCAAGTTGTTCCAATATTTGTGCGCAAGCCGTTTGATCACCGGTTGCCATCAAAACGGGAACTCCGTAATGACCAGCC
>JBGQIO010000148.1:0-8944 GCA_041498515.1 Anaerolineae bacterium
ATCAGCTTCGATCTGTTCACCGGAGTTGCCATTGGCAGCGGTGCTTTTGTCATGGCTGCGACCGTGTATATCTTTGAATTGAAGGAATATCAACCTCTGCTCAGGCCTTCCGTCTTGACAGGTTTCCTCGGTTACATCATGGTCGTCATTGCCCTGCTGGTTGACCTGGGCCATCCAGAACGCATATGGTATATGATGATCCACTGGAACGAAACGTCGGTCCTGCTGGAAATCGGTCTGTGCGTGATGAGCTATCTCATCGTATTGGCCATCGAATTTGCGCCGGTTGTGTTCGAAGGACTCAAATGGCAGAAGTTCGCACATTTTATCCATAAATTCATCATGCCATTTGTGATCCTGGGAGTGGTGCTATCCACGCTGCACCAATCTTCGCTCGGTTCGCTGTTACTGATCCAACCTGCGAAACTGTATCCGCTATGGTGGACGCCGATCCTGCCGATCCTGTTCTTCATCTCGGCCATCTCCATCGGCCTGGCGATGATCATCTTCGAGGCGTCGCTCAGCTCGCGCTATTTTCATCGCGGCCTCGAAATCCATCTGTTGGAAAAACTCGCCGGGGCCATTCCGATTATCTTGGCGGTTTATCTGATTATCCGATTCAGCCAGCTTGCCATCGCGGGAGACCTGCAATATCTCTTCACCAGCGGCTTGATGAGCATCCTGTTCTGGACCGAGATCATGATCGGTTCGGTCATCCCGTTGATCCTGTTCTCGTTCAAGCGGATGCGTAAGAGCCCCAATGGCCTGCTGATCGGCGCAATCATCCTGTTGGTTGGCATGATCCTGGATCGCTTCGACGTAAGCTGGTTCTCCGTCAGGCATCCTGATCCGATCACATACATCCCGACATTTATGGCGAGCAATGTTCACTACTTCCCTTCCCTGCCGGAAATCTTCCTTTCGGTTGGCATCTTCTCCGCCGGCATTATGGCCTTTGGCTTGGCGGCGCGCTATCTACCTTTGTTCGCAGAGGAGGAAAAATCCCGCACCGACCCAGCCCTGCAGACGCTTTAGACATGGATAATATTAATGTCGTTTATAAGCCCATAGGTGTAATACATAGTCCTTTTAATAACCCGGAGGAAATGCCCATCCAACCTACGAGCGACACGAGCAGACCAGGCACCGTAGAAATCTATCCCGAATTTGTGGAGGGTTTGAAGGATTTAGAAGGCTTTTCTCACATTTACTTGATCTACCATTTGCACAAGATAAGCAAGTCAAGACTACTGGTAACTCCCTTCCTCGATAAAGAGCCACATGGAATCTTTGCCACACGAGCCCCCAGCCGTCCAAACCCGATTGGCTTATCGTTAGTGAAAATAGTCAGTCTGGAAGGTAATCTTATCCATGTTGATCAGGTGGACATACTCGATGGAACTCCCCTAATCGACATAAAGCCATACGTGCCTGAATTTGAAAATGTCCACGTTGTTAAGATAGGATGGCTTGAGAAAGCAAAAGGGCAAATCCGTACTCAGAAGTCAGATGACCGATTTAGATAAGTTAATCCACTCATGTCATTACCAATATCACTGAAATTGACGAGGCTGTTGAGGCCCACAAAGAAGGAAATATCTCTGATCCATACCGAACGATTACACCAGGAACAATATATTGCCTCCTGCAGCCCTTGCGGGAGGTATTGATATAATCCTCCAATGCGCCCGTCTTTTTTCCACCACCTGCACCCACCCACTATCCCGGCTGCGCAATCTCGCTGGCGATACACGCTAGGCGCGGGCGGCATCGCTGTTTTCCTAGTGCTCGTATTGGGGGTGACAGGTATTTTGGAAATGTTTTATTACGTCCCCACACCGAATGAAGCAGCACCCTCCATACAGACCATCAGTTACCTGGTTCCCTTCGGCGGACTGATCCGCAATATTCATTTCTGGTCTGCACAGCTACTCCTGATCGTAAGCGGCATCCACCTGGTGCGCGTCGTTTTCACCGGCGCCTATGCGCCGCCGCGCCGCTTTAACTACTTGCTTGGGTTGGCATTATTCGTATTTGCCATCCTGCTTGATTTCACCGGTTATGTCCTCCGTTGGGACCAGGGCATACAATGGGCGCTGGTGGTGGGAACGAATCTGATCAAGACCATCCCTTTAATCGGAGCCTCGCTTTATATCATCCTTACCGGTGCGACTCAACCCGGGCTTGCGACATTGATCCGTTTCTACACCTGGCACATTTTTGGGCTAACATTGGGTGCGGTAATCCTCGTCGCCTGGCATATCTTCAGGGTACGCCGCGATGGAGGGATCGCCGTTCCACCACCCAATCTGCGTACCGAACATCAACGGATCACGCGCTACGAACTCGTACGCCGGGAAGTGGCAGCCATGCTCTTATCCGGCGCGGCGCTCATCCTGCTTTCGACTTTCAGCCAAGCACCGATCGCTGCACCCATCACTGAAATTACAGCCCTATCAGGCGAAGCGCGGGCACCCTGGTTCTTCCTGTGGGTCCAGCAGATGCTCAAATGGGGCGACCCCTTTCTATGGGGTGTTCTGATCCCTCTACTCTTGTTGATTATTCTGGCATTAATCCCTTACATTTTTCCAAAACCTGCCGACGGTGAACTGGGACGTTGGTTCCCAAAGTCCAACCGTTGGGCTCAGTTCATGCTGGCTGCGATCATCCTCCTCATCCTATTTCTTACAATTCAAGGCAGCCTGCCTGGAACATAAAATATGCGCCGCCTGATCCTCATCGCTTCCGGTCTCCTTTTTTTGACGATGGTGGCAGCCTGGTGGTTGAGCTCGCGACAGCCAATGCCAGTCCTTCTGATCCCAACGCTAACCGACCAAGCGGAATACTGCCTGACCTGTCACACCGACTTGCCAGAGATCAGCTCTTCACACCCCGTTAAAACATTTGGTTGTGTTATTTGTCACGGTGGGGAACGGCTGGCGCTTAATGCGGATCTGGCGCACAGCAGCATGCGCGGTGGGGCAAACCCATCCGATCTGTCGGTAGTTCAACAATCCTGTGGAGGCAGCAACTGTCATTCCGGGACCGCCGCAGATAACCAAGATCATATCCAGCGGGTAATGACCAGCGTCCAATCCACATACGCAGGTGCAATCGCGAACATCCTTTACACTTACGGTTCCCAGCCCGACCTTACCGCTCGTTTCGGAATCCATGCAGTGGCAGACGACCAGATCACCACTTCAACCGGATTAGCCGCCCTTAAAGTTTTCGACCCAACCAAAGAGACCAATCCGTTCATCATGAAGTTCGCCTCCAACTGCACGACCTGCCATATTAATGCACAGCCCCTCACCGGAGCACAATATGCCAGGTTGACCGGTTGTGCAGCCTGCCACACTCCAAACATCGCCACATTTCCCAAAGGACAAATCCACCGTTTGACGACCGCCATACCTTATACGCAATGCGACACCTGCCACAACCGCGGCAACTATGATCTCCACACCATGACGTTCGTCCAGCGCACTGACCAGCCAACCGATCGTTTGCACGCTTACTATCAGCCCATCGCTCAGTTCACAAAATGCGAATATACGCTAGACTGTGTTGATTGCCATACGCGCTCCGAAGCGATGGGTGATGGAGATATTCATTCGAATAAAAAAGAGATCCAATATATCCAATGTCAAACCTGTCACGGTACACCGACGAAATTGCCACAAACCAAAACGTTGACGGATGTCAACGACATTGCGTTTCGTCTTGAGCAACTCAACCCGGTCGTTGACTTGAAGGTTGGAGATGCGATCCTGACCACCGATAAAGGCGAGCCGTTGTGGAATACACGCCTGCTGCCCGATGGAACCTACCAACTTGTTGGTAAAACCAACGCCCAGGTATTCACCTTCAGAGCCGTGATGGGCAGCGGCTGCACGCAAAATGGAATTGATCAATCCTCGGCATATTGCCATACCTGCCATGCGGTCCAACGATAATCCCCATGACCAAACCTTCGCGCCGCGACTTTCTCAAACTCACCACTACCACTTTGTTGACCGCCAGCGGTCTGATCGGTTTGGGCGGTTTGATCAGATTTCTGGATTTTCAAACCGATCCTGTCCCGAAAACAGAATTCGACCTGGGCTTGGCTTCCAACTACCCCCTCGGTTCGCGTACGATCATACCGGAGGCACCTGCGCTTCTCAACCACGGGCAAGATGGATTCACAGCATTAAGTCTGGTCTGCACTCACCTCGGCTGCACAGTACAGGAAAAACCCGAGGGCTTTACTTGTCCCTGTCACGGATCGCGATACGATGAAGAAGGGAATGTCCTGCGTGGCCCTGCTCAAAAACAGTTGAAACCCTTACGGATAGAAACAACATCCGGCGGACATTTGATCTTGCACAACCGTTGAATTCAAAGGAGTTTGATATGTCTCCCTGCTTATCCGATCTACTTCAGCAATCCTCCGCCCGACACAGCCATCTTTGCCCTCGACAGGTATTAGGTGTGCGCCTCGGCTTGGCAGGCTTAACCACCCTGGGATTGGAATCCCCTGTTTCCAAACAGAATGCAATAATCCTGGTTGAAACCGATGGATGTTTCGCCGATGGAATAGAAGTTGCCACCGGCGCGACGATCGGACACCGAACATTGCGGGTTAACGACCTTGGCAAGATCGCCGCCACATTTGCAAACGTGAGAACCGGAAAAACCATCCGTATTTCTCCCGCATTAGACGTGCGCGCGCGCGCCTGGGTCTATGCGCCGGATCAAAACCGCCGTTATTTCGCCCAGGTTCAAGGCTACCAGTTCATGCCCGAAGAAGAGCTATTCAGATTCGAGGAGGTCGTTTTAAACCCCGCCCTTGAGGATTTGATCGGTGAACCGAATGCACGAGTAAACTGCGAAGGCTGCGGTGAAGAAATCATTAATGAAAGGCAGATAATGATCGATGGCAAATTGTTATGTAAATCTTGTGCGAACCAGGGTTATTACAAAGTCCTACGCAATTCCAGTATCGCAACCAAACTAACGGATATTTACCTGAAATTGCTAGAACCGGGGTAAGTTATTAATTAGAAGATGCATTATCATCTCAACTCCCCACATTTCAAGAAGTACCCGAAAGATAGCCACCCATCAAGGTTTTAATAAGGAGAAAATATGAGCCAGCTTCCAAAACCTTACCAGCTATTTCGTACGAACCACCCCGAAGTTTATAAGGCTTATGAAAACCTCGGCGAGACAGCGGCGAATACCGGTCCTCTCGACGGCAAGACACGTGAATTGATCAAGCTAGGGATGTCAGCCGCTAACGGATCCGAGAGCGCAGTTCAATCGCATACCCATCGGGCGCTGGAAGCAGGCGCAACCACGGACGAAATCGAACATGCGTTGATACTTGGCATCAATACGCTCGGTTTTTCGACCATCATGGCTGCCCTCGGTTGGGCAAAACAAGCGATCGAAACACATCATAAATAATCGATCCGGTAATCCCATCCACCGCAGAATTCAATAAAATCCGCCGCTCATAAAACCATGAGCGAGAATTTGCTATAATGACCTCGGTCCGGGTATAAGATCATAAAATATTGGGACTTATCAACAAAGGCAAATCGGATCTAGAAATTCTTTTAATCTGCGTAATTATTAATATCATTCCGTACGGACCAGTGGAAGATGCGGAGGTCAATATGGACGAACTCAAATGGCAAGTTTTAACCGAGACGAACGGACGGATGGAAGCCGACATCCTCAAAAGCTATCTTGAAGCTGAGGGCATCCAGGTGGAATTATTCCAGGAAGCGGTGGGACACCACATCTATCCTGTGACGATCGATGGTTTGGGACGAGTCCAATTATTTGTTTCGAAGGACCAGATCGACCTGGCAAAAGAAATACTCGCTGAATACACCAACTCTCAGAACAACCAATAATTTCCGCCCGCCAAGAATCAATTTCAGAATAACTCAAGGAACGCTGCCCCTGTTACAATTTATGTTCATCCATATAACTCTTTCCTAAAAAACTCCGATAAGGCAAATGCCGCTTTATGGACTTCAGGATTGATGTAGTTGTTCACGCCGGGTGGGTAGGCCGTATTAAGTCCGTTCGTCCATGGTGTATCCGAGACATACATAAAGCCAATCCCGCCGCCGGGGTAAGTTGGGACATGTGCATAATAATAAGCGGGGTTTTTGGTGAGCGATTTCGCCGAAGCATAAATTTGTTTGATGAGTTCGGTATCGAAGAAGGGCTGTTCACATTGCGTCGAAGCCGCACCGCCGGGCGTAAGTGCACGCGCAACCAGTTTATAGAACTTGTCTGAAAATAATCGTTCTGCCATGCCGATAGGATCGGTGGTGTCAGAGATGATGACATCGAACTGCCCGGGGTTTTCTTCGAGAAACCCAAAGGCGTCACGCACAATTAATTTGGCGCGCGGATCTCCCCACGGGTCGCCGAAGAAATAAGCGAAATGTTGACGTGATAAATCCACGACGCGCTGATCCAATTCACAGACCACCGCTTCTTTCACCGAGGGATAACGGAGAACTTGTTGCAGTGAACCTCCATCCCCACCACCAACGATCAGCACGTGCCTTGGGTTGTCGACCGCGAGCATAGGCACATGGACGATCATCTCGTGATAGCCCATGTTGTCACGTTCGGTCAATTGAATAATGCCATCCAGAATGAGAGTCTTACCGAAGTATTCTGTCTCCATCACCTGGATGTGTTGATACCGGGACTGTTCGTCAGCAAGGACTCTTTTGACCAGCAATCCCTTTCGATAATAAGGATGCAATTCCTCCGTAAACCAATAACCCATCGGGTTCCCTAAACGAACGGTTCCGAGCGTTGACGTTTTAGATCAACCACCCGATCGAGTTGTCTCAGAGTGTAGCTTTCAGCGCTCACCATGTCTTTGATGTTCTCAATCAATAATGATAGATCTTTACCGAGTTCGCAGGTAAACAGGTCAATGGCGCAATAGCCATATTCGGGCCAGGCATGCAGGCTCGCATGCGACTCTGCGAGAAGCAAAAAACAAGTAAAGCCGTGTGGGCTGAACTTGTAAAAGCCCTCATCCACAACCGTCAAACCACTTTCGCGGACTACTTTTGAAAACAGCGCATAAACCTTTTCGCTGCTCATCAAAAGTTTCCGGTTGCAGTTGGAGAGATCACAGATGTAATGCTCTCCAAGTTTCAAAGTCGCGTCCACTCGCACCTCCATAATTGTTAAATGATTAAAAACCTATCCAGGAACTTATACTGTTTCGTTCTATGCCATTCGTTTGGACACCATATTTCTCCAACCGGATCGCGCGAAACAAAAGCAGCCCTCAGATAGACTCTCAACCTGAATTTTCATACGAAAAAGCAAGCCTGTCAATTCATTTCGCTGAATGCTCCTCGGCTATAATTCATATCTGTCGTCTGACGGTTAATGGATTTGAATGCCTCCATTTATTTGTTTCGAAGAAACAAATCGCTGCAGAAATAGGAATGCGCGCCGAATATACCAATTCTTGGAAAAGCCAACTTTATGTTCCTCTATATAAGGATAAACCCGAGGAGAGAGAATGGACTTCGATCTTTCCGATGAACAACGCCTATGGAAGAAGACCGTCCATGAATTCGTCGAAAAAGAAGTAAGGCCCAAAGCCCGTGAAGTGGACGAAACCAGCGAGTTCAACTGGACGGCGGTCCGTAAAGGTGCGGCGCTAGGATTGCTCGGATTGAGCATTCCGGAGGCGTACGGAGGCGCCGGCATGGACGCGGTGAGCGCAGCAATTGCCATCGAAGAACTCGGCTGGGGGTGCGGTTCCACTGCCCTGGCCCTCGCCGCTCACAATGGCTTGGGCACTGCGCCCTTGGTCAATTACGGCAACGAAGAACTTAAGCAGCATTGGCTTCCACTTGTCACCAGCGGTAAAGGCAAACTCGGATCCCTTGCCTTAACGGAGCCCGATGCAGGATCAGATTTGCAAGGAGGCGTAAAAACCAAAGCCGTGAAATCAGGAAACGAGTGGGTTATCAACGGCTCGAAGATGTGGACTACCAACGCTTCCATAGCCGAGTACATCATCACCCTCGTTCGCACAGACACAAGTGATAGCTCGCATTCCTTGAGCCTTATCCTCATACCTACAGATAATCCAGGCTTAAAGATCAGCCCTGCCGAGAAGAAAATGGGGCTACACGGCTCACCCACCCATGCCGTAACTTATGACGATGTACGTGTACCGCTGAGCAATTTGATCGGCGAGCAGGGGTCGGGTCTTCAACAATCCCTGGCAACCCTGGACGGCGGCCGAATCAGCATCGGCGCACTCTCAATCGGCCTTGCGCAAGCGGCATTTGAATATGCCGCAGCTTATGCGGTTGAACGTCAAGCATTCGGTCAGGCGATAGCCAATTATGAAGCCATCCAATGGATGCTGGCCGATGCCGCGACCGAGATCGAAGCTGCGCGCTTCCTACTATATCATTCCGCCTGGTTGAAGCAACAGAACCGCCTCTATACGAAAGAAGCCGCCATGGCAAAGCTCTTCGCGACTGAAATGGCAGAGCGAGTATGCCGCAACGCGATCCAAATCCACGGCGGATACGGCTACAGCAGCCAATACCCGGTCGAGCGCATCTATCGTGATGCGCGGCTGATGACCATCGGTGAAGGGACTAGCGAAGTCCAGCGAATTGTAATCGCTCGAAACGTGCTTAATGAAAGACGCAGTAACTGATCGATCTTAAAACCACCGGGCTTGATCTATTTTTCAATGATCACCCATGCATTTTTCCGGACGCCTTAAAGGGGCTGTAAACAGTTACGTCTGTTTTAAAGAGTCGCTATCAAGTGGTTATGGTTGAAAGGCATATCACTGGACGCTAATTAACCCCTGAATACGATCAAAAGTCGCCGGACCGATCCCGGCCACATTCATGATATCCGAGATGCTGCTGAA
>JBGQIO010000149.1:0-8905 GCA_041498515.1 Anaerolineae bacterium
AACATTGTTCAAGATCCAAAACAAATAAATGAATCAACTGTGACTGAAAGCCATTAATAAATTCAAAATTTGGGATTGCCTAAAACCGAAGACATTGTTGTCATTACAAGCCGAAGATGTGTGATAATCGACATTTGAGATTGCTTCGTCGCTGGAGAACGCTTCTCGCAATGACACGCGATTTATTATTTCTTTAAGATTTGACACTCTCAAGACCATAAATCATTATGATGCTGCCTGAACTCTATTACAATGCCAAGGCGACTCTCGGCGAAGGTCCGGCCTGGGATGCAAAGACACAGACGCTCTACTGGATCGACGTGCTCGAAAAACGGATCTACGCCGGTTCCAAGCTGTTCCTGCAATTGGATGATTTTGTCGGCTGCCTGGCACCCCGCAAAGACGGCGGACTCGTCATCGCGCAGCGCTTCGGCTTCTGGACCTTCGAACCGGATACCAATAAATTGCTCACCCTGGCTTCGCCGAAAGGGGAACCCTCGAACAACCGATTCAACGACGGCAAGTGCGATGCGCGCGGACGCTTTGTGGCCGGCACCATGGACCATAACGAGCAGGAGACCAGCGGTTCGCTGTATTCGCTATCCCCCGAAGGACGCCTGAAGAAACTGCTCAAAGAGATCCGCATCTCCAACGGTCTCACCTGGTCGCCCGATTGCAAAACGATGTACTTCATCGATACGCCGACGCGGGAGGTGAAGGCCTTCGATTACGATATCGAGACCGGACAGGTCGCCAACCCGCGCGTCATCATCCATTTTGTGGAGACCTTCGGCTGGCCCGACGGCATGACCTCCGACACGGACGGCAATCTATGGATCGCCATGTGGGGCGGCGCGAGGGTCACGCAGTGGAAGCCCAACGGCACCCTGCTGGAACAGTTCGGGATCCCGGCGTTGAACGTAACGTCCTGCATCTTCGGCGGGGCGGACATGAACGAGCTTTTCGTCACCACCGCCCGCGTGGGCATGGACTCGGCGGCGCTGAAAAAATATCCGCAAGCCGGTGGCGTGTTCCGTATGGAAACCAACTGCCGCGGTGTGCCGACGTTCGAGTTTGGCAGTTAATAAAACAATCCTTTAGTTAGACTTTATCCATTTTAAAACGATTAACCACGAAGTACACCCCGTAAGTTCATCGGGGCGAGACGGCAAAGGAACACGAAGGATAGAACAGGAATAAAAACCGGATTTTCCATTGTGGCTGTGAGATGACGATATCGCAAAAAGGCACTTTCCACGCATAAACATGTGCCACACAAAGCGCCGGAAAGGATAAAGATCGGCTTAGAGGGTGTTTCTAAAGTGAAAATTCACCGGAGATAAACTCCGTAAATAAACCTGGGCGGGACAGCAATGATCTTTTCAAACTTTTCGCATCGGTAATATTTATTACGAACAGTCCGTCAGAGCAAGTTGATGCCGCCTTCCAACGACCAACCAACTTTTTTATCTGAATATTCATGAGGTACCCATGAGAGAGCTCTTAGAGAATGCAGCTCAACGCGCCATTTCGTATCTTGACGGTCTTGACTCCCGGGGAGTCGCGCCTACGCCCGAAGCGGTGGCGAGACTCGCGGCCCTTGATCATTCACTGCCCGCTGAGCCGGACCAGGATGAAATCGTATTGAAATTGCTCGACGACCTCTGCTCGCCGGCAACCACGGCCATGGCGGGGCCCCGATATTTCGGTTTTGTCATCGGCGGGTCGCTCCCGATCACATTGGCCGCGAACTGGATGGCCGGGGCCTGGGATCAGAACACCCACTATTACAGCGCCGTTCCCGCTACTTCCAAGCTCGAACAAATCGCCTTGCGCTGGATCCTTGAGCTTATCCAATTCCCATTCGAATGCGGCGGCGCCTTCGTAACCGGGGCGACGGTGGCCAACTTCAGCGCCTTAGCTGCCGCGCGCCATGGGGTACTGCAGCGCGCAGGCTGGAACGTCGAAGCGGAGGGTCTGTTCGGCGCACCTCCCATCACCGTGATCGTGGGCGCAGAAGTTCACCCTTCGGTGACCAAATCGCTAGGGCTTTTGGGACTGGGCCGGAACAGACTTATCAAAGTGCCGGTGGATGCGCAGGGCAGGATGCGAGCCGAATCTTTGCCAGCCATGTCGGGCCCAACGATCGTGATCGCACAGGCCGGCAATGTCAATACCGGGGCCTTCGATCCATTCCCCGAGATCTGCGAACGCGCACACCAGGCCGGCGCCTGGGTGCATGTGGATGGGGCTTTCGGTCTGTGGGCCGTGACCGCTCCCTCCACCGCGCAACTCACTACCGGCATCGACCATGCCGATTCGTGGGCGACGGACCTCCACAAATGGCTTAACGTCCCTTACGACAGCGGCCTGGCCCTGGTGCGCGATGCGGATGCCTTGCGTGCGGCGATGGCTATCACCGCCGATTATCTTCCCACCAGCGGTCCGTTCCGGAACCCGTCCGACTTTACGCCCGAGCTATCCAGGCGGGCGCGGGGCGTGGAAGTGTGGGCCGCTTTGCGCTCGCTGGGGCGCAGGGGTATATCCGAGATCATCGAACGGAACTGCCGCCAGGCCAGGCGTTTCGCCGAAGGACTGCAGGCGGCGGGCTACAAGGTTCTGAACGAGGTGGTGCTCAACCAGGTGCTGGTGTCGTTTGGCGAGGCAGAAACGACGAACCGGATTATTTCGGAGATCCAAAGCGACGGGACGTGCTGGTGCGGCGGTACGGTCTGGCAGGGGCAGACTGCCATGCGGATCAGCGTATCGTCATGGGCGACCACCGATGCCGATGTGGAAAAAAGCCTGGAAGCCATGATCCGCATTGCGCGAGGACAGGGAGGAAAACACGGAGAGATGTAAACACGGAAACACGGAGACAAGGAAATACGGAAACAGGAAGACAGGTAAACAAGGAGACAGGGAAACATGTGGACAAGTAGACAAGGACCTATCCTATTTTTCGAGGAGTTATAAGATTTGGGGTGAGCGATCTTGCATGTACTTCATTCTGGGGCGGTGAGCAGTTTTAAAAAATTTATCTGCGAAGTTTTATGATTTTTCCTGGTGCTCTTTGCGATCGGGGCAGCTCAAGGCTTTTGTCTTACATTACTGTAAGAAAGTCCAAATCCATGACCTGCACACGTTGATTTTTGAGACAAACTGACCTATACTTTAGATATGGACGATAGTTAGACCCAGCCGCCATATAGCCAGAGCAAGATCGTTGGATGAAGAGACGATGTTCAACTCAATCCCGGATTGGCTAACCGAACAGGAGCACAAAAAAAACCCTTCTATTTTCCTGTTAGAATGGATCTCGATCTTCGCGTTCGCATTCCTTTTTTGGAACTTCCTCTTTTTAGAATTAGTAAACTCATACAGTTTAACTCCAGCCGCCGCTACAATATCCGCTTTGTATGCCTGCGGCTTTGTTTATACCCGAATCTACCCGGTAACCCGGTGTAAAAAATGCAACAGCCTGCTGCCTTTGATGAGGGAGGAGATCGGGCGAAGATTCATCCATGACGAGGAGAGGTGCAAGGAGATCGAACGCGGCGGGGAGGAGTATTGGGGACACTTCATTGAAATCTACAACCGGATCTATCGCGTGGAACTCGTGAGATTCCGTTGTGTAAAATGCAAAGCGACATGGGAAGAAGTGGAGCAAAACCCGGCATCGAAGTATAAATTCATCCGATCCATCGAGGTGAAAGATTGATCTCGTTTCACAGAAGGTTGGGGGATATGAGTAAAGTGATTAAAGCCAATTTGCCCGGCGGGACTAAAGTCCCTGCTTAGTTCATGGAAGCCCATGCGGGCTGCTGAGTGATTCTCAAATGTAGGCCGGTCCCTCACCAACGCGCTATAGAAAGAGAGTAAGGATGGACTTCGATACAGCCGTTAAGATGAACATCTACGAAACCATTGCTCAAACGACCCGGCCTCCGACATCCGCCGAGGCCGCGAAGGCACTTAACGCCACGATCGAAGAGGTGGAAGCCGCCTTCGAAAGACTTCACAAGAAGCGGCTCCTGGTGCCGGAGCCGGGAGACCCCTCACGAATCCGCATGGCGCCGCCTTTCTCCGGAGTTGAGACCTCCTTTCGAGTGAAGGTGCAAGGCAAGGTCTATTATGCCAACTGCGTTTGGGATGCGCTTGGGATACCGGCCGCGCTGCATGCGGATGGGGAGATCGAAGCCGCGGACGGACAAACGGGTGAACCGATGTCGCTGACTGTCAAGGACAGGAAGCCCGTCCCTCAAGCATGCGCCGTCCACTTTGCCGTACCGGCGAGGCGCTGGTGGGAGGACATCGTCCACACTTGAGCAACCATGCTGCTCTTCCGGTCGGAAGAGACGGTGGCTCGCTGGTGTGAAGCTCACAAGGTGCCTCAACGGCCGATCATCGACCTTGAACAATTATGGTATCTGGCGGTTACGTGGTACGGGAACCGCTTAACCGTTGAGTCGCGCAGGCCGGGACCCGACGAGATGGTCGAGATCTTTGCACGCGTAGGGTTGGCGGGGCCGTTTTGGGACCCGAAAGCGGACCAGTGGTAAATGGGTAGACACCTGGCACTATAGGAATTGGACGCGGAGTAACGCGGATTTATCGGAATAAAAATGTCAAGAGTCAATTCGCGCAAACTTGGAGGGTGCGGCATTGAAGTCAGCCCAAGGGGGATGGGAAGACTCCGCCAGGGTGGGATTCGTTTCACTTGGAGGAGGGAGATGGTAGAAGGATCCATCAACCTGGTAAAGAAATGTCCATTCGAATTCTAAACTGCGGCACAATGCACCCGTATTTTCCGATGATAGATAATGGCATTACCTGCCTGCTGGTCGAGACGGATGACGGGCTTGTGCTTGTAGATACCGGCTTTGGAGTCGGCGATTATTTACACCCCGGGCGATTCATGCGCATATTCCTGGCAGCCCTGCGTTCGCCCCGCGATGTTAACGAAACGGCCCTGTATCAAATTCAGAGGTTGGGCTACCAGGCCACAGAAGTACGCCATATCGTTATGACCCACCTGCACATCGACCATGCGGGCGGTCTGCCGGATTTTCCGTATGCGAAGGTCCACATTTATCAACCCGAATATCAACATATTACCGGCGGACATTCCGGCTGGGAATATATCAAAGCACACTGGGCGCATCATCCCCACTGGTCAATCCACTCTTTAACCGGGGAGCATTGGTATGATCTTGATGCAATACAAATCGAAGGCTTGAGCCCTGAAATCTGGCTGATCCCTTTGACCGGTCACACTGCAGGCCATTGCGCGGTGGCGGTCCGCGCAGAGACGGGTTGGATTTTGCACGGAGGTGACGCCGTGCCATACAATATGAAAGTAGAGGATGTCCCCGATTGGATCTCTAAACTGATCATTGGCCCGCATGTGCCCGGAATACGTGAGTTTATGAAGAAACATCCTGAAGTTCGAGTGGTCGGCGCGCACATGGCGCTTCCCTTTTATGAAAATCCATGACCGCCTGAGGTGTTGGTTCGAATGTAATAGCAGCCCTACGAAATGGCGGGGTGTCTTTTTATTCGTGGATTAGTATATACTTCACATATCATAGTATAAACGTGTCTTTATCAGCCTAACATGCAGAAAAGTGATTGTGTCAAGATAAAGGCTGTTAGGTTGAGATTGTCAACCAAGTACAAAGTTAGCCCGCTCGTTATATGCAAAGGTGTCGCCCATTTTTCAGCCTAGCCGTCGTATTAGGAGATGGTTAAGGACATGATCGCTTACCTCATCTTGGTGCATCGGTATCCCGGCCAGTTCAAAAGACTCTTTAGGGCAATTTACCATCCTGCCAACTACTATTTGGTACATGTGGATAAGAGATCCGGCCTTGGATTACAGACAGAGATACAAGATTTCTTGTCAAGCTTTGCCAACGCATCCTTGATGAAAAGCCAAAGCACTCTTTGGGGGGGATATAGCCTGGTAGATGCTGAATTGCGAGGCATTAAGGAGTTATTGAAGATCGGATCGGAATGGAAATTCTTCATAAATCTTAGCGGACAGGATTTCCCTCTAATGTCGCAGACGCACATCCAAGACTTTCTTAGCCGCAATATAGGAAATGATTTCATCAGGGCGGCTAACCAGAGCAAGATACGCCCTGATACACTATATCGAATCGAGAACTACTGTATCGAGTATAGCAACACGATACTGCGCACTCCTATTAAGCGACCATATCTTCGAGGCGTGACTCCTTATATCGGAAATCAGTGGATGATCTTGAGCAGGAAGTTCTGTGAATATATATGCTACAGCCCTGAGGTCGAAAGGTTCAAGAGATTCTATCGGAACACTTTCATATCTGATGAAGGATTCTTTCAGACGGTAATAATGAACACTAGCTACAAGGGAATTATCGTGAACGACGATAAAAGGACAATTGTGTGGGTGCCGGTAGGAATAATAAAGTTACGTCCGAAAGACTTCACATCCAAAGACGCCGAATTCTTGCTAGCAAGTCAAGGCTTGTTTGCCCGCAAATTCGACGAAACCGTTGATGCAGGAATCTTGAGTATATTGGAGTCGAATCTATCGTAGCCATTTTAACTTATCACGGAGAGCGGGCTAACAAGTCGCTGAAGCTGACGTCAAAACTGCGGGCGTGAATTTTAGATTTGAGTGTTTAGTAGGTTCTGATTTGTAATTTATATTTGGTTTGTTTGGATGGGCGGTTTTGCCGCCGCTAACGCAAGCCGTTAGCCGTTATTGATAAGTAAATCCATTCGATAAGAAATTTGACGCATTGAGTCCAGCGTATCAAAGAACGCCTTTCTAAAAAGGGCATTCTTGTTTTCTCAATAAATTTTGAATACAAATAGTATTGGACGAATTGATTCAACCGATCTAAGGTAGAAGCACTAAAATCTCAAAATAATTTCGATTATTGGATCATCATCAGGGCTGATTTCAAGAAGATTATATTTTTGCCTTATCAGCTGAATTATAGGTTGCAAATCGGGGTGAGATGGTAGCAATGTGCCGAGAAATTGAGATACATTCAGGGTCAGTAATATATCATAATGCTTTCTTGGACCGATTTTATCGTTTCAAGCCATTTGCTTTATAAGATAATGCTCGTTCCTGTATCGCATTCATAGTTTTTGTAGATGTGGAAAAGAGAACATAACAATGAAAATAGTTGTAAAAAGTATGTCTTATTATTACGCTATTATCTCTAGTGTCAAGAAAAAACGAAAACTGATAAATGTCAGCAGGGTATGGTCTTGGAGATGCTGACCAGCCATCTATCCATTCGATTTTTTGTTCCAATTCACTCGCTCGCTGAAATTCATTTGAGGATTCTAGCAGCGTTCCAATTTCGAGATTATCAGGTGAGTTGGAAGGAATGCGATTGAGCCATTTTACTAAAGGGCTATTCCAATCAATTGAGTTGTCGAAAGTTTTGGTTGCGTTCCAAATAAGAGCTGCTGTTAGTTGTTTTATCCAAGGACTCATATCTCCATGCAGGTAGGTGACTTGAGGAAGGTCTGTGTACGCTATTCCCTCTTGATCAACCACGTCAACATTTTTTACACGCCTTTTTGTGAATTTAATGGACGATTTTGCTTTTTGAATCGCTTTCTCAATATCGGGAGAAAACTCCTTGCTGTTCCATTTTTTTATATTATCTAAAGATTGGATTAAGGAGCTGACAATAGATTGGTCGTCACCGCTTTTTTGACTGTTGTGAGAGTCACATGATGGTACTTTAATAAAATTGCAATCAAAATCCCGAAAAAACATCTGTGGTGGGGCATGTTCTGTTGACGTCGACGGTTTTCCACAAAAATAACAAACTGACTTGCGATAGATTGGCATCGTCAATCCTCAATCAATTATGAGACCAACTAGCAATCATACTTCAAGTTGACTTTCTAATCACTAATATGTAGTCGAGGATTTATCATTGATGTTAATTTCAGGTTGCTTATATTTCTCTCTCATCTTCTGAACTAGTGGAAATTGATCGAGGTGAGTTGGTAACAATGTGCCGAGAAATATTGTTCTTTCGTTATTGGAATCCCCCGTTCGCATAACTTATTACGAGGGCTTATAAGAGCATTGTATCTGAGTTATTTGGTCATATATGAAATAGTTTTGAGTGGGGATTTGCTCTATAATGAGATGGAAATTTCTTAATTGAAGTGCCTTTTATTCAATCCCTAGATAAATGTCGAGGAGGATTAAATGACACCATATGAATTAGCCAATATCATTATCAATTGTTTAATTGCTTTAGGGACAATTGCTGTTGCTGTTCTAGCAATTTGGGGAGATTGGATAAGAGCAAAATATTTTGGACCAAAGTTATCACTAGTTCCACATAATCTAAGAGGTTCTGTTGTGCCATTTACAAATGGACCACGTTCAATTTTCTATCATCTCGAGGTTGTAAATAAGAGAAGTACAGTTGTTGCAACAAATTGCAGAGTACTTCTGAAAAAGGTTTGGCGAAGAGTTCCAAATGGTCAATTTCAAGAAGTACTCCTATCAGTTCCATTGACATTCGTTTGGGCGCCAGCAGAGATAACACCACCATACATCAATATAATAAAAGATCATGTTTTAGATTTCGGATTGATAATTGAGGGACAAAAATATTTTAGTCCTAGGCTTCTGTCTATTACGAATAATTTCAAGGGTTTTGTTAATGCTAATGAGGTCGTCCGATATGGACTAGAAATTGTGAGTGACAATTTCGTCTCTGCAAGCCTTCAAGTTTTCGAGGTTGCTTGGAATGGTAAATGGAATGATAACCTTGATGTCATGACAAATAATCTCCAAATTCACGAGGTGACAGATCAGTTATAGACATATAAAATACGTTTACAAGGGTAAACGTTTGAAGGGGATCTAAAG
>JBGQIO010000150.1:0-8900 GCA_041498515.1 Anaerolineae bacterium
CACCGGGCTGCTGCTCATTTTTTCCGGCAGGATACGAGGGTATATCGCACAACTGCGCAGAAAGACACGTCATAAGGATGAATCTGAAGATCAAGAATAGATGCGAACGATCATTTTAGGTTTCGACTCGTTTGACCCGGCCACCTTTGAACGACTTCATGCAGCCGGTAAAATGCCGAATTTAGCAGTGTTTGTTAATCAGGGTGGATATTCCCGCTTAGAGGTCTGTTCTCCCCCACAAACCGAAGTATCGTGGACCAGCATCGCGACAGGTGTTGACCCGGGGTCGCATGGGATCTTCGATTTCGTGCACCGTGATCCGCACACATACATCCCTTACGTTTCGATACTTCCGACAAAGCAAAGCGTCCTGGGGGAGCAGTTCCTGCCGCCTTACACCACGAAGACCTTCTTCCATGAAGCGGCCGAAATGGGATATCCCGCAACTGCCTTGTGGTGGCCGGCGTTATTCCCAGCGCGCCCCGATCTTCCAGTTGCAACCATTCCGGGATTAGGGACGCCGGATATCCGCGGGCAGCTCGGTGTAGGCACTTACCTGACCACCCACCCGCAAGAAAAAAAGAAGGTAAAAGTTACCCAGCTCGAACCAACCGGTCAGGGAAGGTTCAATGCAAAGCTTGAAGGCCCGAAAGTCAAGACAAAAGATGGTTTGCGCCCAGCGGTCTTGCCTCTTACGGTTGAGATCGTAAGTGAAACCTCGGGGACATTGACCATCGGAAACCAGAAGATCCAACTTTCGGCTGGGAAATGGAGTCAGATCATCGAACTAAAATTCCAGGCGGGCTTTGCGCTTTCCGTGCATGCGGTCACACAGGCTATTCTCACGGAGAACGGGGACAAGGTGAGCCTGTACTTCCTGCCTTTGCAGATCCATCCGCTGCATGCATTGTGGCTATATGCTACGCCTGCCTCCCTGGTGAGGGACTCGTGGAAAACCGCCGGACCGTTCCTAACCCTGGGTTGGCCGCAGGATACCAATGCCCTCGAAGACGGCTGTATCACCGACGACCAATTCCTGAGTCTTTGCGATTCTATTTTTAGTTCACGTAAAAAAATATTCTTCCATCAACTGGATAAATTCCGAGAAGGCGTGTTGGCGGGGATCTTCGACTGCCTGGACCGCGTCCAACATATGTTTTTGCGGAGCAAACCGGAACTTGTGGAGCAGTGGTATATCAAGCTAGATGAGTTCGTCGGTGAAGTCCAGATTCATATCAATAAACTGGGCCTCGAGAAGGTCCGTTTCCTCATCCTTTCCGATCATGGATTCAAGACGTTCGAACATAAAGTACATCTTAATCACTGGATGGTCGAGAACGGATATATGATGTTTTCACGCCAGACAGATACGCCTGATCTTAAGGACGTAATATGGGGCAGGACCAGAGCCTACGCCCTGGGACTAAACAGTATCTACCTTAATATAGCAAACCGCGAAGGCGAAGGCACCGTCCAACTGGAAGATATCGAAACTCTTCTTATGGAAATCAAAACGAAACTGCTTGATTGGAAAACCGAAGACGATAGACAAATAATCAGCCGCGTTCTGTTGAAGCATGAAGCTTTCACCGGGCCATATGCACGCCTCGGACCGGACCTCGTGGTTGGCTATGCCCCCGGATTCCGGGCCTCGTCCGAGACCGGGCTGGGAAAGTCTGCGCCAAGCTCGCTCGAGAACAACCTGGATCACTGGGGCGCCGATCACTGTATAGATTCGACCAAAGTGCCGGCCGTGCTGTTTGCCAACCGCGACCTTAAGAACATGCCCGGACTGACTTTCAGAGATATTCCCTACCTGGCCCTGGGTAAACACCTCGACCAATCCTATATCAAGCCTCCCTCCCAAACAGGCTCACAGGGACAAAAAGACCTGGAAGAAAGGCTTAAGGGCCTTGGTTATCTTTAAACGAATCCCAGCCTGGGGGCAAGTCGCGCCAGTCTATGCTGTGATCGTCCTTATGGTCTATACCTGGACCAGCCTGTGGTTTTTCTGGAAACTGCCAAGCTGGTTGTTTTTTCTTAATTCTGGCGAGATCGTCATCGCCTTCGCTTACGCCTTGGCTACAAATTTAGTTGAAAGCCTGGCCGTCCTTTGCGCGCCGCTGGTCTTGAGCATGACATTGCCAAAGGAATGGTTCTATGACCGGTTCGTAGCCCGGGGTGCAGCACTGGCCATATCGGGGCTTGGTTATATGATGTATATCGCTTTTCAGTTTAAGACGAATGCCGATTATCCAAGCCTCACGTTAAAGGCATGGTCGCTGGCTCTGGCTGTGGGAATTATCCTATTGATCGTCTACATGGCGGGCAGGCTTAGTTTTTTCAGGAAACTTTTTGAATTCCTTGCGGATCGTGCAATTATTTTTCTATACATCAGCCTGCCTCTCAGCCTCATTTCCCTGGTCGTTATTATTATTCGTTGGGTGATCTAAGGAAGCGATCGATGCCAAAATTCAGCCGCCGCGATTTTCTAAAACTTGCCACCGTCATATCGGGAGGGCTGGCGGTAGCAAAACTGGCACCTAAATATCCGTTGACGGTTCGTACCCAGGTCGCTTCCCTGCCACAAGGCAACGCTTCGCCCAACATCCTGATCTTCGTTTTCGATGCCATGTCGGCCAGGAACTTATCACTGTACGGCTACATTAGGAAAACCACACCTAATTTTGAAAGATTTGCACAGCGCGCGACCGTATACAACGCACATTATTCCGCGGGGAGCTTTACAACGTCCGGCACCGCTTCCTTACTGACCGGCCTGTATCCATGGACTCATCGCGCCATTAATGAGTCGGGTCTTATCGCCAGGAACCTTGCCGGACAAAATCTATTCCGCGCGGTTGGGAAAAAATACTTCCGCCTGGCTTATTCCCAGAACATGTGGCCTAATTATTTCTTCGGCCAGTTCCAACAGGACATTCAAATGATCCTGTCACCTGCCGCATTCAGCCTGGTCGATCAGGTGGTCGGGGACAAATTCGGCGGAGACCTGGAGAACAGCCATCGCGCCTTCGATGATTTCCTTTTTCAAGACGGGACGCCACCGGCATCCCTGGTCTTTGGCCTGGCTGAACGGATCCTGCTGCGCAGAGCAGTGGCCCGTGCACAAACCGACAATTATCCAAGAGGCATCCCGCGCACAGGAAACTATCCGATTTTTTTTCAACTCAAAGATGTATTTGACGGGTTGATGACAACCGTCGAAAAATTAAGTTCCCCTTCCCTGGCTTACCTGCATCTATGGTCTCCGCATGCACCTTATCGACCCGATAAAGATTTCGACAGCACTTTTGTGGACGGTTGGCGCCCAAAACAAAAACCAGAACATGAACTCGGAGACCATATCCCGCCGAGCAACGTGAACGATCGCAGAAGAAACTATGATGAATATATCGCTAACTTAGACGCCGAATTCGGCAGGCTGCTTGATTTTCTCGAGGCGAAAGGCATCCTCGATCAAAATTACGTAGTGGTCACATCCGATCACGGTGAGTTCTTCGAAAGGGGCGTCGAAGGACATATTTCCCCTTTACTTTACGATCCCGTGGTTCAGGTCCCCCTGCTGATCTCGTCGCCAGGCCAAAAGTCAAGACAGGATGTTACCATACCCACGAACAGCGTTGATGTCCTGCCGACCCTGGTCCACCTGACCGGCAATGAAATTCCGGATTGGTGTGAAGGGCAAATGCTGCCAGCCCTGGGCGGCACGGAAGATCCGGAACGAAGCATTTATATGATGGACGCAAAAGTAAACCCGGCTTTTGGTCCCTTATCCATTGCAAGCTTCGCGATCAGGAAGGGTAAATATAAATTGAGCTACTATAAAGGTTACGAAAAGTATAATGGCAACGATATGTATGAACTTTACGATATGGAAAGCGACCCTGAAGAATTGAACGATCTATATTCAGGAAATCCTTCCATTGCCAAACCGCTACAGGACGAACTGATCGGCAAAATCGATGCTGAAAACTCAAAATACAAAAATAAATAGACTTTAGACGTTGGACTTTAGACTTTGGACCCGGCGATATAAAAATATTGATTCGCTTTGAACTATTGATAAGCATGCTAAAAAAAATCCTAAGAAGCGCGTCGTCACAAAAAGATCGAAGCAACACCATCTTCGTGGTTTCAGGCTTGCCACGATCCGGGACTTCGATGATGATGAATATGCTGGTTGAGGGCGGGGTGCCAGGTGTAAGCGACTCCATTCGAAATGCAGACGAAGACAACCCCAACGGTTATTTTGAATTCGGGCCGGTTAAACAATTGAGCAAGGGACAGAACGAATGGCTGGCCGAAGCAGACCACAAAGTCGTGAAAATCGTCTCGGCCCTGTTGGAATATCTTCCAGCGGGTCATCACTACAAAATCCTTTTCATGGAAAGGGACTTTAAAGAAATCCTCGCTTCCCAGCTCAAAATGTTGAACCGCCGTAAGCAAGAGTCGAAGATCAGCGATACTGAAATGGAAATAGAGTTCCATAAACACCTGAAAGATGTCAAATATTGGCTGGCGCGGCAGCCTAATATTGAAGTACTTTATATTAATTACAACCAATTGATGGCCAACCCGGATGATACCTGTCCGAGGATCGCGGATTTCATAGGCATCCCGGTTGACCAGACAAAAATGCGCTCCGTTCCGAACGAGCATTTATATAGAAACCGGGCGGCGAGGGAAAGGTAAACACGGAAACACGTAAGCACGGAAACACATAAGGACGGGAAAGGCTGAAATGGGGGAAATACAGGCCAGATTAGCAAGCGTTAATAATTCCGAATGATCTGCTTGACTTTTAAGGAAATTCTGCGTATAATCTAGGGGTTGGATGTGATAACTAAGAAAAATACAGCAAGCGCTTGAGGAAAAAGCCTCGAAGCGCTTGCCTTTGTTTGTCTCTCGTACAAGCTGACTATACGCTATACAGAGACGCCTGCTCGTGAGCTGGTAATTATTGACGAGGAGAGGACCTAGTGGAAACTAAAGGACTAACCGCACTCCGCATCAGCCTGGCATCGCCTGAAACGATCATGTCGTGGTCATACGGCGAAGTGCTCAAACCCGAGACGATCAACTACCGACGTATAAGACCAGAAAAAGATGGGTTGTTCTGTGAGGCCATTTTTGGCCCGACCCGCGACTGGCAATGCTACTGCGGTAAATATAAAAACCCCCGGTACAAAGGCATCATCTGCGATAAATGCGGCGTTGAAGTAACGCGTGCCGCCGTGCGCCGTGAACGCATGGGACATATTGCGCTTGCCACGCCGGTCGCACACATCTGGTATACGCGGCGCATTCCATCGCAACTGGGAATGCTGCTCGATATTTCGCGCCGCAACCTCGACCGTGTTCTCTACTTCGCGCAATATATCGTTACTTATGTGGACGAAGAAGCGCGCAAGAAGGCATTGCAGCGACTCGAGGACGAGATCTCGGTCTCCGAACGCGAGCAAGCCGCAGAGGTTAACGCCCAGATCGCCGAGATCAAAACCAAGCGCGATCATAAGCTGACCGAGATCAACCAGAAACGCACCGGTCTCGAGCAGGGCTATGACGAGAACATTGCCGAACAACTCGATCCGGTGATCAAAGAGGGCCAGAAGCTGGAAAAGACCCTTCAAGACCAGATGGGACAGCCGGCCAAGAAAGCCATCCTTTTTGAGCTGACCGGCGAGAAAATCATCGACGCGAACGACAAGGTCGCGAACAAACACATCAGCCAGGTCCAGAAGATCGTCCAGAAGAAGCTGGAATCGCTGGAGAACGAACTCAAGGACAAACGCGCACAGGAGCTCGAGGCCCTTAAGATGGAAGGGGGCAAGATCAAGGCAGAGGCTGACATGCAGATGGAAGCCCTGCGCTCTCAACTGGAAGACCAGACATCAGCGTCCGTCAACCAGTCATCCCGCCAGCGCGATGAGCTGATGGAATTGCGCCCGTTCACTTTCATCAGCGAATCCCGTTATCGCGAACTCAAGCAGCGCTGGGGCCAGGTCTTCCGCGCCGACATGGGTGCCGAGGCCTTTTACGATGTCCTGGGCCGCCTCGACCTCGACAAACTGGCCGAGCAACTCTGGCATGAAGTCCGCACTACAAAATCAAAGCAGAAGCGCAAGAAGGCTACGACTCGTTTGAAAGTAGTGGAAGCATTCCGCCGTTCGGGAAACCGGCCCGAATGGATGATCCTGACCGTCCTGCCGGTCATCCCGCCTGACCTACGGCCAATGGTCCAACTGGACGGCGGTCGCTTCGCGACCTCCGATTTGAATGACCTGTACCGCCGCGTGATCAACCGCAACAACCGCCTCAAGCGCCTGCTCGAACTCGGCGCACCGGATGTCATCATCCGCAATGAAAAGCGCATGCTTCAGGAAGCGGTGGACAGCCTGATCGATAATTCCCAGCGCGGTAAAGCACTCAGCCGCCGCGGACGCCGTGAACTAAAGTCTTTGAGCGATATGCTAAAGGGCAAGAAGGGCCGCTTCCGCCGCAACCTGCTTGGCAAGCGTGTGGATTACTCCGGACGCTCCGTGATCGTCGTCGGCCCGCAACTCAAACTTTATCAGTGCGGTCTGCCCAAGACCATGGCACTGGAACTCTATCGCCCGTTCGTGATCGCGCGCCTGGTGCAGAACGGATACGCCGCGAACGTCAAGGGCGCGCGGCGCTTGATCGAACGCAACCGCCCCGAGGTCTGGGAAGCGCTCGAGGACGTCATCAAAGACCGCCCGGTGCTTCTGAACCGTGCTCCTACGCTGCACCGCCTGGGCATCCAGGCGTTCGAACCGCTTTTGATCGAAGGTTCGGCTATCCAACTGCATCCACTGGTCACGACTGCCTTCAACGCAGACTTCGACGGCGACCAGATGGCCGTGCACGTGCCCCTTTCTCAAAAGGCCGTGCAGGAGGCGCGCACCCTCATGCTGGCTTCCCGCAACTTGCTGAAGCCTGCAGACGGTGAGCCGATCATTTCCCCGTCGAAGGATATGGTACTGGGCGTGTATTACCTGACAATGGAGCAAGCCGCTAAACATCCCGGGGACGGCCGCGCCTTTGCCGACTTCGACGAAGTCGAACTCGCTTATCAACTCGACCAGGTACACGTTCACACCCGCGTCAAATTGCAGACGACAACCTGGTACAACGACAAGGGCGACCGCCTGCCGCAAGCTGAAACACGATTGATCGATACAACGGTGGGTCGCGTGCTCTTCAACCGTATCCTGCCTCCCGAAGTTCAATTTACCAACGAGAAACTGGACAAAGGCGGCGTGAAAGACTTGATCGCCGAGGTATATGAATTGTGCGGCCAGGAAAAGACCACCGACGTTGCCGACGCTATCAAGACGATGGGCTTTGAGTTTGCCATGAGGTCGGGTACGACGCTGGCAGTTGCAGACATATCCATTCCACCCGAAAGAAAAGAAATCCTGGCAGAAGCGCAGAAACTGGTGGAAGTTGTAGAACGCGATTTCCGCCGCGGCCTACTCACCGAACAGGAGCAGAACGAACGCGTGATCGAGATCTGGCAGAAGACCACCGATCTGGTAGCAGATGCAGTAAAGAAACATATGGATCCCGACGGCAATCTCTCGACGATGGCCAGTTCCGGCGCGACCAAAGGCGGCTTCTCCACCATTTCACAGTTGGCCGGTATGCGCGGTCTGATGGCCGACCCGGCTGGCCGCATCATCCCGCTCCCAATCCGCTCGAACTTCCGTCAGGGACTCACTGCGCTCGAATACTTCATCTCCACCCATGGTGCGCGCAAGGGTCTGGCTGATACCGCCCTGCGCACAGCAGATGCCGGTTACCTCACGCGCCGCCTGGTGGATATCGCCCAGGACATCATCATTAACGAACAAGACTGTGAAACAAAAGACGGCACCTGGATCCGTCGCTCAGACGACGTGGCCGGACAATCCATGGCCGTGCGCCTTTACAGCCGCCTGCTGGCCGAGCCCGTGATCCATCCGAAGACCGGTGAGGTCATTGCTGAACGCGACGATGTCATCGATCACATCCTGGCGCGTAAGATCGCAGCTTCCGGCGTTGCCGAAGTCAAAGTCCGCTCCGCGCTGACCTGTGAACTTCAACACGGCATCTGTGCAAAATGCTATGGCCTCGACCTAGGCCGCGGCGATATGGTTGACCTGGGAGCAGCAGTTGGTATCGTGGCCGCCCAGTCCATCGGTGAGCCAGGCACGCAGTTGACGCTGCGAACCTTCCATACCGGTGGTGTTGCCGCCGCCAGCGCCGATATCACGACCGGTCTACCGCGCGTGGAAGAACTCTTCGAAGCACGCAAACAGCCGAAAGGTGAAGCCGTGGTCGCAGAGATCAACGGCGTCGTGCACATCCTGCAATCCGATAAATATGCCGACCTGCGCGAGGTACAGATCGAACATACAGAAATGGTCCATGATGAATACAGCGTGCCTGAGGACTGGAAATTTGTGGTCAAGGACGAGGCGGTCATCAAGCCCGGTGAAATACTGGCAAGCAAAGATAAATCCACCATCACTGCGCAACACGGTGGAAGAGTAGCCGTCGAAAAGAAAGAGCGCAAGATCATGGTTTCGTATGAACAGGGTGAAGAGAAGACTTCCGAGATCCCAACGACTGCCCGCCTGCTTGTCAAGGAAGGCGATCACGTGGAGGCAGGGCAGGCATTGACCGAGGGTTCGCTCAACCCGCACCGGGTGCTGCGCATTCAGGGACGCGAAGCCGCCCAGATGTACCTGATGAGCGAGATCCAGAAAGTGTACCGTTCACAGGGGCAGAACATTCACGACAAACATTTTGAGGTCATCATCCGAAAGATGATGAGCAAGGTCTCCGTTGGTCGCGCAGGCGACACCAAACACCTG
>JBGQIO010000151.1:0-8865 GCA_041498515.1 Anaerolineae bacterium
CGAAAGGAATGAATAATCTCTCATTCGAACCTCCTGCTTTTCAATCGGTAAATAGCCGTAATTTACGGGAAAGTTAGTTCATTCGAACCTTTATTTAAAATTTTTGTGAGATCGTTCAGCTTTATCTCCTGCCGCTTCTCGAGACCCGGAGGGATTACCAAAACCGGTAATTGCTCCCCTGGCATTCCGCGTTGCGAGCAATGGAGTACCAAAGCTTATTGTTTGAAAATCGCTCCCCAGCAGGATGGGCTTCCCTGACTCCGGTGAGGCATAGCGAAGCGGATTCTGTGGCCGCAAACCAGAATCAATACTAGTGTTAAACCCGGAAGCTAAAATTAATGGTTAATTCTCAAACAAAAGGAAAATTTAGTTATGGATAAAACATATACGGCTAAAGCTACAGTTACGATCAACGCTCCCAAATCGAAAGTATGGGAGGCCTTAACAACCGCTAGAATCTTAAAGCAATTCTTTTTTGGTGCTGATATAGTTACCGACTGGAGAGTAGGCAGCCCCATATTTTATAAAGGCGAGTGGGAAGGCAAGTCTTATGAGGACAAGGGAACGATCCTTAAGTTCGAACCTAAAAAATTATTGGTTACTACCCACTGGTCGCCTCTTTCTGGAGTACCAGATGCCCCTGAAAACTACCACACGGTTACTTACGAATTGTCCGGTAAAAACGGCGAAACAGAGGTTACGATTACCCAGGATAACAATGCTTCTGAAGAAGAGGCACGGCAAAGTGACCAATTCTGGAAGACCTTGCTGGATGGCTTGAAAACATTAATGGAAGGTTGATAATCGCAATTTGCAGCCAAATAAGTAACACAGACCCTACAGGTTTGATAACCTTTAGGGTCTGATTTTTTAATGGTAAGATTCCAGCGATGCACCTCAATCTTGCCCTCGCTCAGATAGCAACCAAATTGGGGGACGTTCAATTTAATCTGGAGAAGCACCTGGACTTTATCGAGCAGGCCAAAGCCCAGAACGCGGATTTGATAGTTTTCCCGGAACTTTCATTGACAGGCTATGTGTTGCAAGACCTGGCGTCGACCCTGGCTCACCGGCCCGTGGAGGACGACCCCGTTTTCCAGCCGCTGCTCAAAGCGAGTCAAAATATCGATATCGTGGTCGGCTTCGTAGACGAGGACTCTCGTCATCGTTTTTATATTGCTTCCTCCTACCTTTCGGGCGGACGCGTGCTCCACGTCCACCATAAGCTGTACCTGCCTACTTATGCCCTGTTCGATGAAGGCCGCTTCTTTACCCGCGGCGACTCACTGCGCGCTTTCGATACCCGCTTTGGACGCGTCGGATTGTTGATCTGCGAAGACTTCTGGCATGCCTCGCCGCCCTATCTGCTTTGGCTGGATGGCGCCGACCTGCTATTGTTCTCCTCCGCCTCACCCGGACGCGGTTTGACCGAGCATGACAAATTGGAGACGGCTTGGTGGGTGGAGGGTGTCACCCAGGCGTATGCGAACTTGTTTACCAGTTTTGTAGCTCACAGCAACCGGGTTGGCTATGAGGATGGATATAATTTTTGGGGTGGTGTCACAGTTTTCGATCCCAACGGCGAAAGGATCGCGCACGGGCCGTATTATGAAGAAGCGCTGACCATGGCGTGCCTGGACCTCAATCAACTCCACCGTACGCGTGCGCGCCTGCCTCTGCTGCGCGATGAACGCGCAGATCTTGTTCAGAAAGAACTTAACCGTATCCTTTCGAAATGAATATAGATCTGACGATAAATACCGATCTCGCCCGCAAAATTCTGACCGGTTTTCTGAAGAGTGAAATTACCCGAGTAGGTTTTACGCGCGGAGTGGTTGGGCTGTCGGGCGGAATAGATTCAGCCCTTTCCTGTGCGCTGGCTGCGGAGGCTCTTGGACCGCAGAATGTGCTGGCAGTACGCATGCCCTATAGATCCTCCTCGCCGGATTCGTTGGAAGATGCCGAGAGAACTGCTCTTGGTCTTGGGGTCCAGATGGAGACGATTGACATCACACCGATGGTCGAGCCGTTGATTCAGCGCGAACCAGAGATGTCGAAACTGCGCAGAGGCAATTTGATGGCGCGGGCTCGTATGATCGTCCTGTACGATCAATCAGAAGCATTCAAAGGGTTGGTAGTCGGAACCAGCAATAAAACGGAAATTCTGCTGGGCTACACTACAATATGGGGCGATATGGCCTCGGCGCTCAACCCGATTGGAGATCTCTATAAAACCCAGCTGCGGCAGCTTGCCTGCTCACTGAACATCCCGAAATCTGTAATCGATAAAACGCCGTCAGCCGATTTGTGGGTCGGACAGACGGATGAAGGCGACCTTGGGTTTACCTATGAAGAAGTAGACAAGCTGTTATACCTGCTGGTGGACAGACGCTGGAGCTTGCAAGATTGCCGGGAGGCCGGTTTTGACGAGGCTTTTGTTGAGAACGTGCATGGTCGCCTCCGCCGCAGTCAATTCAAGCGTATGATGCCGTTGATCGCCAAGTTGAGCATCCGTACGGTGGGATCCGATTTTCTTTATCTCCGCGACTGGGGTACGTAATACACTGGTGTTTAACCCTAATGCCTAGGCAAGGCGCTTTTCCTTGCCTTTTGTGTTTTATTTTACGGTAAAGGATTGAACGGTAATAATGATCCACATTCCTCCCGCTCTTAAACACCGCCAATTTACCTTGATCTGGATTGGTTTGATTATTTCCATGGTCGGATCACAGATGCAGCAATGGGCCTTGTTCTGGCACATCAGCCAGTTGAGTCGGGCCCCGATCGCCGTCAGTATCGTAGGCGGCGTTCGTTTTGCCGCCGTATTATGTTTCTCTTTGATCGGTGGTTTGGTCGCTGACCGTGCCAACCGGCGCATGATCTTGTTCATCACCCAAAGCATTTCATTGCTTGTGGCTTTTGTGCTGGGTCTCCTAACCCATTTTGGTATCATTCAACTCTGGCATATTTATTTGTTGTCTGCAATTCAAGCCATCGCCATGTCGTTTGATTTGCCAGCCCGCCAATCGCTGGTTCCGAACTTGGTACCCCGCGAGGATTTGCCGAATGCTTTCTCGCTGCAATCCATTGCATTCAACACCGGTGCGATTGCTGGACCGGCTCTAAGCGGCGTGGTGATAGGCTATTGGGGTCAGGAATATGCCTACTTTATCAATTCCCTTTCCTTCCTGGCTGTCATTTTCGCATTGATCTTCATGGGCACGGTGCCTCAACAGCAGAGCCTGTCTGCAAAAGGCTTCAAGGCTGCACTTGTCGACATCCGCCATGGGATACGATTCATCCGCAGCCAGCCGTTGATCCTGTCGAGCATGATCCTGGATTTCTTTGCCACCTTCTTCGCCTCCGCCAACACCTTGCTCCCCTACTTTTCACAATATATCCTTCATGTTGGAGAAATTGCCTACGGCTGGCTGGCTGCCGCGCCCTCCGTAGGGGCCGTTGCAGTCGGTTTGATCATTTCCCAATTCAATAATGTTCGCCGCCAGGGACAACTCTTGACGGGTTCGGTGGTGATATTTGGCTTGGCAACCATCCTGTTCGGCATCTCGCGCATCTACGCCATCATTTTTCTAGCCCTAGTTCTGATAGGAGCTGCGGATTCAGTCAGCACGATCATCCGCAACACAATTCGTAATTTGAATACTCCCGATTCATTACGGGGACGCATGACGGGTATTAACCAAATTTTCTTCATGGGTGGTCCACAGCTCGGTGAGATCGAAGCAGGCGCGGCAGCCCAGGCGTTTGGTGTCCCATTCGCCATCATCAGCGGCGGCGTAGGGACAATCCTGATCGTCGCACTGATCGCGGCTCGCTGGCCGATATTACTTCGGTATAATGGCGACGAACCTGTCCAGGCAGGAGCAACAGCTGATTAGTTCGACGATGTCTCAATAGAAGAAAAATGGACTTTTTTTGATCATATGGCATTGTCAAATTCGAGATGTGCCGATCACAATTGATTTGTTATGAAGTTAAATTAGCATGAATTCGTATAGGTTCGGTTCACCCTACAGTTGCCATACGAAAACATTAATAAATTCATATTGGACGTTGACTCGCACCTTGAATCTGACTATACTCAAAGCTAAGGTAATCAGCTTATGCGAGTTGTTGCAAGCGATGGGTCGGTTCAATAAAGAGAAAAGGCACGCATGCGTTCGCGTGCCTTTTTTATTTCATATCTGAAAGGAGATTGAAAGATGGATTCTGGAATGATAGGAAAGATCGAAAAAGCAAAACGCTATGCAGAGGAGCGCGACCGCTTTCGGTTCAATTCGTTCGACCTTACGTTCCACGGAGACAATAACAACCATCAAGTGAAGTTTGAAGAAGGCAAATTTCAATGTGATTGTGAGTTCTTCATCACTCACCAGCGCTGCGGACATACGATGGCGCTCGAGATCATTCTTAAGGACATGATGCCTGCCCCGGTCAATGTATAAATAACAACTGAATATCCAACTGCCCTCCTCGTTAGCGGAGGGCAGTTTTTTTATGTCACTTGGGGTGATATCTCGGGTTTCATGACTATGTATGTGTAACCATAGTAGCACTTCTCAAAGATTCGCTATGGTGTTAGCTTTAGTGTACAATCCTGCGCATGTCTGACGGTTTATCAAGGCGTGACTTTCTCAAGCTGGGAGGCCTCAGCCTGGCTGGTCTGGCCTTTGGACGCTTTACATCTAACCTTCCACTTGGTACGACAGCCTTTACTGTATTTGATGACAGCGACTTGATTCGTGTGGCCGGAACTTCAAAAACGATCAGTATAAATACGGTGCCTTCCTTCAAAAGCGCCATTTATAGATGGTGTGAACGGGATGAGTTGATCCATGTATATGAGGAAGTCGTGGCAGATGAACCTAAATTCAATCCGGTCTGGTATCGGGTCTGGGGTGGATATATACATCGTGATCGCGTGCAGAGAGTTAAATATATCTATAACCAACCTGTAGACTCTATCCCAGAGGGAACAAGGCTGTTAGCCGAAGTTACGGTACCTTTCGTTCCAGTCTGGCGCTATACCAAATATTCGAATTGGACCAAGCTTGGCTTCCTGTTATATTCCGAATCTGTTCATTGGATTGAGGCGGTCGAAGACGGCCCAACCGTACCCTGGTATCAGGGCCCCTGGTATCGCATCTTCGATGAATTGATCGGCTATCCATACCATGTCCCGGCCATCGGTCTGCGAGTGATCCCCGCTCAGGAATTGGACCCGATCAGCCCTGAGACCCCCTGGGAGGAAAAACATATAGATGTCAATTTGACCAACCAGTCATTGAACGCCTATGAGTATGGCAAGATCGTCTTTCAAACCAACATTTCATCCGGTTTACCAGGTCCTACCTCCACGTCTGTCGGCAAATTTAATATAGACCCCAAGACGCCTTCCAAGCACATGGGGAATGGCGATCTATTCGCCGGTATTGACGGTTACGAACTCCCGGGGGTGCCTTGGACCTCCTTCTTCACCGGCGATGGTCAGGCATTTCATGGCACATACTGGCACGAAAACTTCGGCGCGCCCATGAGTCACGGCTGTATTAACATGCGAACCAGTGAGGCCAAATGGTTGTTTCGTTGGGCCCGTCCAATATCCAGGTATGACGCCGTCAACACGCCTGGGTTCGGTACCAGCGTGGAAATTCACTATTAATATGCCTATCCTGACCTGGCCTTCAAAACATCTGGCAGATCCACAACCGACAGCTCTGATTCAGGATTCGATTATCTACCCGGGGGGTCTCGGTTACCCGAAAGCTGTTCCTGAAAGCCGTCTCATCTTGGGAGATAACTTACCCGTAATGTCAGCCTTGATGCCTGAATATGAAGGCCGCATGAACCTAATCTACGCGGATCCCCCGTTCTTTACGAATCGCAGATATTCCACACGTATTGGCCGTGGCGAGGACTCACGCAAGCCCGAAAATTGGGTATTAGCGGAGGGCTATCAGGATTCTTGGGACAACTTGGATGCCTACCTTGATTTTTTGTATCCGCGGTTTGTTCTAATGTACCGTTTGCTGGCACCTAACGGGACCCTTTATCTTCACCTCGATTGGCATGCGAATTCTTATGCCCGGATTTTGTTGGATGAAATATTTGGTCCTGCCCATTTGCTAAATGAGGTTATTTGGACCTATCATGGCCCGTCACCGATCCGCCGCGCTTTTAACCGCAAACACGATACGGTTCTGGTTTATGTAAAGGGCAGTGATTACACCTTTAATGTGGATGCAGTTCGGGAGCCTTATAACCCTTCCACGGTACAGACATTTAAAGCCTCACCTAAGGCCGGCTTTGGCAAAGTCCCTAATTTGGAACAAGGTAAGGTCCCTGAAGATTGGTGGTATTTCCCGGTCGTAGCCCGACTTCACAACCAACGCACCGGCTATCCAACACAGAAGCCGGAAGGTTTGCTGGAGCGAATTATCCTGGCTTCATCGCGCCCGGGTGATGTTGTAGCCGATTTCTTCTGTGGTTCGGGCACCGCTCCAGCTGTTGCGGCACGGCTTGGACGAAAGTTCATTGCCTCCGACATTACTTTCCGCGCAGTTCACACAACACGTTTGCGGTTAAGTGGTCTGCCTATCGAGCCATTTACGTTGGAAAGGCAGGCACCCTTCTGTTTCCCCCTTGCTAAATCCTCGAAAGTAGAATTGAATATTCAACCCGATTCAGTTCATGTAAATGGCCGGCTCGCACTTGATTACTGGGAGGTGGACCCAAACTGGAATGGAATAATCTTCAAAAGCGCTGCGCAGGCTCGGCGGCCAATAAGAAACGGTGAATTGTCTCACGATATAAAAATCAAAACCGGACGCAAGATGTGCGTCCGGTTGATCACGGTCAAAGGTGAAATGCTTCAAAGGGAGTTAAACGTCTAGTCGGTATCCCACACCGCGTATGGTCTTCAGAAATTTCGGTTTAAGGGGGTCAAGCTCAATGGCGCGCCGCAGCCAAGATATATGCACATCGAGGGTGCGCGTATCTCCTGTGTAATTGGTATCCCAAACTTTTTTGAATAAAGCCTCACGTTCCACAACTTCACCGTGTTTATCCATCAGGATCTGAAGGAGCAGAACAAGACGCGGTGTAAGCTTTGCGTTCTTGCCCAGGCACTTCACACGACGATGTTCGACATCCAGACGCAACGGTCCGACATGCACCATGTTCTTCCCATCGCCGGGCAAAAGCGGCTTGATGCGGTTGGCCAGCTTCTGAGCGGTGAACGGCAATACCAGCACAGCATCTGCAACATCCTTACCGACTCTGGCTTCCTTCGCGAGCACCAGGATGATAGGATACTTGGCATTCTTATCACGGATGGATTGGCAAATACGAAGACCCGTACTACGCAGCGAGGCCGCATTTACAACGACCAGGCTTGGATTTATTTTTTCAAGGCGCGTAACAGCCACGCTCCCACTGGTGGCAGCATGAACTTCAAAACCCTTCTTCTGCAGATCAGCTGCAAAAGAAGGGATATCGGCGTGTCGACCTTCAATGACCAGGAGAGAATCAGTCATGGATGTGGAGAATAATTGCTAAATATTTAATCATCACTTCTTAAGGGTAAAAACATTATACACCAAATCTTAACAAAAGTTGTCAACCATATGTACTGCCTTTAACGTTCGACGTTTTTACCATAGAATCGGTTAAACTGTGAAGAGGTAACCGGTTCATCTTTCTTAAGAACATTTTTAAGGATCGCCGCGAGATCAACTAGGGTTTGCTTGACGCAGTTCTCCAAATCTGGTATATTCTGCGGGCTTCGTTGCGGGGTGGAGCAGTGGCAGCTCGTCGGGCTCATAACCCGAAGGTCGCAGGTTCAAGTCCTGCCCCCGCTACCTTGTCGAAAAGACCGCTTAACAACCGGTCTTTTTTCTTTAACTGACGTTTGGATAAGTAGACCGTGCAATACACAATATGCAGCACAAACAATTACCACCTTACTCCGGCCGCGGTGCTGATGCCCGCATGTTTACCGACCCGTTTATACATCGTAACATTGGTGAATGGCTCGCCAAGGATACCATCATGAATGGCCCACGAGCGAAGACGAATACTGTTCTCGGCTTGCACAGGCCGAAAGGTCGATTCATCAAGTCGTTTTAATAAATCGCCTCCTTCAGATAACCCTTTATGGATGCGTTCCATCAACTTGCGTCCTTGTTGATAAGCAAAGCCGTATCGCTCAAAGACCACGGCATTATGATAGTAGAGAGGCTCGACGAAATACAGGTCATGGCCTAACTCTTCAACAAAGTTTTCGAAGGCAATGATCGCCGGACTCAAGAGGCGCAAACCGCGCCGCACCTGACCCGGACCGAGGCTCGCTTCGAGAGCAGCTTTCTCGGCTTCGAGGTTCCGTACGAGCGTGCCAAAGCGGGTAGGCCGACCATCTGGCATCCTATCCACGTCGAAGCGCGGCGAATCTGGGTCATTCAATATGTAAAGCAAAACATGGATCTGGCCGTTGAGCGTATCGGTTAAGTGACCGTATAACACCGGGTCAGGAAAATCAGCTCGATGGTAAAGGGCTAACTCCACTGATGGATTTCCAGGCGCCCATTTGGTCTTTATAAGCGAGCGCCCCTGGGGATTAACGAAAGACCTAGGCAGGTTAAAGCGCTCAATGAGTTCTCTTGGGATCAATTCACAATAGATCTTATATTTCTGGTCCTCAGGCAACTGATTGATCCCGCCGATTGTGTAAGTTTGGGTCATTGAGAGTCTTCGAGTTTTTCGAATTTAAGAATGTTTGCAAATCGGATCACGTGACTGAAACTATCTTACTCTCGATTCGCGTTCCTGCTCCCGCGCTTGATCGCG
>JBGQIO010000152.1:0-8847 GCA_041498515.1 Anaerolineae bacterium
ATCGTTAAGCCGAGTCCCACCCAGAGGGCGGCACGAAGAAAAGATTGGAAGATCGCAGGAACAGAAGCAGCCCGTCCCGTCCCGCGCGCTTCCGCGACGAAACGCCCCAGGACCGGCTGGAACACGCTGCTGGCTGTCACGTAGATCAATACGATCGAATTCAACGTTTGTAAAACCGCAAACTCCGCCGGGTTTAAGGTACGACCCATCCAGAAGTGGAATGCGAAGTCAATGAGGTTTGCCAGGCCGTCAAGCACGAAGAGAGACGCGGTCTGAAATCCTTCCTCAGACAGGAATTGTGAAAATCGCGGGTCGGATCTCAAAGATCGGTTCCCAGGGTATTGAAGAGTGAGGCGTTTTTACCCATGCGCTTCAAGCGGAAATATCTTTCCAACCCAAAATAAATTGAATCCCAACTGAAGCGCAGCATTTGCCACAGGGCCAGGAATAAATGGCGGATGCGCATTAATAAATTCGCCTGCCCGTATCGCCGGTTAAGATAATCGGCAGGTGGAAAGAAATACAACCCTGTCTCGAGCAAACGGATCGGACGCAGGATGAAAGCGCCGTTAGGCGCTATAAGCAATTGCCAAAAGCGATTCCCGGAAAGGTTTTCGTATCTGGCTAATTTCTGTTCGACCGCGCGAGACATTAAATTTCGGATAATGACCGGGGGCGCGGTGACAGGCAGCGCAGAGAGTACGCTTTCCGGAACCGGTGCCTCAAGATAGCGGCTGCAGACCTGGAGCACAGCGCCAAGAATATCCACAGCCCCCCAGGAGCGGGCGAGTTGAACCGTCAAGTCCCAATCAATTTTAGGTTTGGATTGTTTGATCACTTCTGTAACGTCAAGGTAAGCCATTAACATGCCGTCCGCCAGGATGATGCGCTTTAGGTCGTCACGTTCCAGCAAGCTGGGCAGGTAGACCGCATGTTTGACCAGGTGTATCGCCAGGCTGATCAACAGGTCAGGCAGAGCCATTTCTTGAACCGGCGCGCCGAGCAACTGTCCGGGTCGGGCGCGTTTGAATATGCCGGCGTAGTCGACGGTCAGCTGGGTGTAGGGGTGATCCAACGCCCAGTGAATTTCGAACCAGATGCTGAGGTCCTGGGAGGAGCGTTGTTGATGTAAATGATGGCGGGCAAAGTATTCGTCATTCAGGAGGTTAGGCCAATACTCGCCGATCCCCTGTTCCTTCAATAACGCCAGGCAGGCATCCACTTGATCGTGGTGTACGAGGATGTCTATGTCACTGCCTGGGCGTATGACTGGATTTTTGTAGATTTTTTCGCACAGCCACAGGCCTTTGAGCACCAGGGTATCGAGGTCCCGTTTTGCGGCAGAGACCAGGTAGGTTTTGAGCGGTCCTTCGAATAATAAAGCGGCACGCTTGTATTTTTCGATTTGGCCGTCGAAGATCTTTTGAGCGTCCTGAGGGACGGTCGGTTTGGCGCGTTCAAAGACCTGGCTGCCGAGCACTCCCATACGGTTGTTACACAATAGGTTGGCAAGACGCAGCCAATCGACGCTTGATAGGTCCGGGCAATAATCGGGCTCGCGCCAATGAACGGCGAACTCGTAGGCCAGTTTTTCTTCCTGGGTCAATTCGGTTCGGGTCATGCTGAATTCGACATCCGATATTCGAGGCTGTATCCGATCAGTCCAAGGCCAAGAACGGTCAGAGTGATCATGAGGCCTGCGGGTAATACCCACCACTTCCAGGCATCGCTCAGGAATGCACCGCTGGCCTGTGCAAAGTACAACATCGAACCCCAACTTTTTGCCGATGGATTTCCTAATCCTAAAAAACTTAAACTTGATTCGGCCAGGATGCTCGCAGAAGCTACCAAAATAACTTGAACTGCAGCCAGCAGTTTAACGCCCGACCATAAGTGCCGCGTGATGATTTGCAGCGGATTCGCACCCAGCGCACGGGCAGCCTCGATATAAGTTTCTGTCCGAAGACTGAGAACGCGCGAACGGACCAGGCGGGCAGGACTTGCCCAGAAAAAAACGGACAGGAGCATGATCACGTTACGCTGGCTGGGACCGATGTATACGCTGATCAATATCACCAGGGGCAGGAAAGGCAGCACCAGGACCAGGTCCGCGAAGCGCATTAAGAGCGAGTCGATCCAACCGCCTAAATAGCCGCTGACCAGCCCGACCCATACGCCGGTGAAGACAGAAATGAAGGAAACGATCAATCCGGTGAACAAGGAGGCGCGTGTCCCCGCGATCAATTCACTGAACAGATCCTGCCCGATATCATTCGTACCCAGGATGTATTTTGCACTCGGTTCCTGAAGGGGAGGTGCGACGAGTTTGGTCGAGTCGTACGGCGCAATAGCTTTCGGGACAATTGCGAGGACGAGCAGGATGGTCAACACAATGGCGCCCGTCCATCCGGATAGCCGTGACAGCTGTCTGGGCGATAAGAAGCGCGCAGGCATCCTTGAGTCGCTGTGGGCCCGAACGGTCATGTCGTGGTCTTTCGCAACCGCGGGTCCAGGAACGGGTAAAGCAATTCGGTCAGGAGGTTGAGCGAAAGTATGGTGAGGGTGAAGAGCAAAAAGCCGCCCTGCAGCAGGGGATAATCGCGCGACTTGACCGCTTCGTACATCATATCCCCAATACCCCGGTAATTGAACACGACCTCGATCACGGTTACGCCTCCGAGCAATTGGCCGAGGTCCACCATGAAAGCTGTAAAGATGGGCAGCAGCGCATTCCGTAATGCATGTTTCAGGACGACCCCGATATCCGGCACGCCCTTGGCCCGGGCAGTACGGATGAAATCGGATTCCATCAAGCCAGACATGGCAGCCCGCGTGACGGCAAAAGCCGTCGGGAGATAGGCGAGAGTGAGCACCAGTATGGGCATCAGCGCGTGCCGGGTTACATCGTTTATATTCGCCCAACCCTCCAATCGCGGAATGGAGTACGAATCGCCGGCCGGCAGCCATCCGAGCTGGATCGCGAAAACGGGGATCAATAGCATCGCCAGCCAGAAGGGAGGGACCGCGCGTAAAAAATAAATACCGCTTAGCAAACCGAGGTCGAGAGAGGAGCCGTGTTTTGTGGCCGACCATATTCCCAACGCGACCCCCATCAATAAAGCCAGCAGCATGCTTACGCCCACAAGCAGCAATGTCCAGCGGAAGCTATCGCTCAAGACCTGTACCACGGACTTTCCGCCGCTGTAGCGAAAGGATTGTCCCAGGTTGCCGTGCGCCAACCGCCCAAGATAGATCAGGTATTGTTCGCCGAGAGGTTTATCCAAACCGTATTCGTGGCGCAGCGCCTCGATGCGCGCCGCACCCAACTGCGGCGCGGCATCACCGGCAAGCAATTGAATGGGGTCACCGGGGATGGCGCGCGGCAGGAAGAAGTTTATCGATATGGCCAGAAAAAACGTCAGGCCGAATTCAATTGCTCGAAAAGCCAAATTCTTCATTATTAAAGGTTAATTTCGCGAGCCAGATCTTTCAGGCGATTATAAACGATGCCAAAATGAGAATCCCAGTGCATGCGCGGGTAACTCCCCTCCGGATACGGATGGATCGCAACGCGGCTTGCCGGCCGGGTAAGCCAGAGGGCCATGACCAGGTCGGCATGAAGCTGGCGTTTTACACGCTCTTCCGGGGTAGGGATTTCGCCTCCGAACTCTGCGCAAATCCGCCAATAGGTCGAAAGCAGTTCCGCGCGGGGAATGAGGCGCCCGCTATAAAACGGCTGCAGATCGATATACGCCAGGTCCATTTCGGACATGCCGATGCCGGCATCCTGCCAGTCGATGAGCATCGCGGGTTGGGAATCCAGATCCCGGGGGAGCGGAGCGTTCGTTGGAGTCGTATCGTTGTGCAGCAGAGTTACGGCTGTGCCGGCATACTCCTGACAGCTTGCGCGCGCATAAGCGATCAGATCGGTTAATTCGGGCAGCTCGCCCCAAATTCCAGCCCGTTGAACGGTTGCGACTTGTTCATGGATCAAGTCGAAATCCAGCTGGCTTTCATGGCGGGGATTTAACCATTGGCGGTCGGATGCTGCAGGCAGGAGCGAAGCGCCGTGCAGGATGGCATAAGCCCGCAGGACTGCCTGTAATTCGTCCCGTGTCCATTGATAGGGATGCTGCGGGATGCGATACGCGAAAGACAAGTCCTCCAGAATTAACACATTCCATCCGCTCATTTCGTCTGCGCCGAGAAAATAGACGGAAGGTTTGGGCAGGGGGAGTTGAGGGTAAATGCTCCGGTAAAAATGCAATTCCCGTTCGGCCTCCCGTGGGTCGCTTGGACCTTTTGGGTTGATCGCTTTCACAATGACCGACTCACGGATCGAGTGACCCTGGTTGGACAGGGTCACTCGATGTACCAGACTCCATGGAAATGTGGTCTTGATCAACTCCGCCTGACACTCCTGCATTTGTACACCGAGCGCCCGCCTGAGCAGATCAAGATCCGGCTGGAAGGTTTGCGCTATGTGACTATGGGATATCTTGTGCCCCCTTGGGTAGGAATGACCAGACCGTGACGATGCCGGTGCCGAGCATGTACTGCCAGCCGTCATAGGCTGCCGGGCGGTAGGCAAAGGTGCCGTTTGGCGACATAAGGGGGGCCCACGGCAGGTTCTCTGCAAAACGCTGCTGGATTAATGTGGCCAGCTGGTCCGAACGCGCCTGGTCGATCGTGGTTACAAATTCATTCACGTATCCGTCCAATGTGGGATCGCAGATACCGGTGAGGTTGTACTTGCCGACCCCGCCGAAATCACAATTGGTCATGATGCGGATGAAACCGCGTTGTATTTGCGGCGTCGATGACCAGCCCCAGATGCCCATGTCGTAATCCGGTTTGGGTACGGACACAAAATTCGGCCAGATCAAGGCGACCGAGGAATCGATGTCAAGGCATTGCTGATGAGCGCCCAGTCCAACATCCTTCAGCCAGCCTGTGATCAATTCGCTGGTGCGGACTTCGACCGGGTTGTTAACGTCGCACAAGATGCCGAAATCAGTATTCTTGCCGCTCAACTCGCGGATGCCGTCGTTGTTCGTATCCACAAGGCCGGCGGCTTCCAGGGCCGCGGCCGCGGCTTTCGGGTCAAATACATGGGGGGTTTTGATCGACCATGCCAGGTCGGGGTGGTACCAGTTCTGCGGCAGCTGCACGCCATTCCCCAACAGGACCGTATCGACCAGTGATTTCGTATCGATCGCTTCGGATATCGCCTGGCGTACGGCCGGGTTACCAAATGGTTTGCGCGAACCGTTCATATACAAGATATAGTTGAAGAAATTGGAACCCTGTGCCAGTTTGATGTCCGGGTTACTTTTAATATAGGATACGATGTCGGGTGGGACCGAGGACAGCACGGCACCCGCTTCTTTTGTCTGAAGCTGGTCGAACTGTTGAGTACGATCCTTTACGATCTTGGCAATGATCTTATCCACAAGCGGCTTCCCACGGTAGTAATCAGGGTTGGCTTCGAAGGTATAGAATTGGCCGGGCTCCACATGGGTGAGTTTATAGGCGCCTGTGCCGATCATGCCCTGGAACTGGCTGAGCGAACCGCTGTCCGGCTTCTGATCCTTCCAGATATGCTGCGGCATAATATAGTTGCCCGCCAGGCTTTCCGCCAGGAAGAACGGTTGGGGCGAGCTGAGCGTAATGGTCAGTCCATAATCCCCATTGGCTGCCATGTTTTTTATCGCTCCCAGGGCCTTATCGCGCCCGGCGGCGATGAGGAAGTTGTAGCTGAAGATCACATCCTGCGATGTGAACGGCTGGCCGTCATGCCATTTAACTCCCTGGCGGAGGGTGATGGTCCAGGTCAGGCCGTCGGCGCTGGGAACGGCCGCGGTCGCCAGCGCTGGGACGACCTTGAGATCAGGCGTGCGGATGTAGAGGGGGTCATACACCCAGCCCACCAGCCAGTAACCGATAAAGGTATTGTAATTGGCGGGTGTGATCGGGCCTTCGTCATTATCGATTAATACCGTCAGCGGGGCGGCGGGCGCCGCTGTAGGGGTATCGGTTGCCGGCACGGGAGCTTGTGTCGCCGCGGGCGCAGCTGGCGCGGAAGTTGGAGCGGGGGTCGCACTGCCGCAGGCCGACAAGATCAAACTAAAGAGAATCAGGCTGTAAAAAAGAAGGTGCAGCTTGGTTTTCATAAGGTTTTCTCTCCTCTGAGTTATGGTCGACGATCATCCGAACGATGCTAAGTTAATTATTTACCAATAATGAAGACCTCCTCGGATAGGAATTAACGCAGATTCGGCCATTTTTCCATTTAGGAGAAATGGCTCTGGTCCAAGGTGTAATGGAACATTCACGGTCGATCCGGTAGGTAAACAACATCCGGCCGCACTACAACACCGGTATTCGTAAAGGGCGCCTCGCTTATGTCTAATGTTTGGTCGGGAAAATAATAAGTTGTGATCAAAGAATGGAGATCTGGTTGCGTTTCGAAAAAACTTTCATCCGAGATGATTGCCGAATAGTATTTGCTCTTGATCCTGTTTACGATATCGTTCGTTAAAGGCAGCGCTCCACGGTATCTGACATACCATAAAGTAGCGATCTGGGTCGAGGGTTCTTTGCCTGCTAATAATGTGTAATAAGGATGCATCATCACGAACACCGGACCGTTAAAGGATGCGATCCGTTGGATGAGCCGGTCGCCGCTCTGGCGCATCGCGGTGGTGGGGAGGATATACGGCAAAGGAGAATATGCTCCGAGCCTGAACTGGGCCAAAATAAAAACGGCGATCAACCATTCTTGCCAGTGAACCCATATTCCTTGACCCGTGGTTCCTTTTAAAGAGCTGCCTGCCTCAAGTATTGGGATCAAGAGTGCCGGAGTCAGGCATAATAATGTATACGCCGGCATCAGGTCATTCAGATTTCCTCCCACTCGGATCCGGCCCAATGCACTGATCACGACCGCGATCGCTATCCCGATGAACCAGGGTTGTTCTCGCAGAACTCCCAGACCAGCCCGTCGAACACCTAATACTATGGCTAGCAGCGTCATCAAACTCAAGCCTGCCATCACGCCGAATACTTTATCTTTTATGTAACTGACCAGGCGGCTCATTTCGATCGGGTCCGCACCGCCGATGTGAAAAACGTGATAAAAGAACCAGCCGTCGGTTAGCGCGTTCAGGATGAGCACTGGGATGACTGTCAATCCGCCAAATACCATTGCGAACAGCCCTGCCTGTTGTCTGTTGATGATGAAAAGATAAAGCGCCAGTCCGGCTCCAACCACAAAGCCGGTCTGTTTGGTAAAGGTTGCCAGGGCTAAAACGACCGCGGAAAGGATCAATTTCCTGTTTGAGCCATTGGCATAGAATGCAAGTGCCAGCCCACACAGCGTCAGGGTCACGAAGAGTGAATCGACGCGGGCAAGTTCATACCAGTATCCGCTTATTCCATAACCGCCCAGGAACAACCCGGAACAGCAAAATGCGATCCAGAGCTTACTGCTTTCGCGCTTGGCGATCCAGAAAATGACAACGGTCGTCGTCAGGGTCGCGGCGAATGAGAGCGAACGCAGCAATAACAGACTGGGCCCACCCAGCTTAAATAACAGTGCCCCAAGCCAGAAGTATAGGGGCATATAGACATGCGGATTAAACTCGACGTTGGGCGGTACATAAACCGGTTGGTTATTGGCGAACCGCACCGATTCCATTAAGACGCTGTCTTCAAGAAAATCGAGATCGTAGGGGTAAACAAGCCGGGGCAGCGCTGTGGCGAAATACATCCCCATGAAGAACACAGCGGCGGACATCGCTATGATTTTTGGCAACCATGGAGCGGCAACTTTTAAGGTCTGGCTTCTCATAATATTAAAGTCAATGGGTACGGGTTGGTCTAATGCGGCGGATCGCGGAACCCGTATGGTGCGCTCGAAACTATTAAGGGGAGCGACCCTTGTCCGAAATTGCTGCCATCATACCTACGGACACATTATTATATCAGGCTCAAAGTTTATATACTCTACTTTCTGATAGTGGTTAATGTCTTGGGAAATGCCCTTTTCACCAAAGCTGGGGAGGTCAAGGAGTATTTTTCTGATTTGATTTGATTTGTTTGATCTCCTCGTGAACCATACCGGGGATTTTTGATTACCGATATTCGACATATAATTCTTGCTTGCTCCCGAATCACCCGGATTATTTGTCCCCGCGGTCATACCAGCAGTGAAATAAGCACTATTCAAATTCAAAACTTATGAAGAACAACAACGTTAAAGAGGTCTTACTGGTTTTCCTGATCGTATTGATCGCGTATGGCTATTTTTACACCCAAGACGATGTGAATTCGAATACCCGCCTGGCAATGGTCAAGGCGGTCGTCGAAGAAAATCGGTTTGAGATCGACTCATACCAGGCGGGTGTTCTCAAAACCGACGATAAGTCGTATTACGCAGGACACTACTATACCGATAAGGCTATCGGTTCATCCTTGATCGGTATCGAATTTTATTCTTTGATCTACAGGATCAGCGACAAGCCTGGTAATGGGCTTCCCATGGATGTTTTCAAGCCGTTGATCACATTTTTTGCGATCAGCCTGTTGTGTGCCTTCCTTGCGCCCCTGTTGTTTTCATTCGTAAAACAGGTTTCCAATTCCACCTCCTATGGGCTGCTCGTCACGCTTGCGATTAGCCTGGGCACACCTTTTTATATCTACAGCGCAGCTTACTACGGGCATTCATTAGTGGGCATGTTCCTGTTCGTGGCATTTGTTATTTGGTTTCAGATGAAAAATGAGGAGGGCATTAGCCCGCTCAAAACCTTTTTATCAGGTTACCTTCTCGGTTATGCCGTGATCACC